>ONMU01000016.1 GCA_900319035.1 uncultured Bacteroidales bacterium
GTTGAAGGTACGAGACGGGTCAGTGGGAGGAGCGAGATGGGTCGGTGGGAGGAGGTTAGAGAGATGAGCAAAAAAGGGGCTAAAAATGCCGAATTCATCGGAGGTTTTGGGGGACAAAATACGTTTTTTTACAAAAAAAAGTCATGTACTCTTGCATATATAAAAAATTATGTGTAACTTTGCACCCGAAATGAGTGGATGAGAGGATGAGAGGATGAGAGGATGAGAGGGTGAGAGGGTGAGAGGATGAGAGGATGAGAGGATGAGGGGATGAGAGGATGAGGGGATGAGAGGATGAGAGGATGAGAGGATGAAGGGATGAGAGGATGAGAGGATGAAGGGATGAGAGATGAAAAGAATATAAATAAAAATTATGAATATAACACACGAGGAATTGATTAAGGCGTTGCAAAACTATTTTGGTTTTGACACGTTCAAAGGGAATCAGGAAGCCATCATCCGGAATGTGATGGAAGGAAGAGACACATTCGTACTGATGCCAACAGGCGGCGGTAAGAGTTTGTGTTTCCAGTTGCCGTCATTGATCATGGACGGTTTGGCGATTGTTATCTCACCGCTTATAGCGCTGATGAAGAACCAAGTAGATGCCATGCGCAACTACTCGGAGGAAGAGGGCGTTGCCCATTTCATCAACTCGAGCTTGAGCAGAGGTGAGATTAACGCTGTCAAAGAAGATGTCTTGGCAGGCAAGACGAAACTGCTGTATCTGGCTCCCGAGAGCTTGCAGAAAGCGGAGAACGTGGACTTCCTGAAAGGCGTGAAGATCTCTTACTACGCCGTGGATGAGGCACACTGTATATCGGAATGGGGTCACGATTTCCGTCCGGAGTACAGCCAGATCCGCAGTATGGTACAACGTATCGGTAAGGCGCCTATCATCGCTCTGACAGCCACGGCTACGCCGAAAGTGCAGAAAGACATCCAGAAGAACTTAGGGATGATGGATGCAACGGTTTTCAAGAGCAGTTTCAACAGACCGAACCTGTATTACGAAGTACGTACGAAGACATCGGACGTAGATAAAGACTTAGTTCGTTTCATTCGCGGAATGGAAGGTAAGAGCGGTATCGTATATTGTTTATCGCGCAAGGAAGTGGAGGATTTGGCGGAAGTGCTGAAAGTGAACGGTATCTCCGCACGTCCTTACCATGCCGGCATGGACGCTGCTACCCGTTCGGCAAACCAAGATGCGTTCCTCATGGAGGAAGTGCAGGTGATTGTAGCCACGATCGCTTTTGGTATGGGTATCGACAAACCGGATGTGCGGTTCGTGGTACACTACGATATTCCGAAGAGTCTGGAGGGATACTATCAGGAGACCGGTCGTGCAGGACGAGACGGAGGTGAGGGTTACTGCCTCTGTTTCTACAGCCCGGATGATATCGAGCGTTTGAGACGATTCCAGAAAGACAAGACTCCGAAGGAGATAGGTATCGGCAACCAGTTGCTGTTTGAGACGCAGAGCTATGCGGAGAGTACGATCTGCCGCCGTAAGTTGCTGCTTCACTATTTCGGCGAGGAGTACACGGAGGAGAAATGCGGTAACTGCGATAACTGCCGTAAGACG
The DNA here is from genome assembly GCA_900319035.1 of uncultured Bacteroidales bacterium. Classification (GTDB taxonomy): domain Bacteria; phylum Bacteroidota; class Bacteroidia; order Bacteroidales; family Paludibacteraceae; genus Colicola. The sequence goes on from ONMU01000016.1 coordinate 1,589, forward strand.
TATAAGCAAGTAGATGCGAGCGAGTTGCTGCAACTGGCATTGGAGACGATTCAGCAGGTGAACGAGCATCATAAAGCCGAGCACATCGTGGATATTTTGCACGGAAACCAGACGGCTGAAGTGATGAGTTATCACCACGATGAGTTGGAGAACTTCGGAGCTGCAAGTGACGAAGACGAGAGCACGCTGCACGCTATCCTACGACAGGCTTTGCTGGTGGGCATGATCACCAAAGATGTGGACAGTTACGGCGATCTAAAGTTGACCAAAGATGGTACGAAATTTATTCGCAAACCGGGTAAGTTCGAAGTGCCGATAGAGGTTCATGACGACGACGAGATGGATATGGAAGGCGGAGGCGCTACTTGTTCGGCAGCGGATGAAGTGCTGTTCGCTATCCTCAAAGATATCCGCCGTAAGGTAGCCAAGAAAAACGACGTACCGCCGTTTGTGATCTTCCAAGACCCGAGTCTGGAAGCTATGGCAACTACCTATCCTATCACGATGGAGGAGCTGCTGATGATCCCGGGTGTGGGCGTAGCGAAAGCCAAACGTTACGGCGACGAGTTCCTGCGCGTAATTAAGGAATACGTAGAGGAGAATGAGATCATTCGTCCGGAAGATTTGCGTATTCGCACGGTTGCAAAGAAGTCCACGCGTAAGAAACAGATCATTCAGGCGATTGATAGGCGTGTGGATCTGGACGATTTGGCAGAAAGCAACGGAATGTCCATGGAAGAGATGATGGACGAGCTGGAAGCGATCGTTTTCAGCGGCACGAAGATCAATATCAACTATTTCATCAAAGAAGTGGTTGACCCCGATGAAGAGGCGGATATATACGAGTATTTCAAGAACGCCGACGACGATAATATCAAGAAGGCAATGGAGGAATTAGGCGAGGATTACTACGACGAGATGCACGTACGGTTGGTACGACTGAAGTTCCATTGCGACCTTGGTAATTAACAATGAATAATTAATAATGAATATCTCGTGAAGCAGGGCGTAGTTGATTTTATAACGTTGGGATGCTCGAAGAATCTGGTAGATGCAGAGCGAGTGATGCGACAGTTGGAAGCCGCAGGATGGACGTGTGTACATGACCCCGAAGAACCAAAAGGGGAAGTGTGCGTGATCAATACCTGCGGATTCATCGGCGATGCCAAAGAAGAGAGTATCAACATGATACTCCAGATGGCGGAAAGGAAGAAAAAAGGCAAACTACGGAAACTGATCGTCATGGGATGCCTGAGCGAGCGATATAGAGCTGAGCTGGAGGCGGAGATGCCGGAAGTGGACAAATACTATGGTAAATTCGACTTCCTCGAATTGACCAAAGAGTTGAGAGTTGAGAGTTTAGAGTTGAGAGAAGTTAAGAGTTGTAAGTATTATGAACGGAAGTTGACGACACCGAAGCACTACGCGTATATGAAGATCAGCGAGGGATGCAACCGGATGTGCTCGTACTGCGCTATACCACTGATCACAGGAAGGCATACAAGCCGACCGATGGAGGAGATACTGGACGAGGTACGGTGGTTAGTCAAGCAAGGCGTGAAAGAGATCAACGTGATTGCACAGGACTTGAGCAGCTATGGGCTGGATCTAGTTAAGGGACAAAGGGACAAAGTACAAAGTACAAATAAGCACTTACTGCCGGAACTGGTGGATCGGATGGCACAGATAGAGGGTGTGGAATGGATCCGACTGCACTACGCGTACCCGACTGATTTTCCGGAAGGACTGCTCGACGTCATGGCAAAACATAAGAATGTGTGCAAATACCTCGATATCGCTTTGCAGCATTGCACGGATCACATGTTGGGGCTGATGAGAAGGCATATCACACGTGCGGAACAGGATGCACTCATTCATAAAATACGCGAGCGCGTACCGGGCATATGTATACGCACGACCCTTTTAGTTGGTCATCCGGGCGAGACAGAGGAGGATTTTGAGGAGCTGAAGACGTGGGTGAAAGAAATGCGATTTGAGCGAATGGGCTGTTTTGCTTACTCGGACGAGGAAGGCACGTACGCTAACAAACACTATAAAGATGACATTCCGCAAGAAGTGAAAGAGAGACGCGTGGAGGAACTGATGGCTATTCAGCAAGGTATCAGCGGCGAGTTGATGCAGCGGTTAGTGGGAACGGTTCAACGCGTGGTGATCGACCGTGAAGAAGGCGAGTATCTTATTGGCAGGACACAATTTGACAGCCCTGAGGTGGATTGCGAAGTGCTAATAAAGGACAATGGACAAGGGACAATGGACAATGGACAGGTCGGTGAGTTTTGCGAGGTGAAGATCACGAAAGCGGAGGAGTTTGACCTGTACGGAGAGATTGAAAGGTGAAAGGTGAAAGGTGAAAGGTTATAAGAAAAGATAAGAAACAACAATATGCTTACAAAAGACTTAATCGGTTTGGTAGCAAGCGCAACCGGGCTGAGTAAAAAGAAAACAGAAGAGTTATTGAGTACAAGCAATGCTATCATGCGTGAAAACCTGATGGCAGGTAAGGCTATACAGTTACAAGGACTCGGAGTGCTTGAAGTCAAGACGCGTAGCGCACGTACCATCGTTCACCCTCGCACGGGCGAACGTACCGTTGTGCCCAGTAAGAACCAACTGGTATTCAGACCTGTTGCAAACCTGAAAGATGAACTCAAAAAGATCTAATCTATGGCAGAAAACAAACTCAGTTGGACCGAATTGCGCCGTGCGTTAGCTACTCGTGCCGGTGTTAGCGAGAAAGAGGCAAACCTTTTTCTGAGCGCTTTCAATGCACAGTTGATAGAAGCCCTGAAAGCCGATAAGCAGGTGAAGATCAATGGTTTGGGCATCTTCCGTTTGCAAGCTGTTGCGCCTCGTAAGAGCGTGAATGTGACGACCGGCGAAGAGATTATTATCGAAGGATATAATAAGATTGCTTTCATGCCCGAAGCCGGTGTGAAGGAACTGGTGGAAAAAGGAGTACAGAGTACAGACCGCTACGCTGACAGAATACAGACCGATAATGACCCCGCCGGATCTAAAGAAATTGACCCGATACAGAAACTCGGTGCTCAAGCAGAGGAGATTGTGGATATACTCGGTGAATTGGGACAGAGTCCAAAGGAAGAGGCAAAGGAAGAGGTGAAAGGTGAAAGGATAGAGGAAATAGGTGCAGAGCCGGAACAGGAAGGCGTTGTTGAACCGGAGCCTGTGGTAGAACAGGAACCGGAGCCCGAACCTGTTGTGGAGACAGAGCCGGAACCAGTGGTAGAACCGGAACCTGTTGTAACGCCGGAACCCATTGTAGAACCGGAACCAGAGCCTGTTGTAGAGCCGGAACCGGAAGTGGAAGTCGAGAGACCGAAACAGAAAAAGAAGTATCATTTTGTACGAGATATACTCATCTGCGTTGTTCTATTGCTGATGTTGCTCTTTACCGGCTATTTCTTCATGCGCCGACAGTTGAGCAGCTGGTTAGAAGAGATCACAAAGCAAAGAGTGGAGATCGAATCGATCGAAAAGAAAGCAGGTTATACAGAATCTATATTCGGTGAAGGAGCTGATTCTGTGTCGGTTAATCCGGAAGTTGCCAAACAAGAGGGAGGAGAGAAAGAGATCGTAATAGCAGAAGAACCAAAAGCGGTTGAGAAAGCGGAAGAACCGAAAGCCGTTGAGCAAAAAGTAGAAAAACCGAAAGAGGTTAAGCAAAAAGTAGAAAAACCAAAAGAGGTTAAGCCCCAAACAACTGTGCAACCGAAAACGGCTGATACATGGCGTTTTGACGATATTCTGTTGACCGAAGAGATCACTCCGGGTAGCCGTTTGACTTGGATTGCTAAGAAGCACTACGGAGACAAGATCTATTGGCCGTATTTATACGAAGCCAACAAAGATCATATTTCCAACCCGAGTAATATACCGGTGGGTACCCCTATTCGCGTTCCGAGGCTGACCAAAGCTATGCGGGACACCACCGACGCACGTTTTATCGAGATACAGAAGAAAGCTTACAAAGCAGCAGAGTAAGTGAAAAGTGAGGATTTTATACATATCGAGGGCGCAGAGACCCACAACTTAAAGCATGTGACGGTAGATATACCGCGCAATAAGTTGGTGGTAGTGACAGGCGTGAGCGGCAGCGGAAAGAGTTCGCTGGCCTTTGACACGCTCTATGCGGAAGGTCAGCGCAGATATGTAGAGAGCTTGAGTGCGTACGCGCGTCAGTTCATGGGTCGTATGCAGAAACCCGAGGTGGAGAAGATAGAAGGCATCCCGCCTGCTATCGCTATCCAGCAGAAAGTGAGTAGCCGTAACCCGCGTTCAACGGTGGGAACCGTGACGGAGATCTACGACTACTTGAAACTTCTGTACGCGCGCGTGGGCAGGACGTACTCGCCCGTGAGCGGAGATGAGGTACGCAAGAACACGATCCGCGATGTGGTGGCATACATGGAAGCGCAGCCCAAAGGGACTCGTGTCTATCTGATCAGCCCGATTATCCTGCCGGAAGGACGGACGTTGCAAGAGCAGTTGGCTTTATGGCAGAGTCAGGGTTTTAGCCGTCTGCTGATAGACGGAGACACCGTTCGTCTGGACGACAACACATGGGAAAAAGCAGAGGGGCACGAGGCTTATCTGTTGGTTGACCGTATTGTGACGGACGGCGAACAAGCGACCAGTAACCGTTTTGCGGACAGCGTGCAGACAGCGTTCTTCGAAGGTCAAGGTGAATGCCGGTTATGGATGAACAATCGGGAGAAAGTGTTCTCCGAACGTTTTGAAGCCGATGGTATCCGTTTCATGGAGCCGAGTGAGCACTTGTTCGATTTCAATAACCCTGTCGGAGCCTGCCCGGAATGCAAGGGTGTGGGCATTGTGATGGGTATTGACGAGGACTTGGTAGTGCCCGACAAATCGAAGTCGATCTACGACGGAGCTATCGCTTGCTGGCAGAGCGAGAAGATGCAGCCGTGGTTGAACGAGCTGATCTATAACGCGGCTCAGTTCGGCTTCCCGATACACACAGCTTACTATGCGTTGACACCCGAACAGAAACATCTGATTTGGACAGGTAATCAGTGGTTTAAGGGTCTGAACGCTTTCTTCCATGAGTTGGAAGAGAAACAATATAGCCGCATCCAATACAAAGTGATGCTTGCGCGGTACAAAGGCAAGACGACCTGTCCGGTTTGTCACGGTCTGCATTTACGCCGTGAAGCCGAATATGTGCTCGTGAGCGGAAAGAGCATTCAGCAGCTATGCACGATGCCGCTGTCGGAGTTGCAGGAGTGGTTTAAGCATATCGAGTTGACGGATATAGAGCGTCAGACGGCGGAGATGCTGCTGCACGAGATCAACAGCCGTTTGCAGTTCATGCAAGATGTGGGTCTGAGTTATCTGACTTTGAACCGGCAGAGCAACACGCTATCCGGCGGTGAGAGCCAGCGAATCAACCTTGCTAAATCGTTAGGAAGCAGCTTAGTAGGTTCGCTTTACGTCTTGGACGAGCCATCTATCGGTCTTCATCCGAGGGACACAGAAAGGCTGATTCATGTGCTCAAGGAGTTGCGCGATTTAGGCAATACGATCGTGGTAGTGGAGCATGACGAGGATATCATCGCAGCAGCGGATCACATCATTGAGATCGGTCCCGCAGCCGGTCGTCACGGCGGAGAAGTGGTTTATGAAGGTCAACCGCGACCGGAGATGTTCACACTCAACATCCCGAAACAAAGGCGGCATTGGAACAACTATATTGAGATACAAGGGGCATGCGAGAACAACCTGAAGGATCTGACGGTACGTTTTCCGCTGCATGTGATGACCGTTGTGACGGGTGTCAGTGGTAGCGGTAAGAGTTCGCTGGTGAGCAAAGTGCTCTACCCTGCCCTCAAGAAACACTACGGCGGCACGTTTGCTGAACACACAGGCGATTTCGGGCACCTCAGCGGCAGTCTGCAACTGATGCGCGATATTGAGTTTGTGGATCAAAACCCGCTGAGTCGCAGCAGCAGAAGTAATCCTGTGACGTACCTCAAAGCGTACGATGAGATCAGGCGTTTGTTTGCGGAACAGCCGCTTGCCAAACAGTTGGGACTGACCCCTGCACATTTCTCGTTCAACACTCCTGGCGGACGATGCGAGACCTGTCAAGGCGAAGGAACGATCACCATCGAGATGCAGTTCATGGCGGATCTGGTGTTGGAATGCGAGCAATGCCACGGACGGCGGTTCAAACAGGACATCTTGGATGTTCACTACCGAGGCAAATCGATCTACGACATCCTCTGCATGACCGTTAACCAAGCGGTGGAGTTTTTCAGCGAGAGTCCCGAGTGTGCAAAGATCGTCAAGCGTCTCAAACCGCTGCAAGATGTCGGCATCGGCTATGTGCAGTTAGGTCAGAGCAGCAGTACGCTTTCCGGCGGAGAGAGTCAGCGCGTGAAGTTAGCTTCGTTCATCGCACAGGAAGAGAGCGAACCCACTATTTTTGTCTTCGACGAACCGACGACGGGTCTGCATCATCGCGATATAGAGGTGCTTCTCCAAGCCCTCAATCGGCTCATCAGCAAAGGACACACGGTCATCATCATTGAGCACAATCCCGCTGTTATCTTAGCGGCTGATCATGTGATTGACTTGGGTCCCGAAGGCGGCAAAGAAGGCGGACGGATCGTCTGCACAGGTACACCTGAAGAGGTGGCACAATGCAAAGAGAGTTATACAGGCAAGTATCTTGCCCAGCAAATAGAAATCAATCATGATACACGAAAAAATTAAAGAAGTACTTCATTCAGACACATTCTCACACCTTCCGGCGATCGGTTATGTCCCGCGCTGGAGTGTGTTGCTATTAGATATGCTGCTCTGCACTATCGCTTTTTGGCTGAGTGTATGGATCGGTAGCGGCGTTTTTAACTATCAAACGGAGAGTGCCGAGATCTACTCGATCCGAGTACAATACCTCATTGTGATAGGTGTTCAGCTCATTACCTTCTGGGCTTTTCACACCTATTCCGGCATCCTGCGGTACTCAACCTTTATTGACATGGTCAAGGTGTTAGGCGCTAACCTTGCTGCCGGTATCGTCATTCTGATTTTCAATTTAGCAATGCAGCTCACGACGCACTCTCACCCGATGTTGAGTACCGTCGTTATGACCTATGTGCCGATCGCTTTTGTGCTGCTTTTCTCGCTGCGTGTGGGCGTCAAATCAATAGGCGAGACCTTACAGGAATATGGCAGCGGTAGTCCGCGTGTCATGATTTATGGCACCAAATATGCCGGTGTGTCCATCGCCAAGATGCTCCGTTCGGCAGGAAACACCCCGTATCATCCGGTCGGATTCATTACCGGTAACGATGAGCGTTACGGATTTGAGTTGGCCGGTCTGCCTGTCAAGAAACTGGATGAGAGCCTCTTTGAATGGATGGCAGAACGCAAGATTCAGAATGTCATCATTTCGCCGATTAAGATGCGTGAGATCAACCCTGCGCAAGACTTACAGGTGTTCATTGACCATAATATCCGTATTCTCAGTACGCCTTATTTCACGAAGTTCGACAATCTTGACGACATAGACGCACAACGCATCGGACGTATTGACGCCATTAAGATCGAGGACCTGTTGGAGCGTCCGGAGATAGATATCAACACCGAGAACGTTCGGCAGATCATCAGCGGCAAAGTCGTGCTCATCAGCGGAGCTGCCGGTAGCATCGGTAGCGAGTTAGTTCGCCAAGTACAGAAATACGAGCCGCAAGTAACGGTTCTGTTAGAGATGGCGGAGAGTCCGTTGCACGACCTGACGATGGATCTGAACAAGCAGTTCCCCAACAACCGATTTATCCCGATCATTGCCGACGTGCGCAACAGGACGCGTATTGAGCAGATTTTCAACGAAGTGCGTCCGGATGTAGTGTATCACGCAGCGGCGTACAAGCACGTGCCGCTCATGGAGAGTTATCCCAACGAAGCTATCCGCGCGAACGTGTTGGGAACCAAGAACATGGCAGACATGGCAGTAAAATACGGTGTGCAACGCTTTGTGATGATCTCTACGGACAAAGCTGTCAACCCCACCAATATCATGGGTGCCAGCAAACGTATTGCGGAGATCTACGTGCAGTCACTCTTCCATAAATTGCAAAAGGAAAACCCCGATTGTACCAAGTTTATCACCACCCGTTTCGGCAATGTGTTAGGCAGCAACGGATCGGTGATACCTTATTTCCAGAAACAGATCGCAGCCGGCGGACCGGTGACGGTGACGCATCCGGATATCATCCGCTATTTCATGACGATCCCCGAAGCCTGCTGCCTCGTCATGGAAGCAAGCACCTTAGGCAAAGGCGGAGAGATCTTCGTCTTCGATATGGGTAAACCGGTGAAGATCTTGGATTTAGCACGAAATATGATCCGCCTTGCCGGATACACGCCGGACAAAGACATCTCGATCGTCTTCACGGGTCTGCGTCCGGGAGAGAAACTCTACGAAGAGCTTCTCAACCAAAAAGAACACACCCTGCCGACCAGTAACAGCAAGATCATGATTGCTAAGGTTCGCGAGTTCGATTATGACATCGTCAGCAAACAAATCGACGAACTGATTGTTACCAGCGAGCAGGACAAGACCTTCACCACCGTCAAACAGATGAAACAATTAGTACCGGAATATATCAGTAAAAACTCTGTATTTGAACAACTTGATCCGCAATGATACAAACATTTTTTGAACAACATTATTATCTGATCGGCCTCATCAGTTTTCTGTTAGGTCTTATACTTATGCCGATTGTCATTCGCATCGCGAAAGCGAAAGGCTTTGTTGTGCGTCCCAATAAACGAATGAGCCACGAGGGCGAAGTGCCCAATATTGGAGGACTGAATATCTGTATCAGCTTCATTCTGACCTATCTGCTCTTCAACCCGACGGAGCCTAACCACTTCTTTTTCATTGGGTTATTCTCCATTATGGTGATCGGATTTATCGACGATGTGCTGGTTCTCCGTCCGATGGCAAAACTGTTTGGCGAGACCTTAGCAGGCATCGCTCTCATCGGTTTCTCCAACTTGAGGATTACCCATCTGCACGGACTTTTCGGCATCAACGAGATAGGCATCATTCCGAGTTATCTGCTGTCGCTGTTTATCCTGCTCGCTATCATCAATGCCATCAACCTCATCGATGGTGTGGACGGACTTGCAAGCGGTTTGGGAATCATCTACTGCCTGTTCTTCTCCATCTATTTCGGTTTGGCAGGAGAGACGACTTGGTCGATTCTTGGTGTGTGTATGATCGGTGTGCTGACAGTCTTTTTCATCTATAATGTGTTCGGACGCAAGGACAAGATTTTCATGGGCGACAGCGGTAGTCTGCTCTTAGGCTATCTGATGACTGCTTTCGTCTTCCATTTCTGCGAGATCAACGCCTATTCGGCTGTTCCAGAGGCACTTCATATGAGTGCAGCTCCGGCGGTAGCGATCTGCGTGCTGACTGTTCCGATCTTCGACACCATCCGCGTTAGTATCACGCGTATCAAGAAACACCGCTCGCCCTTTGAGCCGGACAAGAACCATATTCACCATCTGCTGCTTCGCACGGGGTTGAATCATTTCCAGACGACCTGTGTGTTGCTCACCGCAAGCCTTCTGTTTATCGGTTTAGGCATCCTCGGACGGAACTGGAACATGTGGCTGCTGATGCTTGCCGACTTTGGTTTGGCTACGGCTTTGACGCTGGTTCTTTGGCGTATTATCAATAAAAAAATGGCTACCAATGCTCACGATTGACCACATAAGCATGGAGTTCTCGTCCCGCCCTGTGCTGGACGACATTACGTTCCTCGTTAACCGCAAGGAACGCATTGCCTTAGTGGGCAAAAACGGAGCAGGCAAGACTACTCTACTCCGTTTGATTGCAGGCGAATATCAGCCCACTGCCGGACGTATTGCGCGGGAATCGGACATGACTATCGGTTACCTGCCGCAGGTCATGCTCTTCCAAGACAACCGCACGCTTCGCGAAGAAGTAATGAGTATAAGGAACAACGGACTCAAGGACGATGTACAAACGGACGAAGCGCGGTTCATTGCTGAGATGGACAGAACCATCATCGGTCTCGGCTTCGAGAGACGCGATTTTGACCGTCCGTGTACGGAGTTTTCAGGAGGATGGAGGATGCGTATCGAGTTAGCGAAAATCCTCTTGAGTCATCCCGATCTACTGCTGTTGGACGAGCCAACGAACCATCTGGACATCGAGTCTATTCAGTGGCTCGAAGACTTCCTCAAAGCGAGTCAGAGTGCGGTGCTTATGGTCAGCCACGACCGTGCGTTCATCGATAATGTCTGCAACCGGACTATTGAGATCACGCTCGGGCGCATATACGATTATAATGTCAACTACAGCCGGTTCGTGGAGCTGCGCAAAGAACGCCATGAGCAACAAGTGCGCGCCTACCAGAACCAGCAGAAGATGATACAGGAGACCGAAGATTTCATCGAGCGTTTCCGATACAAAGCCACCAAAGCCGTACAAGTACAAAGCCGCATCAAACAGCTGGAGAAACTGGAACGCCTCGAAGTGGATTTGGAGGACACCTCGCGTCTCAACCTGCGTTTCCCGCCCGCTCCGAGAAGTGGTGATTTTCCGCTCATAGTAGAAGACCTGCACAAGGATTTTGGGGATCATAATGTCTTCCATGACGTAACCTTCACTATCCGCAGAGGAGAGAAAGTGGCGTTTGTGGGCAAGAACGGAGAAGGCAAATCCACGCTCGTCAAATGTATCATGGGACAGTTGGATTATTTGGGCAACCTCAAGATCGGACACAATGTCAAGATCGGCTATTTTGCACAGAACCAAGCCGCTCTCTTGGACGAAAACCTCACCGTCTTCGAGACCATCGACTACGTCGCAGTCGGAGATATTCGTACCAAGATACGCGACATCCTCGGTGCCTTCATGTTCGGCGGAGAGGCGTCTGAGAAAAAGGTCAAAGTGCTCTCCGGTGGTGAGCGAAGCCGTTTGGCGATGATCCGGCTGTTACTCGAACCATGCAACCTGCTGATCCTCGATGAGCCGACGAACCACCTCGACATGCAGTCCAAGGATGTGCTCAAAGCCGCCCTGCAGGACTTCAACGGAACGGTCATCTGCGTCAGCCACGACCGTGATTTCCTCAACGGGCTTGTGGAGAAAGTGTACGAGTTCGGCGGCGGAAGAGTCAAAGAGCACCTCGGTGGCATATATGATTTCTTGAGAGCCAAAAAGATTGACTCTCTTCAAGAGCTTGAACGGTCCAATGTCGATCCAATGTCGGTCCAATGTCGGTCCAATCACGATCCTTCCGACTTATCTCAAGCTACTTCTGAGCCTTCAACTGCGAAGTTGGACTATGCCGCTCAGAAAGCCGCAGCTTCCGAACGACGCAAAAAAGAGAAACAGATTGCACAAACGGAAGAAGAGATAGCGGCTTTGGAAGCACAACAGGCGGAGATAGAGCAACTGCTCGCTTTGCCCGAAAACCAAACGCAGGAACTGTTCCAGAAATACGAATCGGTCAAACACCAGATCGAGCAAAAACTATACGAATGGGAAATCCTAAGTGAAACATAATAATATGAAAAAATAAACACAGATGAAACTTAACGAAATTGTTGATTACATGATTACCTGGCTATGCTATGGAGATGCAGAGGCAGCCAAACGCGTAGCTTACAGTGCTGACGAAAAAGAATTAGAGACGCACGACGTGATTATTGTGCCTAACCGCAAATTAGGCCGCACTATCGTATTGCCGGACATGAATAAAGTGGTGGTAGAGCAACCCGCAAAAGGCAAAGCTATCATTCGGACGGACATTATTTATAACACGTTCTTCTTCATTTCGCGCGCAGAAGAGACCTTTAATACCGAACGGGACGAGCACGGTCGTTTTGCTGCACGGTTCTCTATTTTAGGACACGGTAACCGTTTGCAGATTCCGCTTTTGGACGAACATGCAAGGCTGTTGATGAAACTACTCAATCTGCCTTTGCCGACTCCCGGATTCGGGCACATCTATCTGACGCACGACATCGATGCTATCACGCAATACCGCTCTTTGCGAGGCGCGTTCGGAGGATTACGAAGAGGAGAGACGAAACAAGTCTGGGATTCTCTTCGCGACATTAACAAAGATCCGCTTTATACCTTCCCGTGGCTCATGGAGCAAGACAGCCGCATTCCGGAAGCAGAGTGTATCTATTTCGTCAAACAGACCGGCGGCAGCGGATACGATTATCCGCAGTACAGCTTGCACGGACGTGATTATAAACACCTCAAAAAGAGCTTGTTAGACAGCGGAGCGAAGTTAGGCGTGCATAGCAGTTACTACGGAGAGATGCCGACCAAACCCATTAGTTCGTTGCATAGGGTTCACTATCTCAATGGTTCTATCCGAAACATGACACAATGGATAAAAGCCGGTATTACCGATGATTTCACGATGGGTTTTGCGGACGCAGCAGGATTCCGTTTGCAGACCACCCGTGCCGTGCGATGGATCAACCCATATACCTATAAACTGACGCCGCTCACGTTACATCCGCTCGTGATCATGGACACTACGCTGAGCAATGAGAACTACATGAACCTCAGCGAAGACGAAGCCTATTTCCTCTGCGAGCGACTGATTGAGAAGGTGCATATGCATCATGGCGACCTTTGCCTGTTATGGCACAACAGCAATATTAACGACACCACTTATCATCGTTCCCTCTATCCGAAACTGCTCGAACTGATACATGGCAAATGACAAAAGGACACATATTTTAGTGGTCTCTGACCCGCCGGTTGCTCCGGGCTATCTGCCTCGGTTGCGATACCTTTGCGACTACTTGGACCGCAAAGGCTTTGCCGTAACGCTGCTGACCGAAACGTCGGAACCGATGCCTTTTGCTCATAACTACCCTATCGAGACGATCCGTATGTACAGCGGTAATACGTTCGATTGGTTTGTCAAGACCGTTTGGACGCTACTTACCGATTGGCACAACCGCGTCTTCGCCAAACGAGCTCTAACCGACCTGCATGGAGAATTTGATCTCGTCCTCTGCACGGCTTTCAGCGATTTTCCCTTAGGAGCTGCACAGCGGATAGCTCAAACGTTAAACGTACCGCTTATATGCGACATTCGGGACTTGGACGAACAAGTGGATGACTCGCGCTACCAATACCAGCATCAACAATGGTGGCTTATGCCTTTCAGACGTCTCTATCGCGCTGTACATATCCGCCGTCGGAATAAAGTCTTGCGTGCTGCCAATGCGATCACAACCGTTTCTCCTTGGCACAAGGACTTCATTCAGAATCTAACTGCCAACAGCGTACCGGTCTATACGATCTACAATGGTTTTGATGAGCAGCAGTTCTACCCCGAGAACATCCGCACGGAGCAGTTTACCATAACGTATATCGGTTCGCTTTTCCACTGGCAAAGACCTGCCTTGGAGAAAGTCAAACAGGCGGTGGAAGAGATCAGAAGTCAGATTTCAGATTTCAGATTTCAGATGGATATCCACACGCCGCAAGATCATCCGGTAGCGCACGACCGTTTGGGCGATGCTATCCGACGCAGCGGTATCATGCTCGTCCTCACCTCGCCAAACACGCATGGCATGTTGACCACCAAGTTCTACGAGGCGCTCGGTTGCGCCAAACCGATTCTGTGCGTGCCTTCCGACCAAGGGGCTTTAGCGGAACTGATGGCATATACCAATGCCGGAATAGCAACCGACGATATAGAGGCTATCAAAGCCTTCATTTTGCAGCACTACCGCTCATGGGAGCAGAAGGGCTTCACCGCCCAACAGACACAGCATCGCGAAGAGTTCAGCCGCGAGGCACAAACCAAACAAATGGAACAAATACTACTATCGACTATAAACAAATAAAAAGATAAACAAATGATTAGCATCATCGTACCCGTTTATAACGCCGCTTTGTTTCTCACGGATTGCGTGGATTCATTGCTCGGACAAACGACTATCGAGCCGCTGGAGATCATCCTGATTGATGACGGCAGTACGGATAATAGTTTGTCGATTGCGCAGGCTTATGCCAAGAAGCACGCGGAGGACCCGCTGCGCAAAGTGATCCTGCTCACGCAGCAACACTCAGGGCAATCCATCGCTCGTAACTTAGGCATGCAAAAAGCAACCGGTGAGTACATCGCTTTCGTGGACTCGGACGACCGTCTTGCGCCGGATTGGTGTGACCGGCATCTCAAAGCCATCAAAAACGTAGATTATGTACAGAGCGGTTATCGCCGTACGTCCGAAGGACAAACTAACTCAGGCTGGCATGTCGGCATTCGGCGTTTACCGATTCATCAGTACAGCTATACCTCGCCTTGTATGCGTCTCTACCGCCGCAGCGCACTCAAGGACATCCGTTTCGAGGGCGGCATGATCTACGAAGATGTCCTTTTCTCTACGGATCTTTGGTTAACCAACCCCAAATATAAGCGCATCAACTACGCCGGTTATCTCTACACCAAGAATCCCAGTAGTACTACTGCCGTTCCTCATCCCGATGCGCAGAAACGTGTGTTAGAGGAACTCGAGAACCGCTTTGCCAACGCCACGACTTGGAAGGCAAAATGTATTCTTTGGCTGACCATGACCCGTTTACGTATTCATTTTGTATTGGAAATGAGAAAGAAACTTGACCGCGACTTCGTCGCACCCAAACAAGCAGCAGTATTGCTGATGGTAGCACTGTTCTCCGTGCTCAGTTATCACCTTTCACCTGCCTCCGCAGCGACCTACTACGCTTCACCGGACGGCACAGGAAATGGTTCGTTTGCAAACCCCTGTTCGTTCACCAGCGGACTGAAGAAGCTGAGTCAGCCAGGCGACACACTCTATCTCTTCAGCGGGCAATACAACCTGATGACCACCGATGTGAACAACCTCAACGGTAGTGCGACCAAGCGCATCGTCATCTCCGGATACGAAGGGATTAACCGAAGTGGCAAGTATTCAGCTATTTTGGACTTCCGTCAAACAGCCTACGGAGATCGCGGGTTGCAGATCAAGAGTACTTGTTCGTTCCTGCACCTCAAGAATCTCACGCTACGCTATTCGGGTAAGAACAATCTTCTTAACTACGGCAGTAACTGCATCTTTGAAAACCTTGATATATACGGATCTGCAGATACTGGATGCCAAATGAAGAATGGTGGCAACAACATCATCTTGAATGTGGATAGTCATGATAATTTTGACTACGAGACCATGTCCGGAAGCACAGCCAATTTCGGCGGCAATGCAGATGGTTTTGCTGACAAGCAGTTTACCGGAGCAGGAAACCACTATATCGGTTGCCGCGCATGGAACAACAGCGATGACGGCTGGGATTTCTTCCAACGCGTGAGTAGCAGCGAGACGGTCATTGAGAACTGCGTTTGCTATGCAAACGGTGCACCGTACTACGATATGAGTAATCATCCGCGTGCCTTAGGCGTGGACAAAGCTTGGTTTGACTCCAAAGTGGGTACTACGATGACCGACCGCTACGGAAATACCATTACGATCACCCTTGCTCAGTTCCCTTGCCAAGGTAACGGAAACGGCTTTAAGATGGGCGGCGGTTATACGGATCATAAGATCATCGTCCACCACTGTCTTGCCGTCGGGAACTACGCGCGTGGTTTTGACCAGAACAACAACGGCGGTACGATGTGGATCTATAACAACTCCGCGTACGCTAACGCCTATAACTACGGCTTCACTACCGCTTATGGTACCAACACTATTCAGAACTGTATCAGTTTTGCGAGTAAGAACAGCGACAGTTACAAATCGAAGACCGTCGTGACGATTGACCATAATAGCTGGAATAGCGGCTACTCCGTTTCCAAGAATGATTTTCAATCTCTCGACACCTCGCTTGTACTCATGTATCGTACTTCGGACGGAAGCCTCAGTGAAACGAATTTCATGCGTCTCGCGGAAAACTCGGCACTCATTGATGCCGGAATAGATGTGAACCTCGGCTATAAAGGCGATGCGCCGGATCTCGGCTGTTTCGAGTCACCGGGAGAGCGCCATGATCCCGAGCCGGGAGGAGATACAGTTCCTTCTGTTCAACCGGAAGGCACTCATGCTGTTGCTTTTGTTACTATTCCGGGCTGTGCGGAAGATAAACCGCTGCTCAAGTATCTGCGGACCAACGACAGCTTGTGGATTGTAGAGACCGATGCGATGGACAACACCGTAGATTATAGCAACTACGAAGTGATTGTTTTAGGCAGCAAACCTTCTTCCTCTGCGTCAGGATTCACTCCTCTCAAAGGTTATGACGCTCCGATGGTTCTGCTCAAGCCTTGGTTGCTCAAATCCGGTGTATGGAGCTGGGGAACGGCTATCAACACACAGGATCTGAGTGTCAGCGTGGCACAAGAGGAACATCCGCTTTTCCGCGGACTCACCATCACCAACGGCGAATTGCAAGTCTTCAGTCAATACAACACCAACGCCGTGACGGCTATCTCGGAATGGTCGATTACTGATCCTTCCGGTATCGTGACCTTAGGATCTCCGGTTACTGTTAATACGGCTACTTCGATCGCCGAACTACCGGCAGGATTAGATTGCAACGGAACTATCCTGCCCCAACGGATGATCATGATAGGCGTCTCCGAATACTCCACACAGTATCTCACGACAGACGGAAAGAAACTCATCGAGAACGCTATTCTCTACCAACTCGGTGTGGACATGCCCTCAGGATTGAGCAACACCAAATCGCAAATCACCAATTATAAATATTTCAAAGATGGTCAATTATTTATTCAAAGAGGTGAGCACACGTATGATGCGCGCGGTGCTCGTGTGCGTTAGTATCCTTTCGCCCTTAGCCACAAGCCTTTCGCCGTTATACGCGCAAGACGCTCAGTATCAAGACATTCACTACACGTTGGATGACATCCGTCTGACAGCAGAAGTGGCGTCAAACCCAAAAGTGTCCGGGGAGTTATTCATTCCCGAGACCATTACGGTGGGGCAAAACACATATACTGTCACCGCTATCGGGGACAAAGCGTTCAAGGGCTGCAAAGCACTCACCGCAGTAGTATTGCCCAAGACCTTGGAACGCGTGTACCGCTCTGCTTTTGACGGAACGGGTATCATGCTCAATAAGGAGAATTGGTCGGAAGGTTGCCTGTGGTTAGATAGCATCCTTATTGCTACGGACAAGACGATCAAACCGCGTTTTGTAGTGCCTGTCAGCACGCGTCTGATAGCTGCCGGCGCTTTTCAGGGCAATAAAGTGATCACCCGTGTGGATCTGCCGGACGGGCTGAAACGCATTGACCATGAGACGTTCCGAGATTGCAAGAACCTGCAGAAAGTGGTCATTCCTCTTTCCGTCACTTCCATAGGTGAGGAGGTCTTCACCGGAAGCGGCATCTATGCCAATGAGAACAAATGGAAGAAAGGAGCACTGATCCTCGATGACTGTCTGGTTGCGACCAATAACACGCTGCCTGCGAAATACATCTTCAAGAACAAGATCCCTATTCGTCTGATTGCCGAGCGTGCATTTGCAAATCGCAAGAACCTGCAAACGGTGACTATCCCTGCGTCCGTAACCGCTATCCCGACTGCCGCTTTCTATAACTGCGAGAATCTGGTGGATGTCACTATTCCTGCGACTATTCGCGAGGTCGGCAATTTCGCTTTCTATAACTGCGGCTTGCTCAAGTCGGCTACCCTTCCGAGCGAACTCCAATACCTCGGTATGGGTGTGTTCTACGGCTGTGTCAACCTCAAGGAACAAGTGCTGAGCAACCATCTGGAAGCTATCGGACAGGCGACGTTCTTCATGTGCCGTGCTATCAAACAGCTGACTTTGCCAAACCACCTCAAACGTATCGGAAACGGAGCTTTTGCCGGATGTTCATCCTTAGAGGCTATCGACCTGCCTCAGACGCTTGAGTTCATGGGCGAACAGGCTTTTGCAGGGTGTGCTGCGTTGCGTAAGGTAGTGATTCCTGTCGGAGTCAATTCGCTTCCAAAACAGGCTTTCCAAGGCTGCTCTCATCTCTATCGAATTGACCTGCCGGACGGGCTGTATGCTATCGGAGAAGAAGCACTCGACGGATGTATTGCGTTGGAGAAGATCAATATCCCCCGCTCTACTTTCCGTATCGGAGTACGCGCTTTTCATAACTGCCAGCAGTTACGGGGCATCGCTCTTGTGGATCACATCCATCTCATCGAGGAAGGCGCTTTCATGGAGTGCAAACTGTTAGAGGACATCACCCTTCCTGCCTCGCTGCAGCAACTGGAGAAAGGCGCTTTTGCACAGTGCATCAGTCTGCGTACGCTTCGTCTGAACGCATCGCTCAAATCTATTGGAGACGGTGCTTTCTGTCAATGCCGCAGCCTAAGAGAGGTACAATGGAACGACTCCTTGCAGACCATCGGAGCGGACGCTTTCTTGGAGTGTAAGAACCTCCGAGCTCCCGGCATCCCGTCGCACATCAGCGTCGGCAAAAACGCATTCAAAGGATGCAAAAACTAAAACGTAAATATAAATAAACAGTATATTGGCTTAAAAATTTCGTAACAATGAATCGAGATGTAGAGATTTTTGACGTTATTCGCCGTGAGCGGGAACGTCAGACAAAAGGCATTGAGTTGATCGCAAGCGAGAATTTCGTGAGTGATCAAGTGATGGAAGCGATGGGTAGCGTGCTAACCAACAAATACGCAGAGGGCTATCCCGGACATCGCTATTATGGTGGATGCGAGGTGGTAGATATTGCCGAGAATATCGCTCGTGACCGGTTGAAGAAACTATACAACGCAGAATATGTGAATGTTCAGCCTCACAGCGGTGCGCAAGCGAATATGGCTGTTTTTATGGCGTGTCTGCAAGCAGGTGATACCTTCATGGGCTTGAACCTGAGTCATGGTGGTCACCTGAGTCACGGTTCGGCTGTGAACTTCTCCGGTCTGATGTTCAACGCTATAGGCTACGATTTGGATCCCGAGACAGGACGTGTGAACTACGATGATTTGGAGCTGAAAGCACGCACCCATAAGCCGAAACTGATCATTGCCGGTGCGAGTGCTTATAGCCGAGAATGGGATTACGCACGTATCCGCCGCGTTGCGGATGAGATAGGTGCGCTCTTCATGGTCGATATGGCTCACCCTGCCGGTCTGATTGCTGCTGGTCTGCTCGAAAACCCATTGAAGTACGCACATATCGTAACCAGCACGACCCATAAGACCCTTCGTGGTCCGCGAGGAGGTGTCATTCTGATGGGTAAGGACTTCGATAATCCTTGGGGCAAGACCACTCCGAAAGGCGAGATCAAGAAGATGAGTGCTCTACTCGACTCTGCGGTCTTCCCGGGCACACAAGGCGGACCGTTGGAACACGTGATTGCAGCTAAAGCGGTTGCTTTTGGCGAGGCGTTGACGGAAGAGTTCAAACTCTATCAGCAGCAAGTCAAGAAGAATGCAGCCGTCATGGCACAAGCGTTCATCGATAAGGGCTATAAAGTGATCAGCGGCGGAACGGACAACCACTCCATGCTCATTGACCTGCGTACCAAGTATCCGGAGTTGACCGGCAAAGTAGCCGAGCAAGCTTTGGTGAGCGCGGATATCACGACGAATAAGAATATGGTTCCGTACGACAGTCGCTCTGCGTTCCAGACCAGCGGTTTGCGTTTCGGAACTCCCGCTATCACCACGCGTGGCTTGAAGGAAGACAAGATGGAATGGATTGTGGAACTGATCGACCGCGTTCTGAGAGACGTGCAGACCAACGATGCTCAGCGTACCATTGAGGCGGTACGAGAGGAAGTGAATCGAGAGATGACTCAACATCCTTTGTTTGCATGGTAATCAAAAGGAATGGTAAAGAAAAGGAAAGGCAGCCGAGCGGCTGCCTTTCTTATGTCTCTTGCTTAATTATTACGCTTCCTTCATCTTACGGAAGTGATTCGGAGTCATACCGGTATGCTTCTTGGTATATTGGCAGAAGAAGCTGGCATTCGGGAACTCCATCACACGTGCTATCTCACGGATAGGTAATGTCGTCTTGCGCAGATAGTTCTTGAGCTCGGTAACCGTCACATCGGCAATCCATTCGCTGGCAGAACGGCCGCTACGCTCTTTGCAGATCTCGGACAGATACTTCGGCGTGATATTGAGCTGCTTAGCAAACCATTGTACCTCTCTCATATGCGGATGCTCGCGCAGCAAATGTGTGAAGGCATGGAAGGTATAATCGCTCGAGTTCACCGACTGACGCTCTACATCCAATTCACCCAACACCAAGGTCTTATCCAGATAATTGAGCAACTCCATGGTAGCGCCACGAGCAATCAACATCATTATCTGACGACGATAATCAGATTGCTTATCCTGCAACTGGAGCTCCAATAAATGGAAATAAACGCGGCAGAACTCAATGGATATCTCGCTCAAATGGAATATAGGATGCGCCTTGAGGTACTCCTGTTTCTGCCACCAACGCGGTTCCACACGCATATGATCGAACATCAACTCCTCATACAGGGAAATCGGGATAGATACCTGCATGAACTCAAAATCATCGGACCATTGGAACGGTCCCTTCTCCGTCGCATAAGGCACACGAATAAATACATCATTCGTGTCAATGCGAATCATCTCACCGCGATAGGAAACATCTATGTGCCCTTTGGTGCATAAAAGAACGGTCGTGGAGGTGTCAAAACGTGTGTCTCGGCACTTTTCAAAACCCTCCATCTCATTCGTTAGAAAAATAGAATCAGTAAATAAGGTCATGGCATCATTTGTTATTTCGGTGGCAAAGTTACAGATTTTTTTTTATATATGCAAATTTTTGGCAAAAATTTTTGCACATTTCGTTTTTTTTTACTAACTTTGCACCCAAATTAAACACAAGATTATGAAAAAGGGTTTATTTTTACTCATTTGTACGGCTGCTTTTCTCTGTGCATGCACAAGCAGCCATGATCGCTTGCTGACCTCAGCAACCGGTAGTATTTATGAATGTTTGGTGGTCTCGCCAAATCGTACGGAAATCAAGGAGGCTGTCTGCGCTACCATGGGAGCTGATATGTATGGTTTGCCGCAAATGGAATCTACGTTTACCGTGACGCACGTGCCCACGGTCTCGTTTGATGATTTTCTCAAATCGACGAGGAACATCCTCTTAGCGGATATCAACGAGCATAAGTACACGCAGGTCAAAGTGCTCAAGAGCCGCAATGTATGGTCTCAACCGCAGGCGATGATCCGTATTCAAGCACCGAGTGACGAAGCCTTCTTAGCCTATTGGCAGACCAACGGAGAAGCGATCCGGGAGTGGTTTGTACAGGAGGAGTTAGCTCGTCAGCTCAGTTTCTATCGCGCCAACACCAATAAGGAAGCGCGCGCGATACTCAATAAACAAGGCTACGACATGCTCATTCCCGAGGACTTCATGCTCATCAAAAATGAAGAGTTAAAAATCCCCAATGACCAAATGGTAAATGACAAAATAGTAAATGTCCTTTGGTGTTGCAACAACAAAGGTCCGATGCGTAAGGATGTGCTCGTTTACAGCTATCCGTACACTGCTCAGGAGCAGTTCAGCAACGAATCGATTGTTGCCATGCGCAATGAAGTGCTCGGTCGAATCGTTACGGCACAAGTGCCCGGTAGCCATATGGGCACA
Source organism: uncultured Bacteroidales bacterium (assembly GCA_900319035.1). Classification (GTDB taxonomy): domain Bacteria; phylum Bacteroidota; class Bacteroidia; order Bacteroidales; family Paludibacteraceae; genus Colicola. The sequence continues at coordinate 23,322 of ONMU01000016.1, forward strand.
GAGTACAAACATTTTCCGCCGGTCAGCCGTTCTGTAGCGGCTTTGCGCGACTCTGTGGGAGGATTCTACGCGATAGAGACTCGCGGTTTATGGAAGATGCTCGACGGAGAAGCGATGGGCGGTCCGTTTGTGAGCCTTACCCGTTTGGATCCTGTGAATGCACGCGTAGTGACCGCGGAAGCATTCCTTTTCGCTGCCGGTCAGAAGAAACGCAATGCCTTGCGCCAATTGGAAGCGATCCTCTACTCTTTCGAGACGCCGGATGAGCGCCAGAGGTAAAGTCCGTACACGCAGTTAGCTGTCCAGAAGGCGTACTGCGCTGTCATACAGCCGTCTCCGGCTCGTACCCAAAGCACTACGCCCAACACATCGACAGCAAGCCACATCAACCAATGCTCGCGCAAACCGAGTATCATCAATACCTGCCCGACCATAGCAGGTATTGTTGTAAAGGCATCTAAATAGGGCTGCGTGTCATCCGTCCAATAGGACAAACCCCACCCTGTCAGCCATGAACCGACAATCGTAGCTATACTGATCAGCACGGTCTTCATAACAGGCAGGCAGCGGATAGTGAGTGTATGGTCGGTTTCGTCCAAATGCCGACGCCACACAAAGACACCATAGACCATCGTCAGCAGGTAATAGCTATTGATAGCTATACCCCCGTAAAAACGCTGTTGCACACAGAGCCATAAGTAAATACCCACTTGTCCGAAACCAAAGAGGTACATCCATATATTGCGCTGTGCAGTCAGCCACACGGAGCACACGCCCAGACACCCACAGACAAAACTGAGTGTCGATTGATACACATCGAAATCGGGCAGATACCAAGTCACGGCAAAAACAACTGCCTGAATAAGCAGTCCCAACGACACAAAACAATAGTCAAACCACTTCGATTTCAGCATCTTGGATTCGTTTATTTCTTTTTGGAAGAACCGGTACGAATGAGCTCTTTGGGTTTCGCCTCCATCTGAGGTAACGCCTTGTAATTCCACTCTTCCTCAAAATCCCAATTGGATTTGGTCTGCAACTTAGCCGGGAAATAATACACCGGTTCCGGCTGCCGTTTATGCTCCCAGCTGCCTGTTGTCCAGAGACCGTCTCCGTTCTCATCGATATACAAACGCATATAATAGGTCTGCGGTTTGAGGTAACGGAAGAACGTACCTCCTTGCACAGCCGGCAGTTCGAGCACCGGTTCATCGCTGTTGTTCAACAGCTGAATACGCGCTTTGGGCAGGAAAGGATTCAACTTAACGCGAAGCGTAGCGTACTCTTCGGGATTCTTCACCTGCAATCCAAATTTCTCCGCTTTGTTAGGAGCTCCATATACATCGTGAAGCGCGGCACTATCTATCCTCAGCTCGTATTTCTTACCTGCTCCGAGAGACGCGATCAGCGTAAGCTGCATAGGCAGCGTATCATAAGGAGCAATACGGAAAGCCACCGGTTTATAGATCGTATCTACCTGCTGGAACAAATGAATAGAATCCTTCACAATAGAGGCGATCGGTGTAGAACAGGTGATCCGCAGCGTGTCATATAACTCAAATCCTTGTTTGGCATTCGATTTGAGATCGAGTTTACGGTTTTTATTCTTGCGATCCTGTACCATCTTCGCTTTGGCAGATAGCCTCGGTGCACGCCAAATCGCACGCAAGGTATCGGTATACCATTCTACGTTATACAACGAATCCGTCCGGCGATACCGCGCCTCCAAGAAAATCGAGTCCTGAGCAATCGCGATGCTATCCGTGAGCCAAAGCGTAATCGTATCGCGATGCTTCGTATAATGCATATGCATGTATGGCGTCGGATCAATCCATCCCGAATCGGAACGGGTGGAATCCGTTTCGGAGGGTCTCAAAGCTCGGAAGGAAGGCAGACTATCCGGCTCCGAAGAGAAGGAGAGGCGGAAATAATGAGCCTGTTCGCGCATCGAGCGCTGCAGATACAAACGTTGTTGCTGCGGTTCAAACAACCAAAGGATCAAATCAGCCGGACCGTATTCATAGCCCACCAACGTATCCCTTCCCAAGGAATCCTTATGGAAATGAGGATGTACTTCAGGCTTTAACAGCGAGTCAGAAAAAGCGAGTGCTTCGCCTACCGTCAGACGATAATCCCGGCTGATATCATTCACCGCATAGAGTTTATACGTACCACCCTGCATGTTCCCGATGCGGAAAGCACCCACGGAATCCGTACGACCAATACGCGTAAAAGGCATCTTCAGAAATGCCGAGTCATCCTTGTTCTCATGGATACCGACGATGATGCCCTGCTGCGGATTCAGATTAGAGGCATCATACACCTTTCCCCGCACTTCCAAGGTATCGATCTGCGGTCCCGTGGAGAAAGCAAACGAGTAATTCGAGAACGGATTGCGCTCCCTATAATCGCAAATAGCGTTGCCAAAATCGAGGGTGTATGTGGTGTTGTCACGAAGCGAATCCGCAAACTGAACCACCACTTTCTTTCCGCGCACCTTCACGTCAGGCGGACGCTGCTGAGGAGGGGACATCAGAAAATTCTGACTCACGTTATTCAGCTGCAGATATTCATTGAAACTGATCTCAATACGGTTCCGGTTAAAATTAAGCGCACCGTTCTCCGGCTCCGAACGAACAGGCTGAGGTGCTAACGTGTCCCGAGGACCGCCCTGAGGACCTATGCCTCGGTTCGCACAAGACACCAGTGCCAAAGAGGCAAGCAAGATATATATTTTCTTTCGCATGATCATAAATTTCAGTAGCGCTTATCGGGAAATGAGTTGGAGAAAACGACAGATATAATCCTGCCAATTAGGCCACTCATGTCCTCCTTCGGACTCATAATACGTATATTCCACGCCCTCGGCATCTAACCAACGACGATATTCTTGCAAGGACTCGTACAAGAAATCATCCTTCCCTATTCCGATCCAGAAAAGCTGGTAGTTCTCCGGCGCATTATGCACAAAAGTAGCCGGAGAGAACATCCCGACATAAGCAAACTGCCCTTTGAGCACGCTGCTCACGCGCATCGTGTGATAGCCACCCATGGACAGACCCGCTACAGCACGCTCCGAAGGATCATGACTGATCCGGTAGCGATGCTCCGCTTCGTCCATAAAGCGAGCAAAGTTATTCTCCCATTCTCCCGTAGTCGCATTCGCTTTCTCTTCCTCGAAGGTCGGACGACTCGGACAGTTATCCGGCATGATCACCAGCCACTCCTTGATGGCTCCCTTACGCAACAGAGAATCCATGATAGGAATCAGCGCACCTTGCTCAATCCAATCATTCTCATTGCCATACATACCATGGTGTAGATAGAGCACCGGAAAACGCTCTGCCTCACGCTGCTCGTACTGCGCAGGCAGATACACGCAGCATGGCACGCCCATCAGCGTATCACGCACCGCACTCCCTGCCACCAAGGACGATTGCGCCCTATCCATCGTCTCTGCCCATACACTCAAGCAGGAAAAGAGAATCCACAGAATCGATATAGTTATTCTTTTCATTCCGTTGTGTTTTTTCAACTTTGCGCTGCAAAGTTACTGCTTTTTTTTGACATACGCAAATTTTTATTCAATAATGTATATTTGAGCATACATTTTTGCGTGACAGACAAGACTCTATACATACTTTTCCTAATTCTTTCAAAAATGCGATTTTACGCACTATTCTTAAAATAAATTTTGCGCTCAGGGAACATTTTGCAAAAAAAAGATTTTGCGCTCAGGGAACATTTTGTTAAGATAAATTTTGCGCTCAGGGAACATTTTTATTTGAAAATATTTGCATATGTCAAGAAAAATCCGTACCTTTGCAGCAAATTTTAAAATTGCACTATGAAGGAAATCGTTTTTAAGCGCAAAATCTATCAGAAAATGTTAGATTGGAAGCATGAATCACAAGGTGAAACGGCTCTTTTAATCGAAGGGGCAAGACGCGTTGGCAAAAGTACGATTGTTCGTGAGTTTGCACAAAATGAATACAAGTCATATGCTATCTTCGATTTCTCCAAAGCGACTAAAGGAGAGAAAGAATTGTTTGAGGATCTTTCCGACATGGATTTCTTCTTTAGCCGTCTTCGCGTGTTAAAAGACATCACTTTATACGAACGGGAAAGCGTGATCATCTTTGATGAAGTGCAAAAATATCCCATTGCGCGGCAAGCTATCAAAGCCTTAGTGGAAGATGGCAGATATGATTATATCGAAACAGGTTCGCTAATCAGCATTCATAAGAATACAGAGAACATCATCATTCCCAGCGAAGAGGAATCTCTTGAAATGTATCCTATGGATTATGAGGAATTTCTATGGGCGATGGGGAATACCACCACGATGGATTTGCTCAAAGAAGCATGGGATAAGAAGCGCGGATTTGGCGATGATATCAACCGAAAGCTCATGCGCGATTTTCGGCTATATATGTTAGTTGGAGGAATGCCGCAGGCTGTGAATAAGTATATTGCGACTAAGGATTTTGCAGCAGTGGACAAGGTGAAACGCGCTATTATTCGCCTCTACCAGCAGGATTTTATTAAGATTGATAAAACAGGAAAGGCGGAACGTCTATTTATGGCTATTCCTGCGCAATTATCGAATAATGCGAATCGCTATCAGCCCACAACCGTTATTGATAAAACGCGCGCAGAACAGATAGAAAACCTTATTTTTCTAATGCAGGATAGTAAGACCGTCAATGTGGCCTATCATGCTGACGATCCGAATGTCGGCATGTCGCTTACTACCAATCAATCAGCCTATAAGATATTCTTATGCGACACCGGATTGTTTGTTACGCTTGCGTTTTGGGACAAATCCTTTACCGAAAATACGATCTATCAAAAATTGCTCAACGATAAGTTGGAAGCTAATTTGGGCTATGTGTATGAGAATGTCATTGCACAAATGATAGTGGCAAACGGCGATAAGTTATTCTACTACACTCTCCCTGATGGCAATAATCATAATTATGAAGTTGACTTCTTGCTATCCCGAGGGAATAAGATTTGTCCGATTGAAGTCAAGTCATCCGGGTACAAAACACATGCTTCGTTGGATGCTTTCTGCGAGAAGTACTCTTCCCGTATCAATAATCGCTACTTGCTTTATACAAAAGATCTGCGAAAAGATGGAGAAACACTCCTTGTGCCGGTTTACATGACTCCGCTTTTGTAGTGCTTTTACTATAACAGCATACCAAAATCATCTTGCAGGGCAACTACAAGATGATTTTTTTGTATGGATTAGCGAGTTCACTATGCGTCTAACGAATCGCCGCAAGCTGCTCTTCATGCAAACGCTTCCGCTCTGCACGATTGTGTACAAAAAACGATTTGCTTGCTTGAGTAAACTCAGACAGACAAATCGTCTTTTCTTTGCGGAAGAGGGGGGATTCGAAAATTGCGAAGCAATAATCGTTCGAGCGTAGCGAGATAAGAACCCCCGACCGAGGGTGAAGAACCCCGCTCTTTACGCAAAAAGGCACCGATTTGGTGCCTTTTGCGGAAGAGGGGGGATTCGAACCCCCGGTACAGTTACCCGTACGACAGTTTAGCAAACTGTTGGTTTCAGCCACTCACCCACCCTTCCATCGCGTTCGGCAAATGGCTCGCAAATGAACTAAACCGCTACGCTAATTAGTTGGTGCGACCATTGCCTCCGCTCTTCCCAAAAATTAAAATTTTCGGGAGCCCAAATTGGGTTACTTGCTAAAAGCGGGTGCAAAGGTACTGCTTTTTTATGACATACGCAAATTTTTTTGCACTTTTTTTTGTTTATTTGGCAAAAAAGTTGTAATTTTGCACTCAAATACGCATAATTATGGCAAAAAACACCGAAATCGAACGAAAATTTTTGGTTAAGTCGGACGCTTTTATCGCTCAAGCGACGACGAGTTATGAAATCATGCAGGGTTATCTTTGCAAAGATCCCGAGAAGACCATTCGCGTACGCATACGAGACGCGCGCGCGTTCCTTACTATTAAATCTTCGCTTCTTCGAGACGGAATAGCGAAGTTCGAATGGGAAAAAGAGATCGACTTGTCGGACGCTAAAGAGCTGATGAAGATCTGCCTGCCCGGTGCAATTTGCAAAACGAGATACATCATAGAGGTGAAAGGACAAAGGACAATGGACAATGGACAAAGGACAATGGACAATGGACAAAGCCTCAAATGGGAAGTCGATGTCTTTCACGGGCGTCTGGAAGGAAGGGTGCTTGCGGAGATCGAGTTAAGCGACGAAGACGAAGCTTTTGAGCGTCCGGATTGGTTAGGAGAAGAAGTCACCGGTCAGCCGCAATACTACAACGCCAACATGTAAATTTAGGCGCAAAACGCTATGGATCTTACTGAAGAGAGTTGACAAGCATGCCGCAGGCAGCAAGAATGTCTTCTCCTCGGGAACGACGGATAGTAGTAGTCAGCCCGTGATCCGTCAAATAGTCCCGTAACCACTCCATCTGTTTCTCATTGGAGGGTTTGAAGCGTTTGGTATTCGTTTCAGACGGTTTGATCTCCTCTACTCCTTCGTGAAAACGGATGAGGTTAATGCGGCAGTTCAGCCCTTTGAGCAGACGGAGCAGTTCCTTGGCATGACGAGGCGTATCGTTCATCCCTGCCCAGCAGATATACTCAAAGCTCACACGACGTTGATGGGACCAATCATACTGCTTGAGTAGCGAGACGACCTGAGCGATGGACATCATCCGCTCGGCAGGCATGATCTCGGCACGCTCCAGAGGGAAGGGATTATGCATCGAAACCGCCAGATGACATTCGCTCTCATCGAGGAAACGCTTCATTGCCGGAATGCCGACCGTAGAGACGGTGATACGCTTGGGCGACCATGCGCAGCCATAGGGCGCGGTCATGATCTCCAAGGCACGAAGGACATTATCGAGGTTATCCATCGGTTCGCCTTCGCCCATCAGTACTAAGTTTGATAATGGTTTGAAATCGTTTGATGTTGTTTGAAAGTTATCGATTTCAAAAATCTGGTTAAGGATGTCAGCGGCAGAGAGGTGCCCATGGAAACCAAGTGTACCGGTCATACAGAAACGGCAACCCATCTTACATCCTGCCTGCGAGGAGACGCAAAGCGTAGCCCGGTCGTCCTCGGGAATATAGACCGTTTCGATATAAGACCGCTGCGCTGACAGACCGTTGCACTGACAGACCGTTGCACTGACAGACCGTCCTTCGGACTGTTGGATTTCAAAGAGGTACTTACGGGTACCATCGACGCTGACCGCTTCGCGCGTAGGCGCATGTCTTCCTATTATATAGTTCGCCTTGAGCGCCTCGCGACCCTTGAGAGATATATTGGTCATCTCATCAAAAGAGCTCACGCGACGCACGTACAACCACTCGGCTAATTGCTTGCCAGCAAACTTCTGCAAACCGACGCTAAGCGCTACCTCTTGCAGCTCGGGCAATGTTTTTCCTAATAAACACTCCATTCCCTTCGTAATTCGTAATTCGTAATTCGTAATCACTACTTTACCATCGTAACATCCAGATGCGGGTAGGCAAAGGTGAAGCCTTGCGGCGGAAGTTCGGTATAGAAACGCTCTTGGAGGTCAAAGAAGACCGGCCAATAGTCATCGCTACGTACCCAGACACGCACCACAAACGTGATGTCATTCGAGTTAAGCGATTTGAGCGCTACGAAAGGTGCCGGTATCGCGTCCATACGATAATTGACGGTAGAGAGCTGGTAGGCGGTTATTTTCAGTTCGTCGTACAGTTTCTTCATATCCGTATCCGCCTGCAACACACGTGGGTCACTATTGAGGATCGCTAAGATAGCGGCTTTGCAAGCAGCGGCATCCACGCCATACGAGACGCTGACCGACCACTCCACCCTTCGCAAAGGACGACCGTTGTAATTATGGATCACGCCATTAGAGAGCGCACCGTTCGGCAGGATCACCACGCGGTTATCGGGCGTGAGGATCTTGGTGGCGGTGATATTGACCTCTACCACTTTGCCCATTGTCCCTTGTGCCTCTATGAAATCACCCGCCTTAAAGGGCTTGAAGGCAAGAATCATCAGTCCTCCTGCGAAATTCTGCACGGTGCCGGAGAGCGCCATACCGATTGCCAAACCTCCGGCAGCTAACAGTGCCGCCAAAGAGGTGGTGTCCACACCTAAGGTGCTGACGCTCACGATGGTCAACAAGATGACCACGGATATATTGACAAACGAGATGATGAACGAAGCGATGGTAGGCTCGGTCTTACGACGCTCAAAACGCCGATGGAGCAACGTGCGAACCCAACGAAGGAGCATCATGCCCACAAAGAAAATAGCCAACGCCGCCAATACCTTGATACCAAAGGTGACCAGCGATTCAATGGTCATATGCAGAAACCCGTGCGGGTCTTCTCTTGCCAATTCGACCATCTGCCGGGCGTTAGCACGAATCGAATCCTGACGCTGCTGGATCTGCTCCGCCGTTAGGGCTTGCAATAAAATAGTAAGAATACTCATCGTTTAACGGATTCTGTCGGCAGCACGAACGAGTGCCTCATCCTTAAGGATGCGCCGTGTAGCCATGAGGGTTAATACAAAACAAACGAGCGGGAACGAAGCCCATGGAAGAATATGCCAATCCACTCCTAACGCCAGTTTTGCCTGCCAGATATAGATGGCGAGCACGCCGTAGTAGCCTAAACAGAGCAACGCAAGGAAGATATTGAGCCGTGCCTGCAGCAGACGTTTCTTATAAAGAAAGATGTCCACCAGTGCCAAAAGGGGGATTAAAGCCGTAGTGACCAATAGTCCCCAAAGGCCTTGAAGACAAACAACCGGCTGGCAGTCCTCGTTGGTGACTAACTCCAGTCCGGACGCACTTAAATTATAGATACGCAACTCTGCGGCTTCTTCGGGTGTCACGAGTTGGATTACCGGTTTGAAGCACAACGTGATTCCCAAGATCACGATCGCTAATAAATAAAGCGTCTGAATTCGTTGAATCATAGAAAATTAAAAATTAAAAATCGTGAACTAAACGAACCGAGATAGCGTTCTGACGACCGTTGCTGTAATGCGGATTGAGGCCGTAGTCGCTGATGTACAGGAAGTACGCGTTTATGTCCGACGATGGTGTAGCAGACCAATAGAAGCCTGCCAAGTTGACATTGATCACCTCCTCCGTTCCGTTGCGGTTACCCGGAGCAGGCAGGAAAACAGCACCGGCTTCCTCCATCGTTTTCCACTGTTCAGCCGTATAAGTATTGAAAGAAAAGCGTCCGCCATCATTATTGTTATAATATCCTTCTTCACTATAATTAAGACCGTTATCCGTATCCGTGAATTTATCACCTGCCCAATCATCAGGAAGCACAATAGTTCCGTTTACCCCATTAACAGAACCCATGCCAAATAGGTGCGCAGCATCAGTACGACGACAGAACAGATATTCCCATTCGTCTTTGGTCAACGTGCGCCAACCTTCTCCTATATTATTACCCCAATCGTTAAAGGTAGGATAATCTTCAGAGATCGTGCTTGTATTAATCGGATTATTGCCCGTTCCCCAGCCGAATAAATCTATCCAGCCGCTGTAGGAATCGGATATATTGGAGTTTGCACCGCCTATCGTGTCATACTGGTTCTCCGCAAAGCGCCATGTTTGGGTGCTTGCTTGGTATTGCAGGTTGCCATGCGCGAAATACACTTTCTTAGATTCACCTACCGAGAACTCGGCGGGCGGTGCCACCGTACTGATACTATCGGCTTGTAACACTTCACCATTACTCAGATAGATGTAAAACCTCGCCGAAACGTTTGCCGTCATCATCAAGGCGATGACTGCCATAAAGATCTTCTTCATAATTCGTATTGTTTTATTTGTTTGTTATTACTTTATTACCGCGAATATCGTACTCTACTACCCCGCCGTCTTGTGTATGCAGGCGGAGAATCACCTGTCCGTCACGCATTATTTTCTCTACACTCCTAACAAGTGTGCCTTCTGCACGCTCAACATCCGACGGCACTTCGCCTGAGTCAACCATCGAAAAGGATATACTTCTGATGCCGTTGATTTGTGCTTCGGGAATATCCACCGACAGCGACTGACCATGCTGCAATAGTATTAAATCTGTTACATTGGTAGCGTCTAACTCTACCACCTGCCGGCTTCCGTCCGTGCCATACACAATCATCGCAGGCACAAGAGAAGGAGTCTCTGCACTCACCATCACCGCCATTGTTATCAATAGTAGCGGGAGAAAAAGAAATTTCTTCATCATAAGTATAATTATTTTGTTATCAATAATCTTTGCGGTGCAAAGGTACGCAAAATTTTTGATATATGCAAGAAAAAAGAGAAAAATTAAAAATTTTTGTCGTTAGTCGTTAGTCATTCCTTCATGGCTTCTTCGAGGGAAGCACATTTGTCACCATGGGCGTTGATCCAACCGACCTGTTTGGCAGGGTTACCGACCATGAGGGCATACGCAGGTACGTCTTTGGTGACGACCGAACCGGCACCTATAAGGCAGTACTCGCCGAGCGTGTGACCGCAAACGATAGTCGCGTTAGCGCCGACGGATGCACCTCGTTTGATGATCGTCTCGCGGTACTCATCCTTGCGGCTGACCGCAGCACGAGGATTGATGACATTGGTGAAGACCATCGACGGACCGAGAAACACATCATCTTCGCAACGCACACCTGTATAGACGGAGACGTTGTTCTGGATCTTACAATTACGGCCGAGCACCACATCCGGCGAGATCACCACGTTCTGACCGATATTACAGTCCTCACCGATGATGCAGCCTTTCATAATATGGCTGAAATGCCAGATCTTGGTTCCTTTGCCGATTTGGCAACCTTCGTCCACGTAGGACGACTCATGTACAAAAACATTTTCCATTATCATTTGTCTTTTATTATAAACATCGTATGTGTCTTGCTTGCGAAAATACCGTAACCGTTTTTCACATTGCTATAGACGATCAGTGGTTCCTCCAGACTCATACCGGAGGCAAAGCCGGAGAACTCGCCTTGCTGGCGAACATAATCCTTCATGGATTCGTAGTAGTAGTTATAGGTCTCGCTACGTACCTCAAAATCGAGGATGAGCGAATCGACGGTATAGGTATAGGTTGTATCGCCTGACTTGATGGTACTCTTAGCTCCAGTACAGAGGGTGATGTCCGTTCGTTTGCCCGAAGGATAGTTCGTTCGGAAGAAGAGATAACCCTCGTCGTTGGAGTAATGGGCGTCATAATAGAGGTTAATGCGGTTTTCGGAGAGGGCAAACAGCTCGTCCTTGGAGTACACGCCCCGACCATAGAATTTTGTCTTGGTGGTATCTTGGGTACGGGTGATATAGGCTACGCTGTTGACCCCTACGAGCTGATCGGCATAAGGATAGTCCGGCATCAGAAGGGACAGATGATACTCCATTAGTCCGTTGCGGTCTGTATCTTTCTTGAGCGACTCGATGGTAGGCACGAGCTTCGGAAGGATGAACTCCTTCGCTGTAATGGTGGGATAGTCGGGATGCGAGACAGTGATGCGCATCGTATCCCCTGCCGGTATGGGGTTTGCAAGAGTGAGGTAATGCCAGTAGTTCGAGATGGAGTCCTTCACGATCCGACATTCACCGGAAGAGAGACTCAACTCAATCAACACGTTCTTCAGCGTCTCGGGGTTCGTCTTCGAGTTATCGACGATCGAATGCGAGCTGTTGATATAACATACGAGCCTCTTGGTGCCCGATTGCGGCATCGCTTCAAGCACCAATACCGGCGCAGTCTCTTTGCCGGAATAGGAGATCTCACTCTCGCAGGAGACGAGCAGCGGAAGAAGGAAGAATATGTATATCAATCGTTTCATCTCAGAACTTAAAGGTATAACTCAAACTTGGTAATATCGGCAAGAGGCTGAATTTATATAACTTACCACCTCTCGGATAGACCAGAAAGGGGTTCAGACGGCTATATACATTATAGATGGATATATTGAGCATATGGTCAAAATCCGGATGTTTCTTATCGGGCAGATGGCAGGTAGCGCCTAAGTCCAGACGGTGATAATCCGGCATCTTGTAGTTATTCCGTTCGCTGACGTAGTTGACATCGATAGCAGTAGGTTCTCTCGGTGTTTTGATAGCGGAATAGAGCCACGAGTCATAGTGCTGCAAAGCGAGAGTTCCGCGTGTACCCGTACCGTAAACAAACGTAGCGGCTACTTCCCATTGCTTGTTGATCTTGTACTGCAGGGTGACACTCAGATCATGCTCACGGTCGTACTTGGCGTGAAAAGGCTCCCCGCCGTTGAGTTCCTGACCGGCTTTATTGAACTGCCTCATCGTCCGGCTCCATGTATAACCGATCCATCCGGTGACGGGTCCGACGGTACGTTTGGCAAGGAGCTGGATGCCGTAACTCCAACCGTCCCCTATACAGACCTGTGTCTGCCAATTCTTACCGCTCATGTACGAAGCACCGTCTTGATACTCCAAGAGGTTCAGCATCTTCTTGTAGTATCCTTCGACGGAGAGCTCCACCTGATTGCAGATGTTATAGGTGATACCTGCGGCTACCTGCATCGACCGCATCGGCGGCACTTTGGCGGTCACGGGCACCCAGAGGTCAGTAGGCATAGAGACGGAGCTGTTGGAGAGCATATGGACGTACTGCGACATATAGGCGTAGCTCATCTTGATGGCTACATCCTTATGGGGCAAGAACCGCAGTCCTACGCGAGGTTCAAAGGAGTAATAGGTCTTGCCTTCGGTATGATAGAGCGCGGCATGAAGACCCACGTTCGCTTTAAACCACGAGCAAGGTGTATAGCTGTCCTCTATGTATAGCCCTGCCTCATGGGTATAGACCGTACCGCCTACAGAGATCGTGGTGTCCAGACGCATGTCCCTTGAGCCATCATTGGAGTCCACTATCCAATGTCCTACCTGCGGATGAAACGTATGCCACGTATAGGCAGCCCCGAAATGCACCTCATGACGCGCGTTCGGTCTCCATTCAAAGTTCATCTGCGCCATCAGATCCATGATAAAAGAGTTATACCCTGCCTGCCGCTCAGTGTTAGCTTCCTCAGCATTCTTGGCGAACTCGGTCTGCGTCATCGCCAGTTTGTATTTATACCGCGTGCAACTGATTTGCGAAGTACTATAGAGCCGACCGTTGAACCGATGTTCGTATTGCAAAGCGCCGAAGATATTTCCCCAGTTATACCGCATACGGAGGTTCGTGGGTCCTTTGGTAGCAGTGGACTGCTTAGTGCGGATTCGGTTATAGACGACGTCGTCGCCCATGTAGAAAGAGGCGCTCAGTTTATCATCGGAGGAGAACGTATGGGTTATCTTGGCATTGAGGTCATAGAAATAATAGCCGCCGGTAGAGATGGAGTCTCCTCCGGATTTGGCGGTAGAGAGAGCTGTGGTGATCGGCAGCGCCAAGAGGTCATAGAGCGTACGGCGGGCAGAGATGATAAAGGTCGTCTTTGCCTTCACCGGATCTTTGGCACGAAGCCGTCTCCATTCGTCCTTTTTCCAATAGATCGGTCCTTCGACCGACAGTTTGGTGGAGACGATGCCTATCGTGAGGTTGCCGTGATAGCCGAAAGCGTCACCGTCTTTCTGCCGCACATCGATGATAGACGAGAGCCTGCCGCCGTACCGAGCCGGGAAATTACCCTCGTAGAGCGTCACGTTCTTCACCGCGTCGGCATTGAAGACCGAGAAGAACCCGAACATATGGTTGACCGAATAGAGCGGAACGCCGTCGAGCATGATCAGGTTCTCATCGGGTCCGCCGCCTCTTACGTAGAGTCCGGACGAACCTTCCGAACCGGACTGCACACCGGGCAGCAGTTGAATCGCTTTGATGACATCCACCTCACCGCCGATAGCAGGGATGCCTTTGATCTGCGAGACCGGCACTTCGACTGCGGACATCTGCACCGACTGCGGCGCAGAGACCGACTGTTTGCCGGAGATCACCACCTCATCGAGGATATTCGAACTCTCCAAGGGCAGTTCAATGAGGGTGTCTGAACGCAGTACGAAAGGCGCCGTCCACGGGGCATCATAGCCCACATATCCGGCTTGCAGATGAACGGAGTCGGCAGGGATAGTGAGCGAGTAGAAACCATTGACGTTCGTCACGGTACCTACTCCGCTGAACAGATCCATCACCGTAGCGCCAATGAGTCTCTCGCCGGTCTTGCTATCCAACACGAATCCGCTCACCGTAGGGTTTTTAGCCCATACGACAAGCGGAATCAGAGTTGCTATCAGACCGACGGTGTATCTCATAGACAGCCGATTAGAAGAAATATCTCAATATATCATTTCCGTTCGCTAAGATCAACAGCGCTATCAAGATCCACCAACCTATGTTATTCGCTTTCTCCAAGAACTGATCACTCGGTTTGCGGCGGGTGATCATCTCCACAATGAGGAAGAGGATATATCCACCGTCCAAAGCAGGGATCGGCAGGAAGTTCATGAAGGCGAGGATGAGACTGATGATCGCGGTCTTGTACCAGAAATCAGCCCAGTTCCATACGGAGGGGAAGAGACTGCCGATAGCACCAAAACCACCGACCTTTGGTGAAGACGAGCCGGAACTGCTTGACGTAGTTCACGAGGAATTTCCAACCGTGTTGGATGCCGGCAGGAATAGCCTGCAGGAAGGTGTAGGACGTATGCTCGAACGGCAGCTCCAGACGAGCCTGTACGCCCAAGAGGCACTGATCGCCCAAGAAAGCACGGGTGCTCATCAGCTCCTGATGGCGGTAGAAACCGATCGTGATGGAGTCACAGGGATGATTTCTCAGTTCCTGCGTCATCATGACGTAGCAAGGCGTCTCTACCCCTGCGATAGAGACGATACTATCGCCTTTCTGCAAACCGGCATAATGGGCAGGCAGGTCAGGCAGGACGGTGTCTAAGACGCAGGGGATCCACTCCGATATGAGTACAAAATGCTGCTTGCGGTAGGACTTATCGGCACGCGCTTTGGCACGCTCGATCTTATCGAAATCATTCTGGAGAGCAAGGTAACGTGTACCAAGATCTTCGCTCATCGTGAGCGAGACGGTGTCGTCACCGCGCAGAACGAGTACGTCCCGCTCTCCTTTGATGATCAGGTCGTTCACTACGTCGCCTAACTGCTCCGGTTCAACGCCGTTGATAGAGAGGATCTTATCCTGCTGCTCAAATCCCTCGTCCAGCAATAACTGCGAGTAGTAGAGACCGTCATGCAGGTTGCGAAGCGGTAACTTGTCCGAACCGTAATGCCACGTCAGGAGCACGAAGATCAGCATCGCCGTCAGGAAATTGACGAGGATACCGCCTAAGATGATGAAGAAACGTTGCCAAGCGGGTTTGGAACGGTACTCCCAAGACTGCGGCTCGGACGCTAAATCGTCCGTCGAGTGCGTCTCATCCACCATGCCCGATATCGCACAATAACCGCCGAAAGGCAACCAACCTATACCCCATTCTGTCGTTTCGGGGTACTTGCTCCACTCCTCGTCTTCATTGGAAGCGAAGAACTTAGCGTGCCACTTGCCTTCAAAGAACTTGAAGCGCACCAAACTGATGTAGGGGTTAAAAAAGAGATAGAACTTCTCCACGCGCACTTTAAAGAGCCGTGCGAAGAAAAAATGCCCTAACTCGTGTACGAACACGAGAATACTGAGGGCGAGTATTAACTGTAAAGCTTGAAACACAGAGATAATTAATAATTAATAATTAATAATGAATAATGAATATCTTCAAATTTTCAAATCACAAATATTGCATCGCTATGCGGCGGGCTTCGGCGTCGGACGCCACGTAGTCCTCATACGTCGGTTTGGCGATGAAGGGCGTTTGGTCCATCGTCTTGGCGATGATGTCAGACATCCGGAGGAAGCCGCATCGTCCTTCGCGGAAAGCGAGGTTCGCCACTTCGTTGGCTGCATTGAGCACGCAAGGGATGTTACCTCCTCGGCGCATCGCATCGTAGGCGAGACCTAAGTTCGGGAACCGATGTAAGTCCGGCTGCTCGAAGGTCAGATCCTTAAGGGCAAAAAGGTCTGCCCGCGGAAAATCACTTGCGAGCCGTTCGGGGAACGAGAGGGCGTACTGGATCGGCAACCTCATGTCGGGTGCTCCGAGTTGCGCTTTGATAGCACCATCGGTGAACTGCACCGCCGAGTGTACGATCGACTGCGGATGAACGAGCACTTGGATCTTCTCTACCGGCACGCCAAAGAGCCATTTGGCTTCGATGACCTCAAAGCCTTTGTTCATCATCGAGGCGGAGTCAATAGTGATCTTCGCGCCCATATCCCAGTTAGGATGCTTGAGGGCGTCGGCAGCGGTGACGGTCTTCATCCGGTCGAGCGTGAAGGTACGGAAGGGACCACCGGAAGCGGTGAGCAGGATCTTCTCTATCTCCGAGCGGTCTTCGCCTACGAGGGATTGAAAGATAGCGCTGTGCTCACTGTCCACCGGCAGGATCGGCGTATGGTACTGCTGCGCAAGGTCGCAGATGATCTCACCTGCTACGACGAGCGTCTCCTTGTTCGCCAAGGCGATCGTCTTACCGGCTTTGATGGCTTCGATGGTCGGACGGAGTCCTGCGTACCCCACCATGGCGGCTACCACGATATCGATACTGGGCATCGTCACCACCTCGGCGATGGAGTCCGAGCCTGCCCATACTTTAATGTTGAGTGTTGAGAGTTGAGCGTTGAGAGAGTCATACAGACTCTCGTCGGCGATGCAGACCACTTCGGGATGAAACTCCCTCGCCTGCTCTACCAACTTATCTATACTGCGGTTCGCGCAGATGGCGTACACGCTGTACCGCTCGGGGTACGCGCGTACGACGTCCAAGGTCTGTGTACCTATCGAACCGGTACTACCTAATATACAAAGATTTTTAACCATTACCACACAATCGCTTCTTCGGGGTTAACGAACTCACCGGCGTTCCAGATCTCCATCTCTAAATCCAGCTGACCGTCCATCTGTCCGACGGCTTCACCGGCTTCCACTAACGCGCCTTGCGCCTTGAGGGGACGAGCTACATGACGGTAGATAGTCATGTACGGCGTATGCTGGATGATGATGGTGAAGGTGTTGTCTTCGGCACGCTCAATGAGGACTATATGTCCGCGCATGATAGCGAGCACGTTCTCGTTCTTAGGCGTACGTACCACGATCGAATACCGATGTTCATCGGGTTTGGCGGACTGCATGATCGCACCCCGTACAGGGCGGTAGAGCTGCTGAACGGTGCGGTTCGGCATATCGAAGAGCAGCAGTCGGTCACGCTCTTTGAGTTCGTACTGCTCCTTGAAGGACTCGGTCACTTCGTTGCGTTGCTGCTCCAAGATCTGCGCACGTTCTACACGCTGCATCGAGTCCAGACTCTGCACACTGTCCGATTGGATGTCTCCGGCAGTGAGCTGCTTGATGACATCGAGGTACTGACGTTGCAGGGTCAGGTCGGCTTGCAGCGAGTCCACACGGGCAGATTCCTGAATCAGCTGCTGACGCAAACTCGCGCTATACCCTGGAAGGATGTTCCTCAGCGGGGTATAGACGATCAGTACGGACAGCAACACGATCAGTGCCACAATCGAGATGGTGATGAAGCTGATGGCGCCTAACAGACTGACGCGGATGTGAAACACTTCCCGCAGCGTCAGGTCGTCCAGCATCGCAAAACGATATTTTCTACGTTTGTTTGACATTGTTTGATGTCGTTTGATGTTGTTTGATGTTGTTTGATGTTGTTTGAACGATTTCAAACCCTCAAACTTTCAAACCTTCAAACTATAAAATAGTGCAACCCTCGCAGGGCTTCAACTGTTTGAAGAAGTCATTGCCTTTGTCGTCCACGAGGATGAATGCCGGGAAGTTCTCCACTTCGATCTTCCAGATGGCTTCCATACCCAGTTCGGGGTACTCCACGCACTCGATGGACTTGATGTTGTTCTGCGCCAAGATAGCAGCAGGACCGCCAATAGAGCCGAGGTAGAAGCCGCCGTGTTTCTGACAAGCGTTGGTGACGTCGATGGAACGGTTACCCTTAGCGAGCATGATGAGCGAACCGCCGTGATCTTGGAACTCATCTACGTACGGATCCATACGTCCGGCGGTAGTCGGACCCATCGAACCGCAAGGCATACCAGCAGGGGTCTTTGCCGGTCCGGCATAGTAGATAGGATGATTCTTGAGGTACTCAGGCATCGCTTCGCCTGCATCCAGACGCGCTTTGATCTTCGCATGAGCGATGTCACGACCAACGATGATCGTGCCGTTCAGGCTCAGACGCGTACCGATCGGGTATTTCGTCAGAATAGCGCATACATCTTTCATCGGCTGATTGAGGTCGATACGAACGGCATCGCCTTCACCTGCCTGACGCAGCTCCTCGGGAATGAGGGAAGCGGGGTTATTATCGAGTTTCTCAATCCAGATACCGTCTTTGTTGATCTTACATTTGATGTTACGGTCGGCAGAGCAGCTCACGCCCAGACCGATCGGGCAGCTCGCACCGTGACGCGGCAGACGAACGACACGCACGTCATGCGCCATGTACTTACCGCCAAACTGCGCACCAAGACCGATCTTGTATGCCTCTTGGAGCAGCTGTTTCTCCAACTCGATGTCGCGGAAAGCACGACCTGTCTCATCGCCGGTAGTCGGCAGGGAGTCGTAGTAATGGGTCGAAGCGAGTTTGACGGTCAGCAGGTTCTTCTCCGCCGAGGTACCGCCAATGACGATAGCGATGTGGTAAGGCGGACAAGCAGCCGTACCGAGGCTCTTCATCTTCTCTACGAGGAACGGAATGAGCGTCCCCGGGTTCTGGATACGCGCCTTGGTCTCTTGGTAGAGGTAGGTCTTGTTAGCCGAACCACCACCTTTGGTCACGCAAAGGAAACGATACTCGTTGCCCTCGGTAGCCTCCAAGTCAATCTGTGCCGGGAGGTTGCATTTGGTGTTCACCTCGTCGTACATGTTGAGCGGTGCGTTCTGCGAATAACGCAGGTTGCACTCGGTGTAGGTATTGAACACACCGCGGCTCAATGCCTCTTCGTCGCAGAAACCGGTCCACACCTCTTGGCCTTTCTCGCCGTGGATGATAGCCGTACCGGTATCTTGACAGAGCGGTAACTGTCCTTTGCAAGCCACTTCGGCGTTGCGCAGGAAGGTCAGCGCCACGTATTTGTCATTATCGGAAGCCTCGGGGTCACGCAGGATCTTCGCTACCTGCTCGTTATGCGAGCGACGAAGCATGAAACTTACGTCATGAAAAGCCTGTTGCGCCATGAGGGTCAATGCCTCCGGCTGCACTTTGAGGATCTCGTGTCCTTCAAACTCGCTGACCGACACATAGTCTTTGGTCAGCAGATAATACTCTGTTTCGTCCTTACCAAGTTGAAACATCGGAGCATACTTAAAATTTGCCATACTATTTACGATTTTGTCATTTACTATTTACCATTTATTGGGACATATTTCCCAATTTCGGGCACAAAGGTACACTTTTTTTTGCATATATGCAAGAAAAAAGAGAAAAATCGCCAAAAAAATGTAAGAAGGAAGAATGTAAGATGGACAATTTATGTAAGAAGGAACAATGTAAGATGTAATATTTATGTAAGAAGGAAGAATGTAAGATGGACAATTTATGTAAGAAGGAAGAAAAAACGCACCCTGGTGGGTGCGCATTTTCTTGAATGGACGATTGTCCGCCGCGTACATCGTACATTTGTACATCTTACATCGGCTTAGCCGTTGGGATTTTACATGTTTACGACTTTATGGGGTTTGTCGTTGACGAGGACGATGTAGCCGGACTGATAGAAGAGCGGCATGGTCCAATCGGTAAAGGTAGCAGTGGCGGTACAGATGACTTGACCGGCAGGCGAATAGACGGCTATACGGTCTCCCTTGATGAGTCCCCGGATATGGAGGGTACCCTCATGGGCAAAGACGGTATAGGTGCGCTCGGAGAGGTCATCGGGCTGCTTAAAGCCACCGATACGAACGGCAAAACGGTTCGTATATTCACCCGGCGCGAGGTCGAGCGTATAATCCTGCTGCAAGAGGTTGTAGCGGGTATTTTTCTCGTAGTCTATGATCCAAACGTACTGGTATGAGCGGAACGCCTCTTTCTCGGGCAGAGAGATCTGGCAACTGAGAGAAGCGGACTCGCCTTCGAGGGCAGGCACATAGACACCCATCGGGATATCCACTTCTGTCGGTGCGGCACCGAGGAGGGAGATACGCGAGGTACGCTTGAGATCCATAAGCCAAACCTGCGCTGTCGTCTCATCCGACATCCATTTGATACCATCTCGTCCGTAGCGGTAAGCGACGTTCTTATCCGCCTTCGGATCGGGGAAGAGGGTTAGGATGTCAGATTTCAGATTTGAGATTTCAGAGTTCAGATTTGAGATTTCAGAGTTCAGATTTGAGAGTTCAGATCTCAGATTGGAGATTTCAGATCTCTTATGCGGTTTGGCGACGAAGCGGATGAGGGGACGTCCTACTTTGACATTCTGGTCATAGTAAGGCAGATGGAAGATGACTTCCTCTTTGTCCTCGCGCGTAGCGGTCTGAGTGAGGAACGCCTTACCCATGGACATATGGGTAGCTCTATCCCACGAGCGAGCCGTATTGATCTGGTCGCCCTTCGGCTGCAAAGCGTTCGCGCCGTCCATCTGGTAGAAGACGTGCGGGATATACATCTGACGGAGGAAGGACTCGCCTTCGAGGACGGTGTCGGTACGATAGTCG
Organism: uncultured Bacteroidales bacterium; assembly: GCA_900319035.1. Classification (GTDB taxonomy): domain Bacteria; phylum Bacteroidota; class Bacteroidia; order Bacteroidales; family Paludibacteraceae; genus Colicola. The sequence goes on from ONMU01000016.1 coordinate 44,123, forward strand.
GAGACGAGCCACGGGAGACCTTTCATATTCCAGCCCATATCTTCCATTCGGGTGAACTCCAAGGCGGCACCTTCACCCGCGTTACGACGGTCGTACTGGGTAAGGAAGATCGATTTATTATCATCGGTCTCCTGATAGAGCGCCTCGGACGGTATTGGTGCATAAGCGTTAAAGCGGAGAACGGTATCGGTAACCGCCCCGAAATCCATGAGATAACCATCGGTAGCCGTTCGGTTGGTAGTATCGACACGGAGCCAGAGGGAGGAGTTATCGGGCTGGAAGACATAGTCCTTCACGGACCGCGCTGCACCGCTATACTGATAGGTATTAAAGGTGAAGGGCGAAAGGCGAGAGGAGATGGTTCCCTCGGCGTCGTTATAGGTATTGACGGTGATATTCCCCACATTATAGTTGAAGGGGAAGGCGGTCATGGAATACTGCTGGTTGACGAATTTCTTCTCGGCAGCGAGGTAGTTGAGACGCACCTCGTGTCCGTTACCAAAGAACGAAGCACCGGGTCTGAGCAACATGAATCCGGGACGGAAGATGAGCGGGTCGTTTTTGAAATCCTTAAAGTCATTATCCGTCTGGTATTGCAGGGTCATAGCGGCGCTATCCATGAGATAGACGACAGAACCCGGGTGCGGGTACTGGTTACCGCCATAATGGGTTGTGAAGGCATTGTTACGCTGCTCGTCGGTAGCCGCCATGGACTCCTCATGACCGAGGAGACGGTTGGTGAGGGCTGTCACTTCGAGTGCCTGTTTGGGTTGCACTTTCCACGTCTCCAAGGCTCCCATATCAACGGAAGCACCGATCCGACGGGGGTTACCGAGTATATCTCGGTCGAGGGCGAAGGAGATGCTCTTATCGGCTTTATAGCTATCGAAGAGTGCAGGCAGCGACGCCTCGTCCGTACCGGCATCGATCATCGTAGAGTGCTCGTGGAGCTGGTAGGAGAGCACCTTGTTATCCGTCAGATAAGCAGGCAGGGTATAGGGGTTCGCGGCGGACAAATACGGAGCGAAACAGTTGGGAGTTGAGAGTTGAGTGTTGAAAGTGATATTATTCTGCACCGCTCCGGAAGCCGCCTCGGAATCATCGATGAGGGTGACATCCGGGTTATCGGTCACGAGGGTGTTATTGAGTGCCAGACCGTTCTCCCCTACTCTGATGACCGCGTCGGCGGAGTCATTGAAGAAGAGACAGTTGTAGATCAGACCTCGACGGATATCCGCAACGGGTTGCGAAGGTGCATAGTTATCGATGATGAGACAGTTACGGAGGGTCGTCATCGTATTATCCAAGAGGATCGGCGAGGAAACATACTTGCCTAAGTTGGAGATCAAGAATCCATCGAGGAGGAAGCCGGTATTGAACTCATCACCGGTGACGTGTATGGAGTTAATAGACGTAGGCGCACCAACGGGCGAAGCGACACCCGGACAGGTTGCCCTCACATAATTGATATACCGCTGGCACTCGGAGTTGGTGAATTTATTCGACTCGGGATCCACAAAAGCGGTATCACGGAAGGACGAGGGCACGGATCCAAAGACGAACACACCGTCACGGGCATTGATATTGAGATTCTCAGTGACATCCTCCTGTCCTTTGACGAAGACGTACGCCTTACGGGACTCGCGATCCAAGTCCTGATAGATATAGGTATATACGGCAGCGGCGTCGATAGCATTCTGGAGCTGTCCTTGTCCGAACGCTTTCTCCCAGTTCGAGCCGTCTCCTGCGGCGAAGTCGGCTTTGACGGGATCGACGTAGAGCACACGTTGCAGCACGGCGAGACACTCGTAGGCACCACGCTCCATACCTTCTTGACCCGAGTAACGCGGTTTGGACGCCAGATCGGAGTCGTTGACAAGCGAGACGATGGTCAGTCTCTTGAACCCATTGGAACGCCGCCAATAAGGCGAACCTTCGTCCAGATGCGGGTATTGACGGAAGAACACTTTCTGCCTATAGACCGTGGTATCGGCTTTACCCATGGTACGCACAGAGGGGTTCAAGCGGAAGGAACGCTCACGGCGCTGAGCGGAGGTAGTAGCCGTGATAAAAGGCGAGACGAAACCCGGACCTTTAGCAATATCATTATTCTCGGTTGACAAAGGATGGTTGACCTGTGCATCTCCCGGATCGTTGTTACCGGCATGGTTCTGGAAGCACCCCCAAACGGCATTGTGGGTCATACGACCGGCTATACCTCCTCGGTTCCGGTTCTCATTCTTATCCCACTGGTCAGCACCCATTTGGAGCTGAACGGTCGTATCATTATCGAGGTCATCGAGCCAGATGAGGGAGTTATGGATCTCGCTATCATCGGACTCCAGACGGATATGTCCGTCATTGAGAGCGAAGGTGGAGTTGACGATCACCACATCATTCGGCACATCGGCAAGGTCGTTATCCTCCTCCAGCACATCGTAGGTACGGGCATAGATAGGCGCACCGGCATTGGAATGGAAGAGGGAGTTGACGATGAGAGACGAACCGCCACCATGGTCAATACGTACAGCAGCCGAACGCTCCTCGTGGTCTGCCGTTCGGGCTCCGTTATCCATGAAGATACAGTTGGAGACGGTGAGTTTCGGCAGCGTCACTTTGGCACCATCGATGAGTGCGGAGTCCGGATGCAGCGCCTTATCGAAATTAGGCGTCATACCGCTACCCGGGTCTCCTTCGTATTGGCGTTGCCAACGATAGTAGATAGCGGCACCACCTTTGCGATGCAGCTGACCACCGAGGGTGTTGTATCCTTCGGGCGAACGGTCTTTGGTAGAATACGGGTTGATGAAGGTGATACCATCAAAGACGATCGGAATCACCACACTATCCCGCGAGGTATATTCGCCGATGAAGTTCGCCTGAACCATCTGTCTCGTCATATCCTCGACGATGAAGAGCTGGTTGAGCTGGTTCTCATTACCGACATGGGGCATCTCCACGACGGTGGGGTTCGCTTGCGGGTCACGCTTAGCATCCTTGGTATCAAAACTGTATCCACCGAGGAAGGTGAGACTGCGTACACCATAGTCCGTGCTCGCCTCCGCACTATCCGGCAAAAGAGGCGAGAGGGAGTTGGAGGAGATGACGAAAGCACGCCGGTTATCAAGGATGTTAGCCGGTGAGAACGTACCGCCCTCGGGGTCGCCCAAGAAACAGATATACTTATCGTGATTATTATGCGAAGACATAAGGATATCGATCGCCGTCTGGAGATCGGTAGTAGGCGTTTCCCACGTCAGACCATCATGTTTGACAGGGTCTTTGACCTTGGTAGCTACCCACATGGTATCAATCTCCTGTCCGCGGATATCGAGTTGCACATACTGGTACTCATAGATACCGAGGTCGATATAGACATCGTTGACACCGGTCTTGGGGTTACGGGAGATACGCTCCATGTTACCGCCCATCTCGGCATCGCTGGTGGAACGGGTATAGGACATATAATACTGATCACCCAAAGGCAGCGGTGCATTGGAGGCAGACATGAAGGTACCGTACCGTTTGGCAAGGAAGTTATACATCGCACCGGGTGAAGGCTGTTCGTTCGCCGGTTTGAAGGAAGCGACAGGCATACCTTTGATACCGTAGATATCGGTAGCTCTGTTAGCACCCGGGATAGAGGAAATAGCCGACCATGCTTCTTCCTCGGTCTTGTACTGGGTAGTACCGGTATATTTGGTGATATAATAGGAGATTGCACGTCCTACATTCTGCTTAAGGTAACCCCAGCCCTGATCGGTAGTGAGGTTCATACGAGCCTGCAACCAATCGGCATTCTGCATATATCCATCGATACCGGCTACAAACGTAGGCTGCTTGAAGTTAGGACCATCGGTAGCGGTATTGACACGGTTGATGAGGGTGTTGTTATTACCCTGTACGTGCGACCAAATACCGGCATAGTCCTCCACGATGTCACCGTTCGCATCTATACGGATCTTGACGTTCTTAGCACGCGGGTCGACGAAATGACGGTACTCATCGCCGGTAAGGAGGAAACCGTCCATCGTCGGTTTCATAGACACAGGACCGTATCCCAAACGATAGGAGCAGAAATAGAGACCTTCCATCTTATCACCCTGCTCACGAAGCTCCATCAGTTTGGCAATGACCGCGGGATGGAAGACAGAGTCAGACTCCATATGCGCCTGATAAAGGGCTTTGTACTCTGCGAAGAGCGTTTCGTATTTCTGCAATGACGCAGCATCGTAATGGAAGACACCGGTTCTGGAGGCCTTATAATAGTTATTGAAGGCATCGATAGAGGTCTGCGAAGGTGCTCCGTCCGGGGCATGATCCAAGTCGGCAAGGCTCTCTACATTGAAGACCTCATTACCCCAGAAGAGGGAATTGAACGCAAACTGCCGTTCCTCCGGATCATCATAGAAATCATTCGGGGTGAAGTTATAGATAGCCGGATAAGCGACGGCTTTGTTACGCATGAAGTGGCAGTTAACGACGCGGGTATAGGAGTCGGTAGCGACAGAGAGCACTCCACCGAAACCCTGACGGGCATCGGAATAAGGGATCAGATCCTCGGACGCCGCGGAGAGGGGATAGAGTCCGCGTCGAGCCTCGTTGTTATCAAAGAGGGTGTTGGACACATCGCAGACAGCATTGGTAGCGATACAGCCACCGGCAGTCCACGGGATATAGAGCTGGTCGAGCTTGGTCATCGGGCCCTGACTATAGTTCTGGGTCATACGACAACCGTACATATAGATACCGCCGTTGGAGTAGATACCACCACCGTTACCCGCCATGTTATTGGTAAAGAACGAGTTCTCCACAACAATCGGGATATTATACTTCGCCTTCTCAGTCATGTTCACGGGTTTGACATCGGCAGTCTTCGTCCAGTTACCATCGACGAAGATACCACCACCACGGAAATAGGTCTGTTTATTATAGTCCTCGGCGGTGTCGTTGGGGTTCACGTGGTTGGCATAGCCACCGGTGATCTGCAGGCCATCGAAACCGATGGTACGGGCAAGGATAGAGAGGTCACTCTCTTGCTCGTAATGATCTTCGTCATAATCGCCGATAGGATCGATGAGGATAGGCGCATTGGGGACGACACCATAGTCGGGGTTCATACGCTTGTACTTGATCGGGCGCGGTCCGACATAGCGGTCATCGGCATGACAGGTGACCACATGGTACACATGGGTGAAGTCCTCACCCGCTACGGCATTACCGGAGAGGATGGTTTGTCTCTCCAACTCCCAAGGCTCGATGACGGAGTTGAGGTTGTTATCACGCATCGGACGGTGACGGCTGTCACGCAGACGGATACTATCGGTATAAGCGAAGTTGATGGTATATCCCGTACCCGGGACGGTGATATCGTTCTCACCGTCAGCGGCAATGAAGATACCTCCTGCCTCCTTACCGATACCTCCGAAGGGCGATTTGAAACCCTCCTGTCCGTACTTATGATCGGCAGGGCGGGAATCCACTCCACCGACGATAAGCACGGCTTCCGGAATCAGGAAAGTGTTCATGCGCACCTCTCCCTGACGCCCGTAAGCGTCATGGAAAGGATAGTACGTACCTTGCTCCACAAAGATCTCGAAACGGACGTTCCGGTATTTAGCGGGGTTTTTCATACGTGCCTGAATGATATAGTCGAAGGCATCAGACAGTCGGTGGAAGGGGTTGAGGATGCAGGAACCCATCTGGCGGTACATATTCGAGATAGAGTCCGTCGAGAGGTTATCCTGCAGAGCACGTGCTGCCTTGGAGTCAATGAGGTCGGTATGCATCACATACAGACGGTGCATCACATAGGCAGTATCGACATTGATAGCATAGTTCTTATTGATCGCACGTGCTCCGATATCGATGACGTCGTTATTCTTGGTCACAAGGGTATCGGTACCCCACGCGTAATGACGATACGAACCGTCGGAATACCAGCGTTTACGGCTCACACCGGCAATATCGATGGTATCGAGGGTGGTGAAATAAGCGCGCGCTTTATCCAACTCAGGATAGTTCATACCGGCACGCGAGAGGGTCGAAGACATCTCTATGGGGTAATAGAGGATCGCGTTGAACGGATCCTGTCTATCCCAACGGACACCCTCGGTCTCCTTCGGAGAGAGTTCGATATTCGAAGTTACCGGAGACGTTGGCGTTATCGTTCGCAGCGTTATGCCACAAAGCGGACGAGTTAACACGGGCATAGGTGTTGGCAAAGAACAGACCTCCAGCCGAAGAGCGAGCGGAGTTATCGCAGATAGTGGTATAGAAGACTCGCGCGAGATAGGCGTTCTCATCCTCCTCAATCAAGCTGTCCACCGGCGCTTCGATATACATACCACCACCGATATCGGCGGTGTTATTCTTGAGGATCGTACCGCTGACGAGGGCGTTCGGTTTGAGGTATAGACCACCACCGTTGCCAAAAGCGTTATTATCCTGCACGACGCAGTTACGGACGTGCGCATAGGCAGTGACGATACATCCACCACCGGTCTGCTCGGTCGGATCCGGACCATCGGCATTACCGTCCATGATAAAGAGTCCGTCCACCACAGCACGGTCTTTCTCCGCCGTGAGCACCTCTAACTGTTTACCATCCCCGATGATACGCTCGTTATCGGGGTTGAAGAGGTCGTTGGTAAAGGTGATGACGTGATAGGTCTGACCGGACGCACCGGTAGAAGAGGTGATGTGTCCGGAGAAGATCGAACGATAGGTCAGCGCGTCCCGCTCATCGACCACGGAAGCACCATCCGTACCGGCAGGCACGGTGTCGCCCTCCGCCGTCTCGTAGTGGTAGAACGACTTGGTATAACCGCCGAGGACTTGGATACCATGGGGCACGATGAAAGAGTAGTCGAGGGTGTTGTCCTGATAGGTATCCTCGCTATGACGGGTAGAACGAGTAGCGGTATAACGCTCTGCGTAGTCGTTGTTTTTGGTGGAGTTGGTGCTATCACCCTCCAGACGCACCTCTACCGTCCAATGCTTGTTCGGTTGACCGGAGGTATAGGTTCCGGCAGTACCTTTGTCATAGGTCGGCAGGGTCATGAGGCTATGCTTATAGCGTCCGGCAGCATCAAGGACGAGTTGCAGTTTCTGCTTACAAGCCGCATTCTCCGGCGATGAAGCAGAGGCGTCTCCCTCGGCAAGGAAGGACACATAGAAGATCGCATGACCCGGATGCGTGATCGTATCGGGCTTGATACTATACGCCGCGTTGTACTCGTACGCACCGATATCGACCTGACAGTCCTGAATACGTTTGGCGTACACCACATCGTTATCCGGCAGTTCGACACCGGCTACGGCTGCACGGTACACTGCCCTATTTTTGTCAGGTATAGCCGTTTTTGAGGCTTTTTCCAAGGCTTCCTCCAAGGTTCCTGCGAAATCCTCCGTACCAGAGTTGATACAGTAGATACCGCTTGCTTGCCGCAAAGCGAAGTCATTATTCGTTTTAGCACCACCGGTATAATTTCCACCACCGTCCACATCCGCGCCAAAAGGAGTAGTCACAGCAGAGGCTGCTTGACCGTTATAGAACGTATTGCCTACACCGTAATTATCCGTGCCAGAAATATTGATAGCGCGCGTGATAGCAGCTTTGGTGATTTTCGTAGCAGACTGAATATAGCAGTTCAGGAACGGCGCAAAATTGGAGGTAGCCGTCATATCTATCGCCAAACCGTTATTACCATAGATAATTGTGTTTGCCATCAGAATAGCAGGGTCAGCACCGGTAGCAATACGCAAACCTCCCACATTATTGTTACTCGTATTATACGCCAAGGTGTTATTATAGAACTTACCGACACAAAGTCCCAAACCGCCACCGGGACCGTTCGCAAAGTTATTGGCAATCAGGGTATTGAAACACGTACCCTCGTAAAGGAACAAACCTCCGGCAAACTGCTGATTTTGCGAAGCACCGCTACCTTTAGAAGTAGTAGAGATGTTATTCAAGATGAAACAGTTTTCGATAGAGGAATTGGATCCATCGCAGAACACACCTCCACCCTTCTGTCCACCACCGGCAGCCATATTATCGGTCACGATACAGTTAACCAAACGCGCTCCTTCGTACATCGCCACACCGGCACCTCCACCATGAGACATACGGTGGTCTTGGATAAATCCGTGACGAATAGTAAAGCCGTCCCAATAGACATTATTATACTCCTTATAGTTCGGGTCAAAAAGCTTAAGCTGACCACCACTGGCATTGGATTGACGTTCCGGCTTGGTCGTACGCTCACAGTGCGCCATAACGTCTTGATACTTACCAACGGTAACCGGATCACCCAAACCATGCATGAACACCGGATTCGTAATATCCGGCATCTGGAGTACACGCTTACGTAAGGTGTTACGATTTTTCTTGGTACCGGATGCATATTCTTCGCTGAAAGTGGTATTGCTTATCGTCTTTGATTCATTATCTACTTCTTCAGTATGGTCTAATATATAGTCTCCTCCGGTCATGGCAATAAGATGGACATTCGACATAGTGACGTTTCGGTAATTATCCTTGGTACCATCACAGTTATCACCCAAAGGACCGGAAGCAGGGTCTTCTGCTTTTGTTCCGGGAGAAGACATAATGCGAACTGTCAAATCGCCGTCAGAAGGTTACTCAAAGGCAAATGTATATCGTTTCAACTTATGATCCTTGCAATATAAGGGCTGCTCTGCCACTATATCCTCATTAGCGTCAAGGATGTAGAAGGTGATACCCGTATTCGTCTCATCCGGATAATTCGTATAGTATGCACCTAAATCGATTTGCAAACGGTACGAACCTGCCGGCACATACTTCATCGTCTGCCAAACGCTCATCGTATTCATGACACCGGTAAGCTCCATACCTCGGGGTACGGTACCAAGACTATTTCCATCCGCATCCACTACGGTTCGGGCATTGTCAAATTTGAAAGAGTTCCAACAGATATTATTGGTTCTGTCTTCATAGACAAGTTCCCAACTATGGTTCTCATAGGTATTTTTCCAAGAGTCACCAAAATATTGGTACACTACATCTTGATTAGACCAAATGATGCCGCCCCAATTTCCTGTTGTTCGGGTTCTGTCAACCTTTTTAGTACCTCCTGACGGGTCTTTATAACGTTGTCCAAACACATTAGTTGACCCATTTAACATATCCGGATAACGCATGTACGTAGAAGATACATCTGTACCCTCTATCCAGCGGTAATAGTTGATGGTATTATGGTCAGACAATTTGGTGACATTATTAGTGATGTACAGTTTGACGGTAGCACTATCGTCTGTAAACTTGATAGCAGTAGGTTCTATTTGGGTGTTGCTCTTCTTAGGGTTAACATCCGAAATCTGCAAGATAGACTCATAATCCCCAGCATCCAGATCCTCATTCTCTTTCGATTTCGGGATAGCTACCACATCGGACATCAAGGCGCGTCGCTCATTCATACCCGGTGCAGGGAACTTGCCTACAGGGAAACCACCATACACGGAAACGCTATCACGCATGATATATCCCTTGTAATCCGTATATTTACCAGCACCAACCCAGACTTGTACGGAATCTTTATGGATCGATTTATTATACGCCGATGCCTGCTCTACCGCGTATTGCAGACCGCTGACGTAATTTTCTGTGCGTTCGTTACGAACTACCAAACGACCGCTGTTTACCATTTCCGTAACACCCGGTTTGCCAGGATTAGGGACTGTTCCATCAAGCATAACAGATTTCGCATCCTCTGTAAGAGGACTATAGTTATACGCTGAACGATACACATAACGAGAGACGCCAGACATTTCTCCATAAGGATACTTAGGATCCGGTGCAAGAGAGGAGACATAATCAGCAGGTATCGTGCCATTATTATATTTAAAGCTCATCGACGCATTGGCAGTAGTATCAATACCTATCGTATCCATCCGAGGAGAATCACCGCCAATGTACTTGTTTATCTCTACATTTCGCGATATATTTCTTCCTCTATCGGTGAAAATAGGATAGATATATTTTTGCGCATAACCGCCGCAGTAACGAGTATCTTCCGTCGTTACAGGTGCTCCGGTCGATTGATTGATGAGTCGTGCGCCGGAAGCTACATCGACAGAGTCACCATCGGCTGCCGGAGCGTCATAGAGACGATAGACCGTATTACCCGCAATAGCGTTGCTCCAAGAGGAGCCGTCGCGTTTACCGGCACCCTCCGGCGTGACATAAATCACAGCACCGGCTTCCGGCAGGTCGGTGTTCTCCACCGCTCCCACATCCGGTGCACCGCCTCGGTCGCGTTTGGTAATATCGCTTCGGTCATAGTCATAATAAGTGGTATAGGCATCACGCCCTGCGGCATTGATGCAAGGATTGGTAGTCAAAGGTTCATACGATACTATACCTCCGTACAGAGGTTTATCGCCCGTAGGAGAGTGTCCTACATTTCGGGAAGGGTTACGGAAGGTAGGGAAAGTCGGCGCCGTGATATCCGTACGCGTGAAGATACATTTGTTCGCACGACCGGCACTGTCCGCCGGAATATCGGCTATATCATCGATGAAATGCGATGTCACACCATCCGGCAGGAAATTCTCCGGCATAGGCACGGTATATCCGTTCGCAAAGAATCCTCGAGGCTGCTGAGGATTTGCCTGATGCAAAATCAAGTCGGCATCAAAGAGGTTGTATTTACCGAAGACATACTGCTGTCCATCTTCGTTAACAGACATCACGTGACCCACTTGCGCCAACTGCGAATGATCCTCTACCGCCACATCGGAGTTACAGAAAACGAGCGAGTTATCCACACGGATATAGCCATGATAGACAGACTCATGACCATGCTCTTCATGCGGGCAAATAATCGGGCCATCGTTCTCGGTATCCTTACTATCCGCCTTGAAGGGGAAACCGACGTTGTTCACCACCGTACAATGCTCCACATGGACATAAGCACGACCGTTGGCGGTGATGATACCGTGGTCATTGATGGTCTCATCGTCCTTGGTATAATCCGCCGAGTTATTACGGATAATACAGTTCGACAGCAGCAACTCGGCATAGCAGATCTCATCATCGTCCATAGGATGCTCTCCGTTGACATAGACGGCTGCACCCTTCGGAGAAGAACAGTTGGTGATGGCGCAGTTTCGTATCTGGTTACCCACCATGTTGATTCGCCTGTCGGCATCCACTGAGGAATTGTTGACCAAGATACCTCCACCGGCTTTCGCGGAATTGGAGAGATAGACATTATGCGTATTGGCATCAGAGAGGGTAAAACCATCGATGATCGTATGCTCGGCATTGACCATGGCAACGACGTGAGCAGAGTTATTCTGATACGCCGCCTCACCATGGATATCAGAGATATTCGAGGTAATAATGGATTTATAGGAACGAGGGTTTCGTCCTTCGGTATTGATACCGGTCAAGGAAGACGGATAACCTCCGTAGAGACGCATATGGCTCACCAAACGAATAGCCGCCGAACGGATATTCTGGTCCAGATAGTTACCGTGACCCACCGTAGTCAGTGTACCTTCTTTGACGAGGATCTGTACATACTCATATCTCACCGGATCTCCCGTAGGCATACCGTTTGCATCCAAAGCAGGGATCATATAATGGTGGTTTCCTCCCTCATCATCCTCGAGGTATTGGCGGAAGAAAGACAATGCCTCACCTAAGTCCTTGATAGGCACATCCCAACTATCACCCTCTTTCGGACGTTGCACAAACGCGCCGGACTCATCGAAGGAACCTTTACGGTTCGGGTCGATGAAGAGCGTAGGCAGCAGATCTCCTCCTTCTGTCCTACCCTCTTCTCCCTGCTGCGGGATCAGTTCATAAGTCAGCGGGTCGGGACGACGCACCAATGCACCGAGCGTAGAAACCGGCTCGAACGGGTTCGTTACGACACCATAGTCCGTATGCGCATGAACAAGCCATTTGGACGAGTTTTGTACAGAGCTATTCCACTGCACACCCTTCTGATCCAGCGCCGAATACGAGGTCAAGTGCCAGATACGAGGACCCGGGATATCTACCGTCCTTGCCAGATGCATAAACACACCGGCACCGTAGATACCGTTCTCCGGATCGTAGGTATCCCAGTTATTCGGATCCACCGTAGGCGAGAAGAAACAAGGGTGGTTGGAGTTCGAGCCCTTGATAGGCAGATTAGAGCGATCCAAGGAGAAGACTTTCTCTTTCTTCACACCCGTCCAATCCGATATATCATGGTTCATAAACGCCGTATGGAAGACGAAGATCTCATGCGTCTCTTTCGATCCCGATTGACGCACAGAGGCAAACTGAATATCATTATTCGACTCACAACGGTTACCCCAGAACACGGAGTTGAAGATCATACCGCAGTTACGCACATAGATACCTCCGGTACGTCCGTGACGACGACCATAATAGGTAACATCCGGACCGGAACAGTTGTTAGCCGTGACGGTACAGTGGTTGACCGTACCACCCTCGGCGAGGTAGATACCGCCGCCTTCAGCGTTCGCGGTGTTATTATTGATCACACAGGCCGCAGCATAGGGAGAATAGAAATCCGTAATGGTATCTTGCGCCAAGACAGGGTTCGCTACACGCACATCCCATGGATACTCGTCGGGCACATGGCTGATCATCAGACCACCACCGCAACGCGCTGCACAAGAGGTAATATGGCTATGACCGATCGAGCCCTCATGGTCAATACAGACACCACCACCGTAGCCCTCTACCACACCTACACCCATCGATTGACAGGTATGTACGTAGCAAAAATCGATCTCACCACCGCCGTCGGCGTAAATACCACCGCCTCGCAGGGTAGCGTTGCATCGCTCAACGATACAGTTCCGCAGTGTGGAGTTACCCACCATATAGACACCACCACCGTACGCCGTATGCTCACGCATCAGCGTATTACGCGAAGAGGCGTTACCACTGGAGATGACACATCCGTCCAGAGAGGCAGGGTTGACCAGAGGCTTATAGTGATCTTTCAAGGCATCATCAGATACCGTGTATTTACCGTTCGTAGCAAACCATACTACGTGATAAGAGCTGGCAGGATAAGTCGTGTTATATCGTCCTCGGATAGAGTCGAACTTATAGGAGACGACAGCCGAGGAGTGGTTTCCGGTCAGGATAGTCTTATGCTGCAGATCCCATTGAGAGGCGATCTCCGAAGCCGAGATGACACCTACACCGTGGGGATCCGCCCAGTTATCCTTGCATTTCTTGCCGTTCACCATCATACGGTCACCCGGCGTAGGCTCGTTCACTCGCGCATACGCTGTATCGGGGTTAAAGCCACCATAGACATGAATACCGCTGTAGATCTTAAACGAGGTATTAAGCATCGAACCACCGCTGTTCTCTGTGGACTCCGTAGGGATATAGGTACCGGCAGCTATATACACCGAACCCGAAGTGAGGTGGTGCTGCTCCATGTATTCACGCAGATCATTGATCGCATCCTGAATACGGTCTTTCGCCGTAGCCCAAGAGCGACCGTCGTTGTTATACGATCCCGTGGTACGATTGACATAACGAATCGTATCCGTTTGCGCAGATACTACAGATAGGCGACTCAGGCTCGGCAGTATCACCAAACCCAACACCAATAATGCTATTTTTAATCTTTCAACTCTCAATTTTCAACCCTCTATTATCTTTCAATTATTAACAACTTTCGTTTCCGTAGTGTTCTCCAAGACCTTGGCGATATTGAAATTCGCGCGAAGCCAAGGTACAAACACGGAGGATGTATCGATTTCCAGTTTGAGCGTAGGACGATAGTCATTGCCGTTGGCATTGGTCTCCATGCTCATCTGAAGCGGAAAATAATGCTCATCTCCGGTCACGGTATAAGGGATGGTGTAGAAATAGGCTCTACCCTCCCACCAGAGTCCCTCGTCCGATGCGGTGACGATATTCGGTACGGTGAAGCCTGTCGTCAAGACAGCGGCTTTCTCGTTTCGCATCGGGCGGAAACAATAGGCGTAGTCGTTAAAGAGATTACGCGCCTCCATCCTCGTCAAACGGATTCCGGGAGGAGGAGTCAGACGAACCGACTTCTCTACATTCCACTTGATATCCACCTTCGCTGCTACGTGGTAAAGCATCAATCGTACATAAGGCACTTTCTGAGCAAAACTATTGAAGGCGCCGTAATAATCTCCGTCCACCTCGTAGTTATAAGGCGTAGCATAGATGTGCTGGAGGTTCGGCTGGACATTCGCGGCAGCGGTGTTAAAGCTCAGATTCAGCACGTCCTCCAAATTAGAGATGGCATTCAGATCCATATTGAAGGTGAGCGGCACCGCCGAGGCGATTCCATAGACACGCCCCTCAAACGGATCATCGATCAGCATCTCATATTTGCCGTTGTACTGGAAAATACTATCCCCCGGCGTACTTAATCGTCCGGTATAGCGCGTCCGAGTCCAATCCTCTTCCTCTAAGGTATCTTTCTCTATCTTCCATAACGACCAGTTACCACCGGCTTCCTTTTTCAATACGATGAAATAGATATAGTTCGGCAGCACAAAGGTCTCCGTAGTCCCAGGGTCGCCAATGACTCTGCGGACAGGTGCTCCCGAACGTATCTGAAGCTCGTCCATAGGCAGCGAGATAGAGATAGGCAGCCCCACCTTTTGAAGGGACTCATGCGCTCCATGCTCACAGCTTGTGAAGAGCACGAAAAGCAATATCCATATGTACCATTTTCCTTTCATTAGCCGGTGATTACCTCGTAATCCGATCCTTTTTTCCAATCCAGTGTGACCGATGCGCCCACTTCGGTGGTGCCTACCACTTGTACCGATCCGTCGTCGCCTATCTGCAGCTTGAGGATCTCTATCTTACCCGCCTTGAGCGGTTTATGAACAGAGAGGAGCGTCTCTGTGATCTTATTATCTAAGGTACGTACGTGTACGCGTACCTGCCAAAGCCCTTTATCCTCACTCGGCGCTCTCTTCGCCATCGGAGCAGCCGTCGTAAGGCTGTCGCGCGAAGGGAATGAGACCATACCGTAGCAACGGTCGTTCACCTTCTCAGCCATAATACAGGATGAGTAGTTGAAACGATAAATACTGTCGTTGACGTAGAAATGCGAGGCAGTACCGCTCAGAGAGATCTCCTCCACCCTCGCTAATTTCTCTTTTACCGTGTCCATAAAAACGACTGCTACCGCGCTGCTCACCATATACAGATGTACGTCAAAGGAGAGGTTGGTATCTTTCGGCATATACATCGTCTTACGCGCTGTATAGACGGCAGTGGGATGTGAAGGCAGGGTGTCCAGTTCGCGCTGGGCTACGCAAACAGTCGGCGCCAACTCAGCTCCCGTAACCTTCACATTCGAGTTATTCAACACATTGACTACCGCTAAATGTCGATAATCCTCGCGCGGGATAGTCAGCGTATAACTCTTCGCCGTCGCGTCAATGATCTCGAAACTATGGTGTCTTAGTTCGTCGGTTCCATCCAAGGAATAGAAACTCATATCCAGATCGTGCGCTGTGCCGGTAAAAATAGGTTCCGACCATTTCTTGAGCGCATCGGCTACGGGTTTCTCTTTTGCCGACGATAAATCCTCATCGATCATCGTATGGATCTCCATGACGAGATTCATACGATAACGGATGAGATAATTGAGGAACGAGTCCTCCTGATTGTCGCAGACCGACAGGTCATCGTCAATGAGACGACAACCTGTGGTTGCAACAAGCAACGCCAATAATACTATGTATTGTTTGGCTTTCAAACTTCTCTAAACAGATTATTGGAAGTCAATGTTATACGTGTGACCTGCTTTCCAACTCAGATCCACCGAGAAACCGAGTTCCAATTTCGGGGTACGGAGATCCGGGATGGTGTTGTAAGCCGTCTTGAGGTTCTTCAACGTCAGGTTAGCCGTAGTGGTATAGTCCTGCTTGAAAACGTGACCCGCGGTCTCGGTAGCTTTGGTTGCATCCAACTCAGCTACTACGTAGAACTTGCCGCCTGCCGGGATCAACTGATCGTTAGCACCGTAGAAGTCCACACCGGTGGTGTTCACCATCTCTACAGCGACACGTACGTTCTGCGTACCGTTCTCCAAAACAAGAGTATGGTTTACAGAAGAAGCAGCGGTAGTAGCCTTCATCGTACCATCGGTCATCACGTTATCATAAACGGTGAGCTCGTCACCAGATCCAGTGCTGGTGAAGTCAAAGTTAACAGACTGCTGACCACCTACGAGTACTGCGGTAACAGGGAAACCAGCCGATGCATTTACAGCGGTAGCGATACCGACAGCTTCCTGACTACGGTCAGCCAACGAAGCTGCATCAAGCTTAACGGTTACATCCAAACGAGCTACGGCGTACTGAATCTTATCCTTGATAGCTACGGCGCGGGTCAAAGAGTTGACGTTAGTCGGTGCAGTATGGAGCGCCAAAATGTCATTCCATGAATTGGTCGTACTTGCGTAAGCTGTTGCTTGGGAAACATTAGAGGTCTTGATGGTCGAGTTCACATAATACCAGAGTTGTGCCGGATAGGTGAAAGCATACGGACGAGCCATATTCGAATATAGACCTTCTATGAAAGAGTGAGAACCAGCATCCCACTTAACATCAATACATCCTTGCGGCAGATCGTACTCAGCAGGGAAGTTATCCAAGTCGCTAATCAGCTCTACTTCGTCAGAAGCGTTTACGGTAGCATAAGTTCCATTAGCAATCGCCTTTGCAATTTCGTCAGCCAAGATATTATGTGCTCTCAGCGGTTTGAGCGATTTGTTGAGATCGGTCAGAACGCGCTCTACCTCTGCAGAAGACAGACCGTGAAGCGAGCTAAACGTAGTAAAAAGCGCAGCCATAGCAGCATCCTCTGTCTCGTACCAAGCTTTAATAACACCATTTGTAGCATTAGCGATGCTGGTCAAATAAGCCATCAGCATACCACCATGACCGGTAGTTGTCATCATCGCCGATACTTCACCGGAATCGTGAATACGCTCCAGACCGAACTGGAAAGCAGAAGGCTGGAGTGTCAAGTCCGGCATCACGAGAGAACCTACCTGGAACTTTGTTCCGGAAGCTGCTGATTTAGCATAGAACAGGAAAGAAGCTGTAGTCAAAGGAATATCCACATCCTGATACACCTTTGCCCGATTAGCCTTGGTGTCCACCTCGGATTTTGCCAAGGGATCCAAGACGATGTTCGAACCCAGACGGAAATCAGAACCGGTGATCTCGCCCGGTTTAGCAAACGGAATCAGGGTAATACCCGTCATTCCTTGGAATTGATCAATTCCATCCCTTTGCACGGTAGTGGACGGCATACGGTTGGCACCGTTCTTCAGCTGGCTCGGCATCGAAATAGCGAACTGGGTTTTTACCACCTCGTTCTTGCCCTGCGGAGTCTCAGCAGCCTGCTGTACTTCGGGCTCTTTTTCTTTGTCTTTCTTGCAAGAAACCAGCACTACTGAGCTTGCCATGATCATTGCCATAAAGCAAGCCATTGTTTTTACAGTTTTCATTGTTTTGAAAAATTTTAATTGGTTAATAAAGTTAATTAATTTGGTTGTTAACTATTGTTTAGCATGAGCCTTTGCTCACTTTTTCAGTTTTCAGATTTCAGTTTTCAGATTTCAGTTTTCAGATTTCAGTTTTCAGTCATACACCGGTTCGCAGAAGACGGTGATACATCCTAAGTTACGCAAGATCCGCTTCAACTCATCCCGCATATAGCGGTAGGTAGCACCGCCATGGAGTTTCTTGATCAGCATCTCGCGCTTATCCGGATCCGGCTCGGTATCCATGATCCGGAAGACCTCGTCCCTACCCTCGAACTCTACATGCGAGAGATGGTACCTCAGCTCCGCCCAGCTTTCACCTCCATTGCAGACACTAAACACGCTGTCCGGCAAAGAAGGATAGAGGCTCTTGATATAGTCCTTGATGGTCTGGGCACGGCTGCCTGCCAGACGGTTGTTGTAGCTCACACGTCCGTCGAACGAAGCGTAACCCACGATCTGGATATGTGTGATACGGATCAGACTGTCCGACACGGCATCGCCGATGATCGTCATGATACTATCCATCAACTTATCATTCTCGATAAAGGAGCGGTCCATCTTCGTTACGTTCACATCGAAATAGATAAACGTATTACGCGGATCGGCACTCATCGCCATCGTCTGGTTGTACGGCTCGTATTCCTCCTCGCTACGCAAGAGACGACTTCTCAACTGCTGCATATGATCCACCTCCACCTCAAACGGCTCTACCTTAGCAACCACCGGCATCACGGCAAAACCCAGAGGCACCGTCAGCCTACTTGCTCCTATACGCTCCTCCGGCTCTTCCTCCACGATCGTATCGACAGGCTCTTCCGGCGCCTGATCGAGTTTCTCGCAGTCACAACGGCGAGCCAGACTCAGCTCATCGCCGCCAAGAGGCACAACTAAATTCACACCTATCTTAGGCAAAGCGAACCAGTGACCGGAACGAGCTGTCTGTTTACCGCAATGCTTACACTCATACTCTTTGTACCATGTGTAGCCGGCATCAATACCCGCCTCCAGCTCTATGCTGAAATGCGGCGAAATGGGGAAATGCCATCCAAAACTCTCTCCTACCATCACTGCATCGCCTTGGTAGCGGTGATCCTTCACCTGCTTGTACATCCAACTCACAGGCCACGCATTGCCTGCTACATTGTAATGCGCATAGGCTGCATTGAAGGAGAAGAAGCCACGGTTGAACACATGGCAGAACCAATATCGGGGAGCGACGCTCACAGAGACGTGACGCCACTTCGGGAACTTCGTATCTTTGATCGGGAAAGGATTAAATCCGACCCCTGCCTCAATAGACCACTGGTCGGTCAGACGGAACTCTAACTGCAGATTAGGCGTCAGAATAGCGTCGTACGCGAGGTTGTTCTTGAGGGCAACGATCTCGGTCTTCTGCTTCGGAAGCGTGTCCTTATTATTCACGCGCGTATCCGCGCCTACGCTCATGCCGAAAGCACACGAAAAAAACATCCATCCTACCCTACTCCTAAACTGTAATTGTAAGTCTGCGCCGATATGTGAAAATACTAAAAGAAAAAATGAAAGAAATCAATTTTTAATTCAAGTACAATAAATTTTCACATCGGTTGTATAGAATGATTAAATTTTGCTTTGCAGGAGTGCTTAAAAGTTACGAAGTTTGAAGCGCAAAACGAGCAAAATATCACTCAATCCAGTATGTTAAATTTTAATTTGACTGCAAAGGTACTGCTTTTTTTTGATACCTGCAAATTTTTTGACACTTTTTTGACAAAAAAAATGCATTTTGCAACATATACAACACAAAATGTCGTTAATTACTTGATTTTTAAGGGCATGAGGGTATAATTTTTCATTTTTTTTTGTTTATGTCAAAAAAAAGATGTACCTTTGCACGATTTTTTGAGAAGAAAGACAATTATGGTACAACTATTCACTGCATTGCTATTAGGTCTGCTGACGATACTGGATCCCTGCACACTGATGACCAGTATCACAGCTATCGGCTATATAGACAAGGAGATCAACAACAAAAAACTCGTTCTGACCAACGGGTTGATGTTCGTTTTGGGTAAGTTAGCAACGTATGTTCTGCTGAGTATTCCGTTTCTTGCGGGGGCTCAGACCGACGGTATTCAACATCTGTTAGCTCATTGGGGCGAACCGATATTGGCAGGGTTCATGCTCATCTGCGGCGTAGTGTTGCTCTTCAGCGGACACCACCACCATGAGCATGATCACGGAATCAGCAAATGGCTCAAAGACACAGATAGCAAAGAGAGCTGGATCTGGTCGTTTATATTGGGTATATTCTTTGCGATCGCTTTCTGTCCGCATCGGTTAGTGTATTTCCTGACGATGATAGATATCACGCTGACCCTTCCGAGCACTTGGAATTGGGTCATGCCGGTGGTATTCAGTTTAGGAACCGGTGTGCCTATTATGCTGATTGCATGGTTAGTAAGTTATAGCGCGGTAAGTATCGGCAACCTTACGAGCAAGATGGGAGCATTCGAGAAATGGTTCCGACATATATGTGCGGTATTGTTCCTCATTTTGGGCGTATATCTCGCTATCCATTGCTATATAGAGGCACAGGAACACGATCACTGCTGCCACCACCAGAGTGAATTAATAATTAATAATTAATAATTAAAAATTAGTGTCGTTTCGGTTCAAGCAGTTTTATATAGAGGATAGTAAGTGCGCCATGAAGGTAGGAACCGATGGTGTGCTGTTGGGGGCGTGGGCGGAAACGGAAGATGTCAGATTTCAGATTTCAGATGTCAGATTTCAGATTTCAGATTTCAGAATTCTCGATGTGGGCACCGGAAGCGGATTGATTGCACGGATGATGATGCAGCGGTTCCCGGAAGCGGAAGTAGAGGGAATAGACATTGACGAGGCGGCTGTGGAGCAAGCAAGAGAAAACGGCGTACAAGCTTATGTATCGAGGCTGCAAGAATGGAAGAAAGAAGGCGGGTACGACTTGATTGTTTCTAATCCGCCGTATTTTCAGAATAGTTTGAAGAATCCGGATAAAGGACGTGAGTTAGCGAGACACACGGATAGTTTGAGTTACGAGGAGCTGATTGATCATAGCGCACGTTTGTTGAGGGAGGGAGGGCAGTTAGCGCTGATCCTTCCGGCAGATAAGGAAGCGGAGATGCGACAAATAGCGGCAAGCAAGAACCTGTTCCTCACGCACGTAACGCGCGTATATAGTAAGGAGTCGAAACCGGCAAGACGGGTGCTTTTAGCCTTCAGATATCAGATATCAGATATCAGCCGGACTGAAGATACGTTGGTTTTGGAGGATGACAAAGGCGGGCGATCTAAGGCGTACCAAGAATTAACAAAGGACTTCTACCTGTGAGGCAGAAGTCCTTTTTGGATCGTGCATCAATGCACGATGCTTTATGCACGATGCTTATTTAGCGACGTTGACGGCGCGGACCTCACGGATGACGGTCACTTTGATCTGACCCGGGTAGGTCATCTCGTCCTGAATGCGTTTCGCGAGATCGAAGGAGAGGAGTTCGGTATCCTTATCGGAGATCTTGTCGGCTCCGACGATCACACGCAGTTCACGTCCTGCCTGCAGGGCATAGGTCTTCACTACGCCCGGGAAGGACATAGCAAGGTTCTCCAAGTCGTTGAGACGTTTTACATACGACTCCACGATCTCACGACGGGCACCCGGACGGGCACCGGAGATCGCATCGCAGGCTTGTACGATAGGAGCGATGATGGTCGTCATCTCGCACTCATCGTGGTGAGCACCCACCGCATTGCAGATATCGGGTTTCTCTCCGTATTTCTCACAGAGTTTCATACCAAGCTCTGCGTGCGGCAGTTCGACATCATCATCGGCTACTTTACCAATATCGTGGAGAAGTCCGGCACGTTTAGCTGCCTTGACATTCAGACCTAACTCACCCGCCATAGCGGCACAGAGGTTAGCGGTCTCACGGCTGTGTTGGAGCAAGTTCTGTCCATAGGAAGAACGGTATTTCATCTTACCGACGAGGCGCACCAACTCCGGATGCAGACCATGGATACCAAGGTCAATGGTCGTACGTTTACCCACTTCGACGATCTCATCCTCCACTTGTTTGGTTACTTTTGCTACGACCTCTTCGATACGCGCGGGGTGAATACGTCCGTCTTGCACGAGTTGGTGCAAAGCGAGACGCGCTATCTCGCGGCGTACAGGATCGAAGGCAGAGAGGGTGATTGCTTCGGGCGTATCGTCCACTACGATCTCTACACCGGTAGCGGCTTCGAGTGCGCGGATGTTACGTCCCTCACGACCGATGATACGTCCTTTGACTTCGTCATTCTCAATATGGAAGACAGAAACGGTACTCTCGGCTGCTGTTTCCGAAGCCACACGCTGGATCGTCTGGATGATGATTTTCTTGGCTTCTTTGTTTGCCTCCAAACGAGCATTGTCCATGATCTCGTTGATATAGGACATAGCCGAAGTCTTCGCTTCATCCTTGAGGGCTTCTACAAGCTGCTTTTTCGCTTCCTCAGCAGACATTCCGGAGAGTTGCTCCAATTGTTTCTCTGCCTGTTGGTGCATCTTGTCCACCTCTTGCTGCTTGTAGTCGAGGGCTTGTTGGCGCTGCTCTACTGCTTGCGTTTTTTGATTTACTTCGTTGAGGGATCGTTGAATCTCACCCTGACGCTGATTGAGCTGCTGCTCGCGTTGGTTCAAACGCTGTTCATGCTGTTGAATACGTTTGTCCTGCTCACGTACTGTATTGTCGTGCTCCAGTTTCAGGGCGATAAATTTCTCTTTTGCCTCAACAATCTTGTTTTTCTTGATCACCTCAGCTTCCTCTGCCGCTTTCTTGAGTAAGTTAGCAGCGGCGGTACGCGAGATGAGATAGTAGATACCGGCTCCGAGAAGGAGACCTGCTACTCCAAATAAAATTGCTGTCATCATTGATTTATCGTGTTTGTTTAAAAGTTTTCAGATTTCTTATCTCGCTTCGCTCGAACGATTATTCGCAGAGCGAATTTTCAGAATTCAGATTTCAGATGTCAGATGTCAGACAATTGAGAATCTGTTCATTCAATGCTTTTAGTTCTTTCTCCACGGGAACGAGTGATTTCTCCCGTGCGTCAGACTGTAGGGCCACTGCCACTTCGAGGGCAGTATACATCCATAATTGTTCTGCGGAGGCGTTTGGTCGCAATTTAAGGTAATATTGGTAACGCCTATTGAGCAAGTCCGCAGCCTTGCGATAATTGGGTTCTTGATCACGCTCTACCTCCAGACCCACAGTGTGGGCATCGAGATGCAAGTTAATATGTTGTTTATCAACAATCATTTTTATGTACGAAGGACAAATGTAAGATGTACGATTTATGGACGATTTATTTTAATTGACGATTTACGCGGTCAATTTTTAAGTGACAATTTATTTTTTGAGGGCATTGATGGCGCGATCGAGTTGTGCTATGAGGGCGTTGAGACGCTTGAGTGCTTCCTCATTGGTCTCCGCCGAAGTGAGAGCGTTAGCAGTGGCTAAACGTCGGTTCTTTTGCTGCAGATCTAATAGGTCAGCATGCGTACGGATGAGTTCCTGACGCTGCCGATCGACATCTTCACGCAGTTGAACATTCTCCTTCTGCAACGCTTGGTAACGCTGCAGAAGGAGTTGCACATTTTGCGATAGATCGTCGAGAGCCTGCATAAAGATTATTGACGATTTACAAATTTACGATTTACGATTTATTTACGATTTAGTCCAATTGTTCAATTGCTCAATCAATCGTACCTCGTCAATCGTCCATTCGTCAATTAAAATGAGTAACCAACGCCGATACCGAGGACGCCCTTGAATTGGCAACGCTCAGCTACATCGCCGTTCTTGTTGGCAATCAGGACACCCGGATAGTATTTCAGACTCGTCTGAAGGGTCACTTGGAGACATTTGAGGAACTGATAGCTCAGCGCTACATCCCAGTCCACATCAAAATGACCGAAGGAACGGTTCTTGTTCGAATACTTGAAATAACGCTCTTCGTCGGAAAGCAGATCCCATGAACCAGCTCCGTTCTCTTTCTCGTATGCCTCTTTACGGTCAAAACCTTTACCCTGATACGGGGTGAAGAGAGCAAGCGTAGTGGTCAGCTTGAAATCCTTGTAGGTATAAGCGATAGCGCCCTTGAAGCTAAGACCGAACTCAGCACGGAAGTCACGGAATTTCTTGTCACCATTTCTGTAATACGTATAGGTACCATAGGTATCTTGCAGTCTGGTACGAAGATCGTTGTGATTTTCCACTTGTACATCGTAAGAATAGTCAGCAATCGCTGCATCGTACTGAGCCTGCGTGATCTCACCATTAGCTAAAGCAGCATCCTCCATAGCAACGAAAGCCTCTTCGGTATATTTCTTATTCCAAGCCTTGCCGGTATAAGCAGTAGTGATACGACCGGCGATCGGAGAGAGATAAACCGAGAAGTCAGCTCCGTTATAACTGTACTTGTAGTCGATACCGACAGAGATATCGGTGTACGACGGAGCAAGCCATTTGGAAATAATCGGGTTGTAGCCATCAACGTATTCACGACCGAGGGAGTATTGGCTCTGGAAGCCACCAAGAACGGTCAGATACCAGTTTTTCTTAAACTCCCATCCGAGTTTCGTAGCGAGTTTGATATTATCACTGGATTTCTGGAATTTGTCTTCTTTTTGGTCAATCCAAGTCATTCCATAATCGGTGTCGAAATTGGTTTCCCAAGCGAGTGAATTCTTGTGATAGAGCAGATGGAGTTTCGCATAAGCGATAGCGTTCACGTTATTCTTACCACCGGCAGACCAGTTCACGAGTCCGGTAGCAGCGGCATTGAGACCGATCGTTCCGTCAAATTTCCAGGCTTTCTCACCTTCCTCTAACTTCTTGAGATCATCCCCGGCTTTAGCAGCAGCTTCCGCGTTACCGGTCACTTTTGCTTTGTCCACCTCTTGGGCATTGATTGTAAGCGCTGCCATCAGGCAAATCGCTACAGATAAAAATGTCTTTTTCATATTCGATGTTGTTTGTTAATGTTTATTGTTTTCTCGATCTCCGATCGTCAGCTCAAACGACTCTTCATCGGAAATCGGGCACAAAGGTACAAAAAATTTCTCATATACGCAAATAAATTAAGAAAAAAATGCGCGCATACACGAGAAAAAGTTCAAAAGAGGCCTTTAAGAAGGGGTAAAATATGTGTAAAAAGTAACGAAAATACAGAAAGTGTCAATTTTTACACATTTTTTTATAATATATACACACGTGTTTGCGAAAAAAGTAGTAATTTTGCAGCGTGAATTATTATGCAGGTATTGAGTAAGTACTGAGTAAGTACAAAATAAGACCTTTAACGTATCCTGCACTACCCTATATATATTATTAATAATATATATCCCGTGATTTTAACAAATAACCACAAAAATGTTGAATATTTAAACAAAAAAAATATGAAAAACATTAAATTACTTGCTTTAACATTCATCACAGCGTTAAGCACAAGTATTTGGGCACAAAAGACGTACACCTTTGATGATGGTGTAGCTTTAGCGACCGATTGGACTGTTGCAGACAACACTTCTTCAGTAGGTGGAACAGCCAAATGTGAGATTGCGGCACCCAGTAAATTTTCTGCTAAAAACGGAAACTATTTGTATTTTGGATTCGAGAACAAGAGCGGTATTACGATTTCTATTACCAGTACTGCTTCTTTTAGCAACATCAGTAATATCACATTCGATGTTGTAGCAAACGACAATAGCAAGCCGAATTTTACTTTGGATATAGTAGATGACAGCGGAAATGTAGTTAAGAACATATACAGCAACAAGACTACGAAAGCCGATTTCAACACCGGAGGTACCAATAAATGGGGTGTTTCGAATAGTGACATCAGTCCGGTGGTAACGGGTCATATAAAATTGACGCTGACCGCTTCTTCGTCCGGTAAATATGCAGCTATTGATAATTTAGCGGTAACCTACCAAGCAGGTCCTCCTCCTGCTTCGACGGATGCAACGTTGAGTTCTATTGTATATGGAGCAGAGCAGACACCTGTTCAGGGTTTTGCGGCTGATCAGTTGAGCTATGAGGTAGAGCTTCCGGCGGACTATGTAGGCGGTGCTCCTTCCGTTCAGGTGACGACCAGCGACGCCAACGCAACGACGAATATCACACAGGCTACTACCCTACCCGGTGTAGCTACTATCGTGGTAACAGCAGAAGATGGTACGACTACGAAGACGTACACCGTGACGTTCACGAAAGAGAGTGCGGATCCGAAAGTGGAGAGCGCTACATGGCCAAACATCCGCGGAACAGCGGTTATTGACCAAGTGAACAAGACGATTACCGGTCAAGTGCTCAACGGAAGCAGTCTGAGTTTGGAGCCCACTTTCACCGGAAAATACCTTAACTCTCAGTCTCCGGATGGTGTTCAGAACTTCGCGAACGGACCTGTCGTTTATACCTTTACGAGTGCCAGCAACGCGCAAACCGTTTATAGTGTGACGATTACCGAGTCTCCGGCGGTTTCCACCGATGCGACATTGAGCAGTTTGACCTATGGAGGTAAGAGTGTTCCTAATTTCTCGCCGAGTACGCTGACCTACAATATCGAGTTAACGGCAGGAACCAAGACCCCACCGACGATAGCAGCAACGCCTAATGACAACAAAGCTACGATGACTATCACGCAGGCTTCGTCTGTTCCGGGCGTAGGCAAAGTAGAGGTGACCGCAGAAGATGGTACTACGAAATTGACTTATACAATCAATTATACGGTACAAGTACCGCCCAGCGGCTTGACCACCCACGTACCGGAGATCTATGAAGCAAAGGACATTGCAGGCGGCTACAACACGCCGTTGGTAGTGGTAGGCGGACGTGAATACGAGGTATTCTACATCAACCGTGATAACAGCAGTAACCTGACGGTAGCTACCTCCAATGTCGACAAGGCGGGTAATATATGCGATGATTCCGGCACTTCCAACACAGCAAGAACCAAAGACGGCTGGCTCACTATCAGTTGTAACGGAACCGGCGGCGATACGAATGCCGGCACCAGAGATGAGTTCCAAGCCTCTATCCGTAGTGCGAAGTTCAACAGTAGCAGTCATGTGATGGAGATGCATATTCAAGGCTATGACCAGTTCTCGTTCTACGGCAATGATAACAACCAGAACCCCGATAAGGGCAAGATGTTTGAGTTGTATATTGACGGCGTCAAACAAACACGTACTCCGCAGGCCTATGCGATCAACCGTTTTGACATCTCCACAGGCGAGCATGTGATTAAATTGACAGCTATCGGTAGTAGCGACAGTAAGTTGTGTTCGTTCTCTCTGCGTGTAGCACAAGAGCCGAGAACGAAATGGTTGAAAGGTAACGACTCGACACAGCGTGTAATGCAGACTCAAGCTATTCAGCCGATTACCTATGTAACGAAATACAATAACATCCCGGGTGCCGAGACTCGTCTGGAGTGGAACGGCAATGAGGCTACGGGTATTCGTTTGCAGGAGGTCGGAGGAGATCTCACGGATACATTGCTGTTAAGCGGTGTGGCTAATTGTCCGGTAGGTACGTATAACTACGCCGTTGTGGCTTATTACAACGGTGTTGAGACAAGTCGCGCTACCGGTTCATTCCGTATAGCAACAGATATTCAGGCGATGACGGAGTTGACTGTCGATGTGTACCAGAATGAGGAGATGGATCAAATTAAATTCCGCTACTATGCATTGGACGAGAGTGTCGTTCAACTGACTTGGCCGAACGGTCAGCCCGCAGGTATAGCAGGTAGTGGAGCAGCCAATAACACCTATGTTATAGGTGGTACTCCGACTGCAGCAGAAGGTATATATAAGTTCAAGATCACCGCTTCAGGTGCCGATACCACGTTCGAAGGCTCTATCCATGTGAAGAAACTGGACTATGGCCAGAATCCGGTACTGTATCTGTATAAGAATACCGGAGCGGACGAGAAAGACGGCGTATATACCCATTTGAAGAGCAAGAGTTGGAATGTGATTTCCCGTAAGGCAAAAGAGGACGGTTTGCGTCCGGCTGATCAGTACTCGAAATATAAATGGATCTTGATCTCTGAAGATGCTGATTCAGATAACGAGGAAGTGTTGGCAGTAGTACGCGGTGGAGCAAGTCTGCCGGTACTGAACATGAACGCGTTCAGCTACGCGTACGAGCGCAACGAAGACACGCCAAACGGATGGGGTGAACCCGACAACGGAAGTATCAGCGAAGGTGGTCGTTATATCACCGTTCAACGCGATGATCATCCTATCTTCAAGACCCTCAACAAGAAGAAAGGCGATCGTATTCAAGTGCTTGATACTGTGACCTTCCGTGGTCTGATGCCGATTAATATCAAGCAGCAAGGCACACTCTGTTTGGCTACTTCGCCGACTCGTAATATCGAAGATTATGAAGCCGACGGCGAGATGCAGACGATCATTCATGAGATACCTGCCGGTATGCGCGGAGGGGCTAAATATATCGGTTTCCCGATGTCTAAGCACAGCACAGCGAACCTTACGTCAGATGGCAAGAAGACGCTGGACGCTATCGTTTCCTATCTGCTGAGTCCTGAACCAACGGTATTCGTTCCTACCGTCCAGATCACCGGTTTCTCGCTAAACGGTATTGCCGGAAAGATTGACCAGAGCAATAATACGATTCACGTCAGCATCAATCGTAACGAATATCCGGATATTGACCTCGTCAATGCACAACCTGTAGTTACTTTGGCTGATCCCCAAACTACTGTCACGCCGGCATCAGGAGATACAGTCGATCTTTCCACCAGTAATATCCTGCCGGTGAAATACGTGGTGACCGATTTTATCAACCGTCGCGTATATAACGTCTCTGTCACTTTCTATTCTCCGGAAGGCATTGAGGAAGTGTATACCGCAGGAGATTGGATTAACATATATGATATCTTCGGTCGCAAGATAGCTACCACCAATGAGGATGTCTATACGATGAGTCTGCCTCGCGGCGTTTATATCATCGTGAACGAAAATGGTAACACCTTTAAGATAACACGTTAAACAACGCAGATACATGATCTGAACATACTATTCGGTCAACACCCGGAGTTGTCCATTGTGCGCCGGGAGTTGGAAAAAGGGAAGGTGTCACACCTTCTCTTAACCGGTGTGTACGCGAGTACGCGCGCTCTCGTGCTCACGCACGTAAGGCGTCCGTTGTTCATCCTTTTGGATAATTCCGAAGCGGCGCAATACCTGTATGCTGATCTGAAAGTACTATCCGAAAGCCCCGAGGCGAATGTGTTCTTCTTCCCGAGCAGCAAACGACGCCGTACCACCGACGAGGCGATGGTGATCCAACGAACGGAGGTGCTTGCGGCACTTAGCCGACTTGCTACTACGCCTTCTACAAGCCCTATTGTGGTCACGTATCCCGAAGCCCTTTCGGAAATGGTACCGGCGAAGAATGAGTTGTCGGCTATCAGTTTTCAGTTGAGTACGGGACAAGAGATCGCTCATTCGGCGCTTAGCAAACAACTATTAGACCTCGGCTTCGAGCAGGTGGATTTTGTGTTTCAACCCGGGCAATACGCTATACGTGGAAGTATCGTGGATATATATAGTTACAGCCACGATATACCCTACCGTCTTGATTTCTTCGGCGATGAGATCGATTCGATCCGTGAGTTTGATATCGAAGATCAGCTTTCCAAGACCAAGGTCGAGAAAGCGGAGATTGTAGGAGCACAGAACACAGACCGCTCCGCTGACAGAACACAGACCTATATACCTGCGTATCTGACGGATGATTTTATATGGGTCAGCAACGATTGGAGTATCGTCCGGTTTAAGTTAGACGGTCTCGGCGTCATGGACAGCATAGGTGCGATAGAAGCGCACAAGACCATCGAGCTGAACGAGAAGAGTACCTTCCCTACTCACAGCAAGATCACTCTCGATATCGTACCTCAACCCCTGTTCCATAAGCAGTTTGATTTGCTGACGGAAGATATTAGGCGCCATATGGCAGACGGATACAAGATCTATATCCTCGCTGAGCAACAGAAACAACTCGACCGCTTGAAAGCGATCTTCGAGGCGGATAGCGACGCTCCATTAGCCGATAGCCCTTCGCCGTTAGCCTTTATCGGCATCAATGCAACTTTGCATGAGGGATTTGTGGATCACGGTTTGAAGATCTGCTGCTATACCGACCATCAGATCTTCGAGCGGTATCATCGCGTGACCTTGGCGAGCGAGAATGCTCGTCGAGGAAAGGCGATTATTACTCTTCGCGAGATCAATCAGTTGCAGATAGGCGATTATGTGGTTCACGCCGACCATGGTATAGCGCGATTCGGTGGATTGGTGACCACGCCGGTGAACGGCAAACCGCAGGAGATGATCAAACTCAATTATCGAGACGGGGCGAATGTGTTTGTCTCGATTCATAACCTGCACCGGATCAGCAAATACAAAGGTCGTGAGGGCACAGAACCGACCATCGCACGACTCGGTTCGGGAGCGTGGGAACGACTCAAAGAACGCACCAAAGAGAAAGTCAAAGATATAGCTCGTGATCTGATACGTCTGTACGCTACCCGTAAGCAGCAGAAAGGCTTTGCCTACACGCCGGACGGATATATGCAGCATGAGTTGGAAGCTTCGTTCCTATACGAGGACACACCGGATCAAGCTAAAGCGACAGCAGAGGTTAAGCGCGATATGGAGAGCCCGATGCCGATGGATCGTTTGGTGTGCGGAGATGTTGGTTTCGGTAAGACCGAAGTAGCAATGCGTGCTGCTTTCAAAGCTGCTACCGATGGCAAACAAGTGGCGGTATTGGTGCCGACCACCGTGCTGGCTTTGCAACACTATAACACATTCAAAGAGCGCATGAAGAACCTGCCGGTACGCATCGAGTACCTCAGCCGGTTGAAGAGCGCCAAAGAGATCAAAGAGCTGCTGAGCGAATTGGAGGCAGGTAAGATAGACATCCTCATCGGTACCCATAAGCTCATCGGAAAGAGCGTCAAATGGCACGATTTAGGATTGCTCATCATTGACGAGGAACAGAAATTCGGAGTAGCAGCCAAAGAGAAACTCAAAACGCTGCGTGCGAACATCGATGTGCTGACCTTGACGGCTACGCCTATCCCGCGTACGCTGCAATTCTCCTTGTTGGGCGCACGAGACTTGAGTGTGATGACTACCCCACCGCCTAACCGTTACCCCGTACAGACAGAGCTCATCACCGTAGAAGACGAAGACATCATCAAAGAGGCGATTGACTTGGAGTTGGAGCGTAACGGACAGGTGTTCATCGTCAATAACCGCATCGATATGTTACCGCGCATTGAGAACCGGATCCGTAAACTGTGTCCGGAGGCGCGTATCATCACCGCCCACGGACAGATGACTCCCGGCGAGATGGAAGAGAGACTCGAAGCGTTCATCAACTACGACTACGACATCCTCATCTCCACCACGATCATCGAGTCCGGTGTGGATATCCCGAACGTGAACACCATCCTCATCTTCAGCGCCAATAAGTACGGTTTGGCGGACTTGCATCAGTTACGAGGACGTGTCGGACGATCGAACCGCAAGGCGTATTGCTACCTCATTGCGCCGGAGAAAGAGCTACTGACCGAAGATGCCAGAAGGCGTCTGGAAGCCCTGAGTACGTTTGCAGAGTTAGGAGCCGGTTTCAATTTAGCGATGCAGGACTTGGACATCCGAGGCGCAGGAAACATGCTCGGTTCGGAGCAATCGGGATTCATTGCCGATTTAGGATACGAGACCTACCAACGGATCTTGAACGAAGCCGTGGAGGAACTCCGCGAAGAGGAAGGACTCGGTTCGGATGAGGATCAAATGGTAAATGGTAAATATCCAAATGAAAAAATGACTTGGTGTTCCGACAGCCAATTAGAAACCGACCTGCCGATTAGTTTCCCACCGGAGTATATCGAGAATATCTCCGAGCGTATCACGCTCTACCGCGAATTGGATAACTTACACAGCGAAGATCAGTTGCTCGAATACCGCAAACGGCTCATTGACCGTTTTGGTGTGCTTCCGGAACCGGCAGAGGAACTGCTGAGTGTTGTGCGGCTCAGATGGCTCTGTTGTCGTTTGGGCATCGAGAAGATTCTGCTCAAGGGAGAGCGAATGACGATGTATCTGGTTCAGAACAAAGATGCTTACTGGCAATCCGAAGTGTTTGGACGTATCATCCAATACGCCGTGAGCCGAGCAGAACGATGCAGCCTGCACGAAGAGACCGATAAGAAAGGGATCAAAACAGGCAGACGATACGTCACCATCACCAACGTCAAAACGATTGCCGGAGCTATCAACTTACTGTCGAAAATAGAAAATAACGAAATATGAAATTTATAGGAATCATCCCTGCCCGTTACGCATCGACGCGATTTCCGGGCAAACCACTGTCAGAGATTTGCGGTAAGACCGTTATCCGCCGTGTGTACGAACAAGCATCCAAAGCGCTGGACACCGTCGTAGTAGCTACCGACGACGAGCGGATCTACAATGCTGTAGAGTCGTTCGGCGGCAAAGTGGTCATGACGCGTGCAGACCATCGTTGCGGTACCGACCGCTGTTTAGAGGCTTACAATGGTATCACTACCCCATCTTGGCGTGAACAGAACGACACAGACACCGTCATCATCAATATCCAAGGCGATGAACCCTTC
Source organism: uncultured Bacteroidales bacterium (assembly GCA_900319035.1). GTDB lineage: Bacteria > Bacteroidota > Bacteroidia > Bacteroidales > Paludibacteraceae > Colicola. Next base: position 76,450 of record ONMU01000016.1, read on the forward strand.
ATTCAACCCGAGCAGATAGAGGCGCTGATGGCTTGTTTTGACAGTCCCGAGACGCAGATCGCTACCCTCGTTCGTCCGTATACGGCGCAAGACACTTTAGCTGATTTGGAGAACCCCAACACCCCGAAAGTGGCTTGGTCGCAAGCAACGGGCGAAGCCTTGCTTTTCTCACGTAGCGTCATCCCTTATCTCCGAGGAGTGGACAAGAGCGAATGGTTGCAACGCGGTTCGTTCTACCGCCACATCGGTTTATATGCCTATCGGGCAGATGTGTTGGCGAAGATCACGAAGCTTGACCCATCGCCTATTGAGAAAGCAGAGAGCTTGGAGCAGATGAGATGGCTTGAGAACGGATACAAAATCCGAATCGGCATCACCGACACTCCTACTATCGGAATCGACACTCCCGAAGATCTCGAAAAAGCCATTGAATGGTATAAATACAATGGGTGAGTTGAGAGTTGAGAGTTGAGAGTTGAGAGTTGAGAGTTGAGAGTTGAAAATTCATTTTATTTAATAACCTTATAAAAAAACACAACAATTATGGCAAAAGAACAATGTCCTACTCCGCACATTGGTGCGCAGTATGGAGAAATTGCAAAAACAATGATTATGGCCGGTGACCCGCTTCGCGCTAAACTGATGGCTGAGCGTTTTTTGGAGAATCCGGTTCAAGTGAACAACGTACGTGGAATGCTTGCCTTCACCGGCACATACAAAGGTAAAAAAGTGACCGTTATGGGTCATGGTATGGGTATCCCGTCCATTGGTATTTACACGTATGAACTCTTCAATTTCTACGATGTAGACACCATCATCCGTGTGGGTTCATGCGGTGCGCGTCAGATGTACGTCAACCTCGGCGACCTCGTGATTGCACAAGGTAGCTGCACCGACAGTAACTGGGATGCACAGTACAACCTGCCGGGTCGTTATTGCCCGATTGCTGACTTCGATCTTTGCCGCAAGGCGGTAGAAGCAGCTGAAAAACGCGGCTACA
>ONMU01000013.1 GCA_900319035.1 uncultured Bacteroidales bacterium
GGACTATATCCATATATGTGTGGAGATGGATTTCGAAAACTTTGTTCACAATATTGACACCAAGCATCATTAGATTGGCGTACTGGATAATATCTGCACGTATCGCAGTTTAATCCTAAATTCACCATCCATTGCTGCCAAAAAAGATTTAATCCTGCTACACTAATTTTGTCATCGAAATTCAGTCTAATAGCATGATTCACAATCTGAATATCTCCGTTGTGTACCATTTTCTGAAAAAGAGAACTAGAAATACCTATCTCATTTATATATATATCACTACTAAATGGCTTTAGATAATACATATTATCATCTTGAAATATTTGCGCATGAATAGGATAAATTCGTTTAATTATCTCTTTGTCGCATAACGGCATGGTTATGTGATTGATTACAAAATCACACGCCAGATCACTTCCTATCGTTATTACATTAGTTACCATATTAATGTAGAGGAAATTAAATTTGTCGTTTACTTTTCGTACGCAAAATGTACACTATAGTATTGAATGCTACCCATCACTATCATTTCAGAAGAATGTGGTTCAACAATAGAACTAAATAAACTTGTCTCATCTTTTGAAGAATATTCCCCTCCTACAAAGAGTGTCATATTACTACGATTATATACCATCAAGGATGGGAGGAAATCATAATTCATTTCTAACTCGACATATTGCGAATAATCCTGCTGTTGAGGAATAATTAGTTTGGTGACCCGAGAAGATACTAAACCATTTTTGGAATATTTGAGAGTCATCTCTGCGTCAATTTTGAGTTCGCCTCTATGTAGATGAGCCAAAATGGTAACAAGCTCATTGCCTGACGAGTCAACTTTCTTGCCAAGTTCTTGTACTTCATATACTTCTCCTTTTTCAATCCTCCATTTCCAGTCGGAGGGAAAATATCCATCTTCAGAAGGTGCAGTTATTGTTTGTCCGATTATATCAATAGATGGGTTCCGATTATTGGACAAATTAGTGCCAACATATTTGGTGTTCGAGAGAATAGATGATTGTTGTCTTTCTGTTGTTTTAGTATTCGGGATAGTCTCATTAGTCTTTTCACAAAGTAACAACACAAGAATTATCAGAGCTCCACCTATAGCGCAGCACACAATAGGAAGAAATCCGGATACTTTACGTTTTTTCGGTGATGAATCAAAATAACTTCTCCATGTTAAAATAGTTCTTCCGACTTGAATTTGGTCATTAGGACTCAATCTGGCCTCGCCATATACACGTTTCCCATTGACATACGTACCGTTCTTACTATTCAAATCAAGCACACTAAAATGCCCATCATCATGTTGCGTAATCTGCAAGTGATGACGCCCTACGATGGGGTCATTAATAACGACATTATTATCAGAATGTCTTCCTATTGTAATTACCCGCATATTATACGTAGTATATGATGTTGTTCATAATTATAAAACAGAGAGCGTGCCAGAATTTGACACACTCTCTCCAGAAAAAAGGTTTATTTAATTACTTTAATTTCCACGCGGCGGTTTTGAGCTCTATTCTCAGCCGTCGCATTGGGAACTAAAGGTTTCTTTGCTCCATAACTATGAACAGAAATCCGTTTTGCATCAATGCCTTTATCTACAAGATATTTTTTAGCTTCTTTTGCGCGCATGATACCAAAGTTGTAATTAGTTTCTTTATCTCCTAATTCGCAACTATGTCCAAGAAGTTCAATTTCAACCTCACTATTGGATAATAATATTTGTGCTGCTTGATCCAATTGCTCTTTATTTTCCTCGGACAATGCAATCGAGTTAAATTTAAAGCCATTAATAGAGATTTTCTCTAAATCTTCTAAACTTGCTTTACTGTTCGTAGTTGTCGGATCTTCTATAGCAGGTTCTTCTTGCGTCGGCTCAACAGGAGCAGGAGTATTATCAAACTCTGTCAGATTCTCTTCAGTTTGTTCAAGGAGTTTGAAACCATCCAATGTTTCACCCTTTTGGACAGTAAAGATAACAGTTCCTTCATTACCAGTAAATTTCTGCTCATCTTTATAGAAAGTGCGCGTTGTAGTTATCTTATAACCATTTTCGCAAGGTTCTACTTTACCATAGCTAACTTTAGCAAATTCCTTATGCTGATTATAGTATGCTTCGACAAGATCTTTGGCTTTCTTTTGAGCTTCACTATCGAAATAAGGAACACGAGTGAGTTTTTCAGGAACAAATACGGGTTGACCTTCATTATACACAATAGTTACTTTTTTAGTTTTTTGCCCTTTTACTTTTTCTGATATACTATCTTTACTTATAGTAAAATAACCTTTTGCGACATACTTTACTTTATCGTTGGTTTTAGAGTCTTTAATGGTTAAGTTCCCTTCAAAACCAAATTTTTGAGCTTCTACGAGTTTCTTTTTCTTTTCAAAATTGGCTTGAGAATCAAACTCTGTAGAAACGATTTTGTAAGACAAAGTCGGTTTTGAAAAACCCTTCTTTAAAGGTTTGATCTGTTTCAATTTACCCGCTTCAATGTTCTCTTTCAATGTCGCATGACTCGCATCAGCCGCAGCTTGATACGTTTTGTAATTCTTGGCATCCTTAGCAGATACCATCACACTTACTACACTAAGTAGTAAAATGAGGAATAAATTTCTTTTCATGATTTTTACTTTTTAATGTTATTAAACTAATTATTTTAAAACCAGTCTAAAGCCAATGGTTTTATTAGATTTCTTTTCGTAATCTCGATACGTAATTTTCAATGATTCACTTTCTTTACCATCAAGGAAGCACCCTCCTCGAAATACTCTACCATAATCTTCATTTACAGTATTAATAGGATCCTTTCTTGTTGATGACTTATAAAACGCTTCGCTGTAATAATCTTGACACCATTCACTAACATTACCCGTCATATCGTATATCCCTAACTGATTAGGCTGCAATGAGCCAACAGGATGAGTCTGATTGCGAGCATTGTCTTTATGCCATGAATTATCTAAAACAAAGCCAGAATACCTTACTTTTCCGCGAGCCTTATTACCTCCTCCGGCTGCGTATTCCCATTCAGCTTCTGTTGGCAATGATAATTTTTTATGTTGCAATTTAGACGCATACATTGTATTCGCTTTGTCAATAAAATTATTAACCGCCGCAAATGTTACATCCTCTACTGGATTCCGTTTATCATCATCATTATACGAATCTCTACGGAATCCGTATTAGCTGTATAATTATCATCATCCGGGTCAGCAGCCACATCACCACGAATAAATTTACCGCCTTCCACCCATACCATTTGATACCCAGGAATAGGTTCTATCGGTGATTTTACTTTTGAAGATGCGACCAAGTTGCTGTCCTTACCGGGCATCACCAACCAGACTATAATTCCTATAACAAGAATGACCAATATACATACAGCGGTAATAAGAACTGCTTTCTTGTTGCCTCCCTGTTCCGATGCAAATTGCGGAGATTGAGACTTTGACGGAGAAGAGGAAATAGGCTGTGGCGTTGGTGCTTCGGGGATTACCTTTTCTTCTTTTATGGGAGCAGATGGTTTCTGTCCAAGCAAATCTTTCATGAACTCGTCTATTGTTTGATGACGATTTTCATGCTTGAGTTGCATTGCTTTTAGGATTGTTCTATTTACATCCTCACTTATTTGCGGATTTAATTGTTTTGGTTCCGGCATTGTTTCCGACAGACGTTCTGTAGCATCCATCGGCTTTTGACCTGTCAGAACAAAATAGAAGACAGCGCCTAAAGAATATATATCCGTGTATGTGCCTTTACGGCTATTAGAGGAATATTGCTCAATAGGAGCGTAACCCTTTGTCAGAATTGATGTTTGGTGTTGTGTTTTGTCTTGGATAAACTCCCGGGCAGAACCAAAATCTATTAAAATAGCATGATTATCAGCCGTAATCATGATATTATCAGGTTTTATGTCGCGGTGCAGGATGTTCTTCGTATGGATATACCCTACTGCACTAGCGATTTGCCCTATATAGTTTACAGCTAATCCATAATCCAAAGGACCATTTTTTTCTACGAGACTTTCCAATGTCTTTCCTTCAATAAAAGGCATGACTATATAGGATGTCTCATTCTCCTCAAAAACATCAATAACTCGAACAATATTAGGATGATCAAGTTTTGCCAGTGTCTGTGCTTCTTCTGTGAATTTCTTTCGGTATTTTTCAAACAACTCCGGTCCGATACCTTGTAGATTCACAGTATGACGCATAGTATTGCGGACACATCTGCCGTCAATAAAGAATTCTTTGATAGCATAATGCTGATCAAGACTTGTATGACGAGCATAATACGTAATACCGAAGCCTCCGGCTCCAAGAACCCTTTCAATGATGTATTTCCCATCTTGCAGCGTCATTCCCGGCTGCAATTCTCTAAAATATGATTGCTCGTTTTCCATTTCTTAATGAATATTAGCAAAGGGATTTAACAAATCAGGATTGATTTTCCACGCAATAAAGAATGCCACTACTGCAAAGAGACAGGCTGAGCTTATCCATTCTGCAATACTTGCCATGGTTGTATTGTCTGATTCTTCCTGATATTCTGCAATTTCTGCTAATATTAAGGCGACTAAACTACATCCGATACCTATCAACCCTGTTGAATAATTAAAGATCAAAGCAAATCCGCTCCAAGCCATCAATTTTATAGCGACAAGCCCGATACACCCTAACCCTATCAAACTAAGAATAAGAGCTATTGCCTGAAGAGTTGTAGTTGTTGCTTCTTTGGGTTTCTCCGGTGATGGATCCGGGGAAGGTGTAGGTGTCGGAGTATTAATATGACCTCCATTACCTCCATTTTTGAAATAACTTTGCCATGGCAAAACCGTATTCCCGATGCGCACAACATCAGTACTATGCAGACGCATTTTTGTACCATTGGGGATACGAGAGCCGTTTACATAAGTTCCGTTCGTTGAATTGGCATCAAAAATGTAATGAATACCATTCTCTTCTGTAATGAGGCAATGTTGTTCTCTAGATACTAACGGATCCCGAATAACTACTTCATTAGAGGAACGTCTTCCAATACTTACCACTTTCATATTTTTATAAATTTTAAAAATTATTCAACATATATTGCCAGGTTTGCGTCAATTCCAATTTAAGAGACAATTCTGTTGCTGTTGCAGCAGTGCTCACTTTTTTTACGCACCGTATAAATGGCATTACTTCTTTCAGATCATTTTCTTTTTCTAACTCTTTTAAGAGCGGATTGACATTGACAGATACATATATATATTTGCCACGGATATCTGATTGATATTGCATTTGAGAAGACTGCTCAGTTGGTCGGTATGTATAATTATACTTAAGGCACAAGAAATCATCATTTCTTTCTACTTGATTAAACAAATTATAAAAGATTCTATAATTTTGATAAGCAAACATTTCGTGAATTTCACGAACGCTATTATTCAATTCGTTAGCAGATGGCATTTCTGCCAAAAATGCGATATCATTACTATTTATTTGTGGAATAGATAAGTATACATCACCATTAATAGCATTTATAATACGTTCATAATCTATTGTTTGTCTTTTACCTTCATCAAAGACATCCAAGACATCTGCTCTTATTTGTGCTGGAAGAGATGCCAAAATTTCTCGCAATAGCGCACTACCATTGGCATTCATCACTGCAAATAACATATCATTGGCGGGGAATTTAGACAATTGAATTCCTTTTATTTCTCCAAATACATTCTTTACTATACTTTTGTTATCAATGCTGCTTGCAACCATCTCCAAACCATTGTTTTGCGCAACTAACCGTAGTGTTAGATATGAATTTGAGACATCTAATCCAAGGTTACTCCAAGTATTTCTAAAATCATCTATTCTATTCAGTTCCCTCACACATTCTTCCGCCGAAATAACACACGATACAGGATCATTATTCAAGTGACTGAATAATTTAGACTTTTTCCCACTAGCAGATACGTCTTGATTTAGTAATTCCAACCCTCTATTTTCCAGTTGGTAATCATCTATACCCGTAGAAACATAACAAAGGCATTTATCCTGATCAAAACCGACAAACACATGGTCTTCAGAAATATACTGGATATTATTAGATGTTTTCAATGTCATTGCAGACCTTTCAATAGCATTCAGTACAAAATCTCTAAACTGTTGCTGATCGGATACCGGGAGAACTACCCCCCACGATACATTTTCAGTTCGAACGTCTACATTTTCAATAAATGCATATAAGGGGGCAGAATACTTAATACCGCTACTATTCAAATTTACTCGATTGTTAAATACTTCAGCTTCTAATTTGCCCATCAATCGAGACAAATCATTTTGAGTTACTCCAGTTTGCTTCTGCAAAACATGCGGATTTACTGACATTACAGCAACCATATCATGCGGCAAAACAGATGCATGTTTGGTAGAAGGTTGAAATAAAAAATATGCAATTATACCACCTATAGCCAATACCAGCGCAATGCTAATGATAACAATTGTTTTTTGTTTATTGCTTCCCATAGACGATGGTTCGGGAGAAGGAATAGGAGCTGGTGTTGGTGACGGTGCAGGAGATTGGCGGAAATATGTTTGCCAATTCAATGTAGTTTGTCCGATACGAATCTCATCAGACATGGACAATGGTTGTTGTCCTGTTATACGTTTACCATTGACAAATGTACCATTAGTAGAGTTTAAATCCACTACAAGAAGTTTACCGTCATTTTCGACAATCTGGCAATGGTTTCTTCCAACGTATTGGTCATTTATAATGACATCATTATTGTCATTTCTTCCAAAAGTAATAACTTTCATATAGATTATTTTTAGTAATTGTTACTTAATTTTTGTAAATCCATCATCATCTCTTCACATGTCTGATATCTGAAAGCGGGATTCGGATTCATCGCCCGTTCTATAATCGGTTGAAATTCTGGATTGGCATATGGAGTAATCTGTGTTACATGCGGTCTTACGGAGCTTCGGTTCTTCCTCAACACATCTGTTGCTGATCCAGTAAACGGCAGTTGTCCTGTGACCACATTAAACAAAGTCACACCCAAGGCGAAAATATCTGTATAAAAACCAAGATTTGCACCGTCTTGTTGTTCGGGGGACATAAACGGAGGGGTCCCTGCTGCTTTAATCTCCCTTTCTTTCAAATGAACAGATATTCCCATATCAATCACTTTGATAGTACCATCAGGTTTAATCATGATATTATTCGGCTTGATGTCTAAATGCAATACTCCATGTTGATGCAAATAAGCGACAGTGCTCAATATCTGATTGAAGATGTTGATAATTTTTGAAGTAGAAAAGGGGCGAGATTGCAGGTTGATCACATGATCCAAAGTATCACCCTCGATATACTCCATGATAATGTAATACTTATCCCCATCAATAACGAAGTCCACCAACCGTGTTAAATTGGGATGAGCAAGATACAAATATAGGTTTGCTCCTTCCCTAAATTTCCTTAAGATATACGGATTTGCAGCTCTACTGGGATATAGAGATTTTATTGCAACGGGAAAACCACTCCGCAAATCCACGCCAAAATAGACAGCTGCGGTTCCCCCCTCCGCAATCAAATGATCCACATGGTATAAATGTATTTTAGGTAAATACGCCATAATCGTGGGGCTTATTTTTTCCCCTTTTTCTGGTTAGTATTCGTTGTATTCGCAGGAGTTCCTGATTTATGGTTGTGCTTTACGGGTTGTTGGGGGGCATTAAGATATCCTTCCAACTTTTTGCTCAATTCATTTTTAAGTTTTTCTGCTTTTATAACATCCTTTGCTTTAGTCAGTTTAAGGATTGCTTCTGCATCGCTCTTAATTTGAGCCTTTTGCTCCTCTGTAAGCTTATCTTTCATTTCAGCATCACACTTGGCTATAATTTCCGTAGCATATGACTCAATTTTATCCAAATTCTCTTTATTTTTCTTTTCAATTAGATACTCATCATATTCTGACGTATTATCTTCCGAACCCTTAACATCCCCACTATGATTTGACCATTCAACTTTACATAACATAGTGCGAGGCGCATTTTTGATTAGATTCTTTGCAAGCGTACTTACTTTATCTTTTGATTCATAATAGTCTGACGTTTCTTTGCGAACATCACCTTCATAATAGGTATATCTCCACTGAATATCTTCTACCGTTTCTACTTTATCTTTTAAATTTCCCTCCACATCACATTTGAATTTCTCTACCTTCACACGCGATTTATTAGGTGTATCCGTTTTTTTAGGTTGCTTGATAGATATTTCCGGAGCATTCTCATCAATAGTTCTCTTATATAAAAACTTGACATTATGTATTTGCTCATTCTCATGAGTTACACGGTCTGCTTCCCATTGCGTAAATATGTAATTTTTTTGTTTGTCTGGGCAACATTTAGCAGTTTTAATATCAGCCTCTATATTACTAGATCTCGAATATTTTTTCTTGTTGTGAGTAATCGGATCTATTTCTGAAAATTCTATTTTATATTTATCAGAAGTACTTATCGGAGATATTTCTTCTCCTTCTGAAACTGGTTCTTCGATAGGAGGATTATAGTTCTTTCTGGTATCGTTTACACCACTACATGAATGTCCCTGTTGCGTTAAAGGCTTATCAGAAGACTTGGGCAAAATGGTCCAAAGGACACCGCACACAACCAAAACAGCAACAACTATCGTCATTCCATAAAAAATTTTGGGCCGAGCTTTAGGAGCAGGCTTTTTACTACCAGATGGTTTTGGACTTTGAACAGAAGTCACCACTAATCGCTCTTTGGGATTTTGGCTGACAAAAACGGAATGGGCATGAGGACTATCCGATATTTTAATCAATTGCGTTGTGATATTATCCAATCCTCCCGCTTGCAGGGCTAATTGAATCATCATTTGCCCCTTATTCAATATTGTTCCGTCTTGCTGCAGAACATATTGCAATTGTTCGTCATTGACCATGCCTGATAACCCATCACTGCAAATTAAGAAAGTGTCACCATTTGCGGGTAAAATAGGCTGTTCACAAATAGTAGGCTTACAATCCGGTTTAATACCGAGAGCCTTAAGAATGCGATTTTTATTAGGATGGCTTTCTGCTTCGGCATCAGTTATTATACCTTGGTCAACCAAACCCTGCACATATGAATGGTCTTTCGTAATCCGATGCAACCATTGTTGTTCAGCGCAATAAAGATAAATTCTGCTATCACCACAATGGGCAATCCATGCTTCATCTCCTTGAATCAAAAGCACGCACGCAGTCGTTCCCATGCCTTTCAGCGATGGCATTTCGTTGGCGGCATCAATTATCTGAAGATTCGCATACTCTAATGCATCCGCCAAAGCAAGTTTCACATCCGGGTATTTCGCTTGCTGAAAATAATTGGCGATAGAGTCAACACCAATTTTAGATGCCGTAGCACCTCCAGCGTGCCCTCCCATTCCATCGCAAACAACATACAGTTTGCCATTGGGGACGTCAAATACGCCACAACTATCTTCGTTCTGTTTTCTTACGTTTCCCCTAACACTGGATGAGAAAACGTCACCATCATTAATTCGCATCGCTTCTGCTATTTAGATATAGAAATTAATAACTATTTCGCCTATTCCAATGATGTCATTAGCTTTTAAAACAGCTTTGTCAATAAATTGACCATTTACTATCGTTTTATTTGTCTTACTAACATTTTGTATCTCAAAACCTGAACCATTAAAGGTAATAATCGCATGTGCTCTACTGACAGTTGGTTTATTCAATACAATATCATTATTAGCATCCCTTCCTATTTTGGTGATTGGGGCAGTAACAACCTCTGTTATATTGGCTCCGTCTATGGCAAAAACAAGTCGCGGATATAGGTTCTTAGCTTGCATAATATTTGCCAACTCCTTTTGTTGGTTTTCAAAAAATGCTGCTTCTTCTTTCCTGCGGGCAGCAAGTTCAGCCCCTTCGCGTACCTTTCTTTCTGCATCTAACTTCTCCTGCATCTGTTTTTGCTGCTCTTCCATCTGCTCTTGCAACTGTTCATTTTTCATTTGCAGAGCCAAATCTTTCTCCTTGCGTTTTTTAGAAGCATAGACTATTAAGAATATAATTAAGCCTAACAACAATAATGCAGCGCATCCGATAAGAACTGCCAATCCAACATTTTCCTGCATCCAGATTTGGAGCGAGAAATCAGGAGAAGTATACGTTATCTTATGGTCAATTCCATTAATACTCAATAATATGTTATGAGATTTCCCATTACGTTTGCCTAAAGATGTAAACGTAACTTTGTAATCCTGCCCATAATGACGCGCTGACATATTACGATATACGTTAGCTAATGAGAGAGCAGTATGGTAGTCATCGCGCGTATTGGAGGGCACAATTAATTCCCCGTATGATATTTTCTCTATACCCTCAATATCTTTGCGAGAAAAATCTCCATGCAAAGGATACTTAACAATATAGATAGGAATATTGCGTTTTAATGCTTCAGCACTAATAAATTCTTTAGGTGCTCCTGCCGTATTCATATTCATTCCAGCAGAAACGAGTATAATGGCTTTTAAGTTTTCCTTTGGTTCGTTCTCTAACAAAGATATTGCCTCATTTAACGCTTGATATATATTTGCGCTATAGGGGTTTGTTTGAAATAGTTCTTGACTATTTCTGTAGGAAAACAATTCATTGTTTATTTCAGATATATTATTGGAAAATCCACGTGTAATTGACCGCATGAAATCTCCATTTCCTTTATCTCTATTAAAAGCAATGACATTAAAACGATCATTCATTTGTACACCATTTGAGAAGAATGCTCTAAGCATGGCAAAAGTGAAGTCAGATTGCTCACCATGACTTCTCATATCTTCACACAAGATAACAATGGATTTGCTCTTCTCTACGGAGCGAGACGGTGTTATATTGCGCCACGCGCATGAGCGTAACTGATCGTCTTCTTTCAACGAGACTTGATTCCCCTGAATTACATCTGGATTATAATCATTCCAGACAAATGATACATTCGGAAAATCATCTGTATTGAATTGACTTGCTCCACGTTGTTGTCCATAAGAAAGCAGAACAAAGACCAACGAGATAAAGAATGAGATGAAGCGTTTCATAGCTGTCATATTTTGTTGTTAAAATTTTAGAATGAGGTCTTAAATTTAAAAATAGTACTACCTAATTTAATCATATCACCATCATGCAATTCATAATGTTCATCCTCAATATCTATGTCGTTAACAAATGTTCCGTGCGAAGACATGTTATCACTAATCTTATACTTGTCATTTTTGTATAAAAGTATAGCATGTTTTCCAGACATAAGGCCGTCATTCACAGTAACATTACAATCAACATCACGCCCAATAATATTACGTCCTTCATACAACTTAAAATCAACTCCCATAGGATCAAACGAATATGATACCAACCATCCAACAAGTTTGCGGGTTGAACGCTGCTGGAATTTTACTTTTTGTGTGCCGTCTGCTTCAGTTTCAGTTACTTCATCTCCAAAAATTGTACGATTGCTATTTTTCGCAATGGGATTATTGGATGGAGAGGCTAGTACGGTTTGAGCTTCAGTACTATAATCCCCCATTACTTGAGTTTTCGAACTCGTAGGAGCAGAACTTCCTTGAGTTGGTTGAACCTGAGTTGGACCAGCAGTGTCTATATCAATACTTACTGTTTTATTGTCTCTCAGATTGCCATTGGAATTCTGGCAATAAGGACATTCACTCAGTGATTCTTGATAAAAGTGCCCATTTGGACATTGTTTAAATCCGTTCATTGTGTAATATTTTTATAGTTGATAATATATAATGAGTTCATTGAGAACATTTATATGTGTTGTCGTCAAAATATACATACACGAAAAAGCGCAGACTTCGCTATTGCTCATCTACGCACAAGGGCCTTCGAACTTGCCCACCTAGTCAAATAAACAACAATGAAACCTACGCCGATATGACAAAACCTACGCCGATATGACAACACGCCTGCATGGAAACAGCAGGGCGAGTATAATAGTCATACCCGTAGGCGTAATTGTTACTTTGATTTTGACTAGGAATTACTAAAAGTGTTCGAAGCTTTTTGTGCGTCAAATACAAAGCGTCAATAAACGCCATTCAATATGTAAAGAACCCACATCCGTCCACCGTGTAAAACGGTACCGGCGTAAATTCGGCTGCAAAATTAGTAATAATTTTTGATATGTGCAAATAAAAAGTGAAAATTTCGAAAAAAATAATTATTTATTCGTGTTGTGGGGATATATTTAGACAAAAACATAAAAAACAATGTTTGTTTTTGTGTGCTTTAACTTTTTCTTTGGTCAAAAATTATCAACAATTATAGACAATTCTCTTATTTGAGATAAATGGGATTGCGATTAGTATACAAAAAAACGCCGGTCAATAGACCGACGGTATGTGATAGAAAAAGTTTGTCTAAAGAGCATATGATTATCTCTTACCTAATAAATCGGAATGAGTACCGGTATCCAACAATAATAGAATTAACTCTGTATCGTTCTGATCCCAAACAAGCAACCAATTGGGTTCAATATGACATTCCCAATATCCACACCACTTCCTGCCGACCAACTTATGAGGATTATATTCTTTGGGAAGAGTACCAGTTTCCGCCAATAATCGAATGACATGCTCTAACTTAGAGATGTCCAATCCGCGTTTCTTACATAATTTATATGAACGCTTGAATTGTCCAGAGTAACGCAAGGTATATTTCATGCTTCTAATTGTGCCATTAGATCTTCTACACTATCAGCTTGATATACACGTCCGGCACGGACATCTTCTATCGCTCGTTCCAAACTACCTCTCTTATGTGATGCACGAACGGTAGAGACTTGCCAACCCATATTACGTGATTGACGGCGTAGGAATGCAGCATCTCCTACCGGCAAAGTAATCTGTAATGTTCTCATTGTAGTTTCCATAAATCGCTCCTTTCATTTTGCGGTGCAAAATTACAACTTTTTTTTGAATTGACCAAATATTTAGGTAAAAAAAGCAAACATTAGTATTTTTTGAGAGCTTTTGAACTTCAACACCTTATTTATACACGTGTACGCGCGAGGTTGTGAGGGAAATATGGATTTGGACTAAAAACTCGGGTTTTTCTTCCAAATGTGGGGTAAAAAAAATAGATTTGGACAAAAAACTCATGTTTTTCTTCCAAATGTGGGGTAAAAAGTATAGATTTGGACAAAAAACATAAAAATAGAGGTAACACATCAAGCTCACGGACGAACGGGCACTAATCCTATGGGGCATATGCAAATAAACGGAATTTTTAATAAAAATATACCGAATACTTGCGCATTTCAAAAAAAAGCAGTACCTTTGCAGCAGTTTTTAATTACCCGCTAAAAAGCAGCAGCATGAATAGATATACATTTGGGAAGATTTGCAAATTCTTCTTTCATCTGCACTACGATATACAGGTGACAGGAGAGGAGTTATTGAGGGACAAGAAGATCCATCTCGTCATGCCGAACCATACGGCATACATAGATCCGTTGATTTTATTCAGCGAAGAATGGTGGTTGCCTATTCGTCCGATGACGGATGAGTTGTTCATGCGGCATTGGCTGTTCGGACGCGTACTGCGTATGGCAGACGCAATCGAAGTGCCGGACCTGCAGAAGAGCGCCATGAGCCGGGAAGAAGGTGTAGCCGCCGCCAGTCAGCTGAGCCGGATTGCTATTGACAGTTTGGCAGAAGGCAAAGAGGTTTGTTTCTACCCTTCCGGACACGTGAAGACGGTGGATAAAGAGATCATCGGTAACCGGCGTATGGCATATGAAGTATGCCGTGAGTTACCTGAAGGCGTGCGCGTGATCCTATGTAGAATGCGCGGGTTAGAGAGCAGCCGTTTCTCGAAGCTCAAACCTAAGAAATGGAAATGGAGACGCACGGTGACCCTGCATTTCGAAGACCATACGGACGATGTGCTCCAATGGGCTCAGACCTTAGACAGACGAGCTTTTAATGCGAAACTCGAGGAATGGTACAACCAAAGTCGTTAGTCGTTAGTCGTTAGTCGATTGACAAAAGGCCAAAGGCTAAAGGAGAAATGGAAAGGGACTGCCAAAATGGCAGTTCTTTTTTGTTTGGCGCGAGGTTTGTAGTATCTTAAATGTACAATGTACAATGCACAATGAACAAAGCGTCTTAGTGACTTAGGTACAAAACATAAAGAACCGCATGTATTCTAAAAGTTTGAACCATGCTCCAAAAGCCCTTTGTAAATTGTAAATTGTAAATTTTGAAATATGAATTATTAACTAAAACTACAATAACTATGAACGCAACGAATCAAAACAATCAAAACGAAAACCTCAAGAAGTTCGCAATCAACCTTTGCGAGCGAGCAAAAGAGGGCAAATTAGATCCGGTCATCGGTCGTGATGACGAGATCAGGCGGGTTCTGCAGATCCTGAGCCGAAGAACGAAAAACAACCCTATTCTGATTGGTGAACCGGGTGTGGGAAAGACTGCCATTGCGGAAGGTCTGGCACATCGTATCGTGCGCGGCGACGTACCGGAGAACCTGAAGAAAAAACAGATCTACTCCCTCGATATGGGTGCGCTGATTGCCGGCGCTAAGTACCAAGGTGAGTTCGAGGAACGACTCAAAGGCGTCGTCAACGAAGTGGTAGCAGCTGCGGGTGAGATCATCCTGTTCATCGATGAGATACACACGCTCGTTGGAGCCGGTAAGAGTTCCGGCGCGATGGACGCAGCGAACATCCTGAAGCCTGCGTTGGCACGTGGTGACCTGAGGGCTATTGGTGCAACGACGTTGGATGAGTATCAGAAGTATTTTGAGACCGATAAAGCTTTGGAGCGTCGTTTCCAAAAGGTCATGGTCGATGAGCCGGACGAGGCAGCGACGATCTCTATCCTTCGTGGTCTGAAAGAGCGTTATGAGACCCACCACAAAGTGCGTATCAAAGATGACGCTATCATCTCCGCTGTGACCCTTTCTGCCCGATATATCACCGATCGTTTCTTGCCGGATAAGGCAATCGACCTGATCGATGAAGCCGCAGCCAAACTGCGTCTGGAAGTGGACTCCAAGCCGGAAGAGATCGACTCTCTCGACCGTCAGATCAAACAACTGGAGATCGAGCGCGAAGCCATCAAACGCGAGAAGAACGAAGCCAAGCTTGGCGAGATCGAGAAACAGCTCAAAGACCTCAAAGCCAAATCCGATGAGCTCAATGCCCGTTGGAACAAGGAGAAAGGTTACGTAGCTACTATCCAGAACGAGAAAGCGCGTATCGAGACCTTGAAACATCAGGCAGAGGTAGCCGAACGCGAAGGCGATTACGGCAAGGTAGCGGAGATCCGTTACAGTCAGATTCCGGCTTCGGAAGCGAACATCAAAGCTGCGCAAGACACCCTGCATCAATTGGGCACCGAGTCCCTCATTAAAGAGGAAGTCGATGAAGACGATATCGCCGAGGTAGTAGCTCGTTGGACGGGTATTCCGGTAGCTAAGATGATGCAGTCGGAGCGCGATAAACTGCTTCATCTGGAGGAAGAACTTCACCAACGTATCATCGGTCAAAACGAAGCTATCGAAGCGGTCAGCGACGCTATCCGTCGTAGCCGTGCAGGTCTCCAAGACCCGAAACGTCCTATCGGCAGTTTCATCTTCTTGGGTACGACCGGTGTCGGTAAGACCGAGTTGGCGAAAGCGTTGGCAGACTACCTCTTCGATGACGAGAATATGATCACGCGTATCGATATGAGTGAGTATCAGGAGAAGTTCAGTGCGACCCGACTCATCGGTGCGCCTCCGGGATACGTGGGTTACGATGAAGGCGGTCAGTTGACCGAAGCGATCCGTAGAAAACCGTACTCGGTAGTGCTCTTCGATGAGATCGAGAAAGCGCATCCGGATGTGTTCAACGTCCTGCTGCAAGTACTCGATGACGGACGTCTGACGGATAACAAAGGACGTGTCGTGAACTTCAAGAACACCTTGATCATCATGACCTCTAACCTCACGGAAGAGCAACTCCGCGCACAAGTCCGCCCAGAGTTTATCAACCGTATTGATGAGATCATCCACTTCACGGAGTTGACCGAGGATAATATTCAATCGATTGTATCGCTCCAACTGAAACGCATTCACAAGATGCTTGAGGGGCAAGGAATCGACCTGCGTGTCTCGGACGATGCTATCCGGTATATCGCCAAAGAGGGTTACGACCCGCAATTCGGTGCACGTCCTGTCAAGAGAGCGCTCCAACGCCTTGTCCTCAACGAGTTGAGTAAGCAGATCATCGGCGGTAAGGTCGATAGCCGCAAACCGGTCATCATCGAGCTCCGCGACGGCGAGCTGCAATTCCGGAACTAACGGTTCTTGAGGATGATCCAGATGATCACCGGAGCACCAAAGAGGGCGGAGACGGTAGAGACAGGCAAGGGGTAGATGAAGAGCGAGCACAGCAGATCGCAGACCAGCAAGAGGCAAGCACCAATGAGTGCCGAAGCCGGAAGGGTGATGCGATGATTAGAAGTTCCGAAGATACCCCTTGCTATATGCGGCACCGCCACACCAATAAAAGCTATCGGTCCGCAGAACGCGGTGACACCACCGGCTAAGAGCCCCGTAGCCAAGACGATATAGAGCCGCGTGCGCTCAACATGAATGCCTAAGCCCCTTGCGTAATCTTCTCCCAAAAGAAGACCGTTCAGGGGCTTAAGTGCTAATAAGGTGAAGAGCGTACCCACCACCAAAACAGGCACTAACATCTGCATGTCACTCCACCCCACACTACTGAGCGAGCCGAGTGTCCAGACGATGAAGAGCTTGAGGGCATCGGGGTTTGCGAAGTTCTGCAAGAGAGAGACCAGCGCTCCGGCTATTGAGCCAAACATCAAACCCACAATCAACAGGCTCACATTACTCGTTACCCGTTTGCTAACCGCCAAGACGAGCAGCAAGACCAAGGTAGCACCGATGACGGCGGCAAGAGGCAAACCTATCGTTGAAAGTTGAAAGTTGAAAGTTGAAAGGACACCTCCTATCATCGTCAGAAGCGCAACTCCGAGACTTGCGCCGGAAGAGATACCAAGGGTATATGGTCCTGCAAGGGGATTACGGAAGAGGGTCTGCATCATCAGACCGGAGACAGACAGAGCAGCTCCAGCCAAGATAGCAGTCAGCGCTTTAGGGAAACGAATCGCATGAACGATCTGTTGCTCCATCGGATTGAGGTCGCCAAAAGGCCAAAGCCAGATAGTGCCGCTACAGACATCCAAACCGAAAAGAAGCACCAAAAATACCCCTAAAAAGCCAAATATACACAGATTTTTACTCATTTCGGGCACAAAGGTACACTTTTTTTTGCATATTTCCAAAAAAAGCAGTAATTTTGTGCGTTTTTTTGAAAAAAGTTATGAGCGTACATGTACAAAATACCCGAATGACGACATCCAAACTGCGTCAGATGAAGGCAAACGGCGAGAAGATCGCCATGTTAACGAGTTATGATTTCACCCTTGCTTCGCTTGTGGACGAGGCGGGTGTGGATATGATCCTTGTGGGCGACAGTGCCAGCAATGTAGTATGCGGCAATTCATACACGCTGCCTATTACCGTGGACGAGATGATTTTCCTGACCAAGGGAGTAGTCCGCGCAGCGCAACACTCTTTGGTAGTTTGCGACATGCCTTTCGGCAGTTACCAAGTGAGCGAAGAGGAGGCAGTTCGTAATGCTATCAAGATCCTAAAAGAGAGCGGTTGCGATGCGGTTAAGCTCGAAGGAGGTGAGGAAATCCTTCCTGCCATCCGCCATATGATCCAAGCCGGAGTTCCGGTGATGGGTCATTTAGGACTGACTCCGCAAAGCGTAAACCAGTTCGGCGGCTACGGGCTGCGTGCCAAAGAAGAAGCCGAAGCAGAGAAACTGCTGCACGATGCAAAACTGCTGGACGAAGCCGGATGTTTCTCCATCGTCTTAGAGAAGATCCCTGCTGCGTTGGCAAAAAGAGTAACGGAAGCAGTGTCCTGCCCTGTGATCGGCATCGGAGCCGGTAACGGTTGTGACGGTCAGGTGCTCGTGCTGCACGACATGCTCGGTCTCAACCAAGGCTTCAAACCTAAGTTCCTCCGTCATTTTGCATCCCTTGGCGTACAAGTGAAAGAAGCGGTGGAGAACTACGTAGAAGCCGTAAAAGACAGTAGCTTCCCTTCGGCTGAGGAAAGCTACTGAAAAGTCGATGGTCGATGGACAGATTTCAGAAGTCAGATTTCAGAAGTCAGATTTCAGATTTCAGATTTCAGAATTCAGAAGTCAGAAGTTAGAGGGCTGCGAGTTCGTAGCCTTCTTTTTGTAACCATTCGATCGCCTTCGGGAGAACTTCCAACATCCTTTCGTTCGACTTGATGGAGTCGTGGAAATTGATGAGCGAACCCGGGCGGGTCTGACGCTTGATCTGGTCGAACATCTCTTCAGGCGTACGACTCTTATTATAATCGCGCGTGAGGACATCCCAAAGATAGATAGTATAACCTCTGTTGACCAAAGCCTTGCGTTGCCACCACCAAGTCCTGCCATAAGGCGGACGGAAAATCTTACGCCGGTTAACCGGAGCACAGGGCTGACGGTTCACCACCTCTTCCCATTTTTCCACATTCGCCAGATAAGTCTTTGTGCGGAAATTCCAACCCTTCATATGGTTATAGGTGTGGTTCGCAATGGTGTGTCCTCCTGCTACTACCTGCGCAAAGATATCCGGGTGTTTGTCTATATTCTCACCGACCATGAAAAAGGTTGCCTTGACGTTATAACGCGCCAAGATCTCCAGCACTTTCGGCGTCACCTCGGGTATAGGACCATCATCAAAGGTGAGATACACCGCTGTACCCGTACGGCATACACCGCACGGATACAGACGCTGCAATAGATTCTTGATTGCTCCCATTACCATGCCAATGAAGATGCGCCAAGGATAGCGGCATCGCTGTCTTTAAGAACCGAGATGGAAACAGGGATCTTACCCTTCCAGATCGGCATGAGGTTCGCGTCCAGCGCTTCACGGATCGGATCCATGATCCAATGACCCGATTTCGTCAGACCACCGAAGAGGATGATTGCCTCCGGGCTTGAGAAATGCACATAATCAGCGAGTTTCTCACCCAGCAGATGACCCGTGTAATCAAAGATCTCCTTAGCTACGAGGTCGCCTTTCTCTGCGGCATCGAACACATCCTTAGAGGTAATATGGTCAATGTCTGCCACTTGACGGAGAAGCGTCGGTTGTGTGGTGGAAGTGACGATCTCTTTTGCCGTACGAGCCACACCGGTAGCAGAAGCATACGCTTCGATACAACCTTTCTGACCACAACCGCAGAGACGACCGTTCCCCGAATGATCGACCTTGCAGTGACCTAACTCACCGGCAAAACCATCGTGACCATAGAGCAGTTTGCCATCAATGACGATACCCGAACCAACACCTGTACCAAGGGTAATGACGATGAAGTTCTTCATGCCGCGTGCCGAGCCGTAGATCATCTCGCCCTGCGCCGCAGCGTTGGCATCATTGGTGATGGTACATTTCACGCCCATACGTTCGCTGATGAGTTTAGCGAAGGGCACAACACCTTTCCACGGGAGGTTCGGAGCCTGCTCAATGCAGCCGGAATAGAAATTAGCGTTCGGAGCACCGCAACCGATACCCACGATATCTGCCATGGTCAGTCCTTCGTCTGCCACTAACTGTTTCAAACCAGCACACAACACATCGCAGTAGTTGTCGATATCCGGATACTGCTGTGTGGGAATAGAATTACTACGAAGAACTTTTCCTTCTTCACTTACCAAACCGAACTTAGTGCCTGTACCGCCTAAGTCAATGCCTAATGCATACTTTTTCATGATATAATGTATTTAAAAATTAGTCCACCTTAATATTTTTATTGACATTCTTGCTCCCCCAGATAGCGTAGAAGAGTATATAAGCTACGCCGATCAAGGGTACGATATAACTAAACAAGCAATTATGCGCAGCTATCACACTCTGGAAATACGGCACTACACCACCGCCGAACACCATCATCATAAATATACCACTTGCTTTGGCGGTGTACTTACCTAATCCCTCTGTAGCCATATTAAAGATCGAACCCCACATGACCGAAGTACACAAACCTACCAACATGATCAGCAATGCTGCAATTGGCATCGCCTGCATCTCAAAGGTCCAGTTTGTCGGCATATTCACCATTACGTTGTTGTCTAACGCCATCGCTCCTCCCATCAGGGCTATAGCTAATGTGGCTACGCAAATGACCATTACTCTACTGCTCACCTTACCTCCGATGACGGAACCAATGAAACGTCCCACTAACATCAGCAACCAGTACAGACCGGCAACAAACGTAGCATCATCATATCCTGTTCCTGCCGCCTTATGCAGATAACTGATCAGCGTAGCGGGTACACCGACCTCGATTCCTACATAGAAGAAGATAGCTACGGCACCTAATACGAAATGGCGGAATGCCCATGGAGAGCGCTCATACACTACCGCATCGCCGACCTTGGAGGGCTCTGCGATAGGCGTGAAGGAGATGATGATGAAGATAAGGGCAAAGATTGCCATCGCAATGTATAACACGATGTTCACATCATCGATCTCTTTGCCCACCAGACTTTCTCCAATAATGGCACCTACTAACATCGGGGTCAGAGCTGCAGAGAATGATTGAAACGTACCACCAATAAGGTTCAACTGGTTACCTTTGTTACCACCACCTCCAAGCAGGTTCAGCATCGGGTTGCAGACCGTATTCAGGATACATACGCAGAATCCGCAGATAAGCGCTCCCATCAGATAGACATAGAAACTATCTGTTATGCCGGACAACCATTGTACGCCAATTCCGACAAAACCCAAGGCCAATGCCACCAACGCGGTCTTTTTATATCCGTATTTGGCAAGGATGTTTCCTGCAGGAATACCCATAATGAGGTACGCCAAGAAATTGAACAGGTTACCCAACATTCCCATACGCTCTGCTTGCGCAGGATCCGTAAACGACTCGCCCCAAATCTTACCCACCGGAGCTGCTAAGTTTGTCACAAACGAGATCATCGCGTAGAGAAAGATCATCGCGATGATGGTGACGATTGTCAATGTTTTGTTGTTTTTCATATCTAATAGAAATTCAAAATTAAAAATTCAAAATTAAAGACTGCGCGCGAGGAAGCGAAGGATACGCTCGTGCATATGAAGCGCATTATTACCTTTGCGCAGATGATGGTTGTCATCGGGATAGAGCTGCATCTCGAATTGCTTGTCCGCACGCACGAGTGCGTCAATATATTGCATCGTGTGCTGCACATGCACATTATCGTCCGCCGTTCCGTGAATAATCAGCACGTTGCCTTTCAAATCCGCGGCTTTGTTGAGAAGCGAAGCCTCTTCGTAGCCCTTTGGGTTCACTTGCGGACGACGCATATAACGCTCCGTATAAGCGCTGTCATACAGTTTCCAATCAGTCACAGGTGCGATAGCGATACCCGCTTTGAAAGGATGATTCTTCTGCGACATCGTATAGAGGGTTTGGTAACCGCCGTAACTCCAACCGAGTATAGCCATACGGTCAGCGTCAATATCTTTCCGCTTGGAGATGTACTTAGCCGCAGCAATCAGATCTTCCGCCTCTTTCTGACCAAGCGACATATAAGTCTCGTTTCTCCAAGCCCGACCACGGCAATCCGAGCCTCGTGTATCCACGATGAGCACCGCATATCCGGCATCCACCAAAGCATATTCGAAACGCTTACGCCAACGGTTGAGTACACGCTGACTCTGCGGACCGCTGTAGTGCATGACAACTAAGGGGATTTGAGATTTGACATTTGAGATTTGAGATTTGTCATTTGGAATCATCAGCATTGCCTCTAAGTCTTGGCCTTTGGCATTGGGGATTTTGAGAAGTTGCGGTTCGGGCAGTTTATTGGCTTGCCAAGCTGCCTTGACCTCCGCATTGTCCTCTATAATGGACCATTTGTCCTTGGTGGACAAGATATATTCATTAGGGGTATCGAACGACTGATGGCATAAGATAGAACTGTTGCAGTCCTTCGCAAAACGGGCAGACCATATACCATCTTCTTTGGAGACTTGAGTAATGGTATTTTTCTTTAGGCTGAGTCCGTATATATGCCGTGTAGAAGGCGTCGGAGCGGCTTGATAGAAGAGGATCTGAGTCTTCTCGTTCACGCCGTACAATGCCGTTACATCGATCTCATCCGGCGTCAAAGCACGCAGTTGGATACCATCTTTTCCATATAAATACGCGCGTCTCCATCCTTCCTGCTCACTGAGGACGATAAC
The DNA here is from genome assembly GCA_900319035.1 of uncultured Bacteroidales bacterium. Lineage (GTDB taxonomy): Bacteria > Bacteroidota > Bacteroidia > Bacteroidales > Paludibacteraceae > Colicola. Next base: position 22,400 of record ONMU01000013.1, read on the forward strand.
CCTTCCGTCGGTTAACCACTGCCACTGGTCGAAGAGGGAATAGTCCACGAAGTATTTCTTGCTCTCCTCGTGATACCAGAGGTTCGAGACGGTGGATTTGGCATTGCAGGAAAGCACCTCCATCTTGGTCTGGTCACGGTTCACGCGCAGGACAAACAAAGTGCTCTCGTTATACCATTTGAGACGCGGGAAATAGAAGTCCTTGTCGCTGGTCGTTGATCGTTGGTCGTTGGTCACCTGCATCGTAAGGATCCCTTTGGTAGCCACATCATAGACGCAGACCGATGCCTTCGCATTCTGACATCCGGCTTTCGGATAGCGCAGGCTCTCCAAGGTCGGATATTGGGTATCGGAATACACTTCCCATGAGAAACTTGGCACCTCGGTCTCGTTGAGCCGAACGAATGCCAACTGTTTGGAATCGGGACTCCAAGCAAAGAGGGCGGTTGTACCAAACTCCTCTTCGTACAACCAATCAGCCACACCGCTGATGATATCGGTGTTCTCCTCTTTGGAGACCGCCACCTCGGTACCGAAATCAAGTTTATGGATATAGAGGTTGTTATCCTTAGCAAACGCCACGTACCTTCCGTTAGGCGACATCACCGCGTCACGCACTTTGACTTCTGCTCCGAATATACCTTCGCCCAAACGCTTACGCGTATGACGCATGGTATCATAAACGAACCAATCCGCCACTTCGGAATGACGAAAGATCTTCTGCTCGTTCTCTTTCTCCAGACGGTAGCGACCTTTTGGAGCCAAAGAAGGATTATAACTCGCCAAGATACTATCCTGCTCTGCTTCACTAAGCGTTTTGGCGTTATATTCGCCGCTCAGTATTCCGGTTAAAACCGATAGTATAATTACCAATAATTTCATATGCTATTATCAACTATTCAATCATTTATTTTCGTCCCCATAATCGTATAAGTCACTCCGTTAAGGAGGATCAACACTTGTCCGTTACGGAATATTTTACGCGCTTTACCTTCAGAGGAAGGAATAAAATCCGTTCCCATGAGCCGCTCGGGATGACAACTGTACCGCAATGCTCCGCGTCGGTGCGAAGGCAGCAAAGCCATCGGAGAAGCCATCGGGTTAGCTTGCAGCAAACCGGCATAGCAGTCATCATTTCTCCCATCACATATATTCAACCACAAGACGTAGTTTTTCCCATTGATGAAAGTATAAAACAAGGTCTCATCGCCTTGATGGTACACTAACCATGGACTCGGTTTTATCGCCATCTTGGTTCCCGCATAGCCTATCGGATTAGCCGTTTTGGAATGTGTGATATAGGCAGTATCCGGCGAAGCAAACGATATCGTATAGTACTGATTTTCATCATGTACGTCCGTTATATTCCAAGCCATTTTGCCACTCTCAGCATCCGGAACACCATTGAGCGAGATATCAAAAGCTCTATTCACATACAGGTACTCTCCGTCCACCAGATCCGTCACATAGGCTCTATCCGGGGTATCATTATAGAAGTACACCGCCCACAGCGTGCAGTTCTCATCGGGATAGAACATCTCATACGCTTTGTACAAAGGCGGCATCTCGTCCAACTCCTCAAACTCTGTATCACTCCACCCCACGAACTGCCATCGGTCTTGATTCTCCATCCTCGGCAGAAGCACTCCCGATCCGCCTGTCTCTTCGCGCAAGGTATCCATCGGGGTAGCACCGCTCATAAGCGTCACGGACTTAGCAGGCGAATCGCCGTACGTAACGACATATTTCTCGATATGAAGCGAGTTAGCGGTTCCGATCAGTTGGATCGTCAGGCTATAGACATTCGCCACACTGCCGGAAACCAACGTAATAGCGTGATAATTCTGACTATCATACGCGCCTGTCCAATCCTTGAATGTGCCGGATTTCTGCCCCACCGTATATCCGTTCGCGCGAACCTCAAAATTACCGGCTCCACCGCTGGCATTCGAGCGCACGTAAGCCACTACTTTCTCTACCGCAATACCGCCCAACTCACGAAGCATCAATGCTGCTACGTCGTTTTTCCGCACATCGCCCTTCTGATAGGTGTTGCTATACTCCACCTCCATATTAGAAGGCGTAGCACCATCTACCGACACTGTGGTTTTAGTCTGTACGGTAAAACTCATGACGGACAATAGTATAAGCAGTAGTTTCATGTATTCACACAATTTAGCGTGCAAAATTACAAAAAATAATTGACATACGCAAGCAAATTCGTATTTTTGTAAAAAAAAAACCTTTTTGAGCTGTTTGTGGAATGCATGAGTGAGAGCAAGAAAAACATCGAAAAAGTCCAAAATACTGCTCGCAGTGAGCTGGAAACGTGCTTTTTTGAGAAATTTATGCACTTTTTCGCATTTTTTCTTGCATATATGCAAAAAAAGCAGTACCTTTGCGCGCTTTTTTGCTTTTGATAACAAATAATCATTCAAGATATAGAAATTATGAAAAATGTAAATGTTAAAAAACATGTGTTGCTGCCGTTGACCATCTTGGCTGTACTGTTCTTGTGGTTTGCACCGGCATCAATGTTTCACATGGAAGGTTTGACGGTCGTTCAGCAACGTACGATAGCTATCTTCTGCTATGCGGCGCTCATGTGGATGTTTGAGATCATCCCTGCTTGGGCTACGTCTGTGAGCACGATTGTTTTTCTGTTGCTCACGGTTTCCAACAAAGGATTTACGAATCCGGAAATGGGCGATTTAGTTAATTTCAAAGAGCTGATGGCTTCTTTTGCAGACCCGATTATTATGCTCTTCTTGGGCGGTTTCGTGTTGGCTATCGCAGCGAGCAAAGTGGGTTTGGATGTCTATTTGGCGCATATACTGCTGAAGCCTTTCGGTACCAAGCCAAGTAATGTGTTGCTCGGATTCTTAGTGCTCATCAGCGTCATGTCGATGTTCATGTCCAATACAGCTACGGCTGCGATGATGTTAGCGTTCTTGACTCCGGTGTTGAAAACGCTGCCTGCAGAAGGAGGCGGAAGGGTGAGTCTTGCGCTTTCTATTCCTATTGCAGCCAATATCGGCGGTTTGGGTACTCCTATCGGCACGCCTCCTAATGCTATCGCTATCGGTCAGTTGGCTTCCAGCGGTATTGAAATAGGTTTTGGCGCATGGATGCTACGTTTCGTGCCGGTGGTAGCGATTATGATTCTTTTCGCTTGGTGGTTGCTGCAAATGCTGTTCCCCTTCAAGACGAAATGTATCAATATCGTCATTGACGGTACGTGCAAGAAAGATTGGAGATTCTGGATGGTGACTATCACTTTCCTCGGTACGATCTTACTGTGGATGACCGGCGAGCTGACCCATCTGAACTCCAATGTGGTAGCGCTTATTCCGTTTGCTATCTTCGCACTCTTCGGTATTTTCACCCGCGATGATTTTGCCAAGATCGATTGGCATGTACTCTGGATGGTGGCCGGTGGATTTGCGTTGGGAACTGCGCTGAACAAGACCGGTTTGGCTGCTGGTTTGGTACAGGCTATTCCGTTCGGCACTTGGTCGGCTTTGGCAGTACTGATCATCGCCGGTTTGTTAGGCTGGTTGCTCAGTAACTTCATTGCCAACTCGTCGGCAGCGAACCTGTTAGTGCCGATCCTCGCAGTTGTGGGTACCGCGATGGCGGAGAACCTCGCACCGATGGGCGGCGTGACCACGCTGTTGGTTTGCGTAGCGGCTTCTACCTCGTTCGCAATGCTCTTCCCGATCTCTACCCCGCCGAATGCGATTGCTTCTTCTACCGGAATGATCAAGACGCACGATATGACCGTTGTGGGTCTGATCGTTGGTGTGCTCGGTATCGCTGTTTCGTACGGTGTGATGTTGTTGTTCCCGTTCTAACAAAGAGTAAGAATGCATATGAAAAAGATAGTAATGATAGCGCTCTCAGCTTTGTTTCTGATGCCGACGATGGCTCAGGAGGTTAGCAAAGAGAGCAAGAAAGAAGCGGTAAAAAGCCACCTCAAGCAGCATTTCAAGCCGTACGGATTTATCCGCAACTATTTCGCGTTTGACTCACGGGAATCGATGTCCGGAACGGGTGATTTGTATAACTATCAGCCCAAAGATGAGAACTGGAACAAAACCGATGATCCGGAATTACGTCAGGATCTGAATGCTATCTCCACGTTCCGTTTCCTCACTCTCACGACACGCGTGGGTCTGAATATCGTGGGGTATAAATGGCGCAACACGGAGTTTGGCGCTAAGATTGAAGCGGATTTCTATGCCGGTTTGAGTACCAAAGGCACGGGTTCACACTCCGTTTCAGGAACTGCACAGCTTCGTCTTCGTCAGGCATATCTGACCTTAGCTTGGGATAGCTTGCGTATGAATAATAAGGATTACGCGCGCGTAGAGCTGTTGATGGGTCAGGCTTGGCATCCTATGGCAGCCGATTTATGCGACGCTATCGCGCTTAACTCGGGTGCTCCGTTCGGTCCTTTCTCGCGTACGCCGCAAGTGAAGATGGATGCCCGTTTGGGTAATCTGTTCACACTTACGGGTGCTCTCATTTGGCAAATGCAATACTGCTCCATCGGTCCGGACGGACAATCGGCAGAGTATATCGGTTATAGCAAGACTCCGGAGGCTTATTTAGGTCTGACTTTCCACCACAAAGGCTGGTTAGTACGTGCCGGAGCGGATGTGCTGAGTATCAAGCCGCGTCACATAGGAAAAGTAATACCAACGCCCGGAGATACAGTTGCAGTAAAAGTTTCCGACCGCCTTACAACCATTTCTCCGTTCGTGTATTTGCAGTATAAGAAAGGCGAGTTCTCCATCAAAGCGAAGTCCATCTTTGCCGAGTCCGGAGAGCATATGAATATGAACGGCGGTTACGGAGTGAGCGACGTGAAGAGTGACGGTTCTTGGGCATATACCCCGACACGCACTTCATCGTCTTGGATCAGTATAGTGTATGGCGGCAAAGTCGGAGCGCAGGAAGACAAACATCCGCAGAAGCTACAAGGAATTCTTTTTGCCGGTTACGTTCGTAATTTCGGTACCAAGGAAGAGCTTGCGACCAAAGCGAACGGTTCGCTTGTCGGTTACTTCTATCCGCGAGCTGCGAATATGTACCGGATGTTCCGTGTGACGCCGACTCTGCTGTATACCATCGGTAAGTTCCAGATCGGCTGCGAGTACGAAGTGACTTCTGTTCATTACGGCGATGCAAGCAAAGGTCTCAATGCCCATGGTTTGGCAGACAAAGGTCTCCATTGGGTCACGAACCACCGCGTCCAGCTCATGACGAAATACAACTTCTAACAAGCGCCCCAAGTGGGCGTTTGTTTTTTTGTAAATATGGGGTGTTTTAAACCCAAAATAATAAAAACTTACCTCAAAATCATAAAAAAAGCAATTTTTATGCATTTTTTTATCGAAATATTTGGTAGTATCAACAAAAATGACTATTTTTGTGCGCAATTTCAATGAAACGGAGAATGCCGAAAAGCCGATCAAAGTGAGTAGGCCAGACAAACTAACTCTATTACTCTATGAGAAAAACATCTCTACTTCTTGTTGCGCTGATGAGTGTTAGCGTAGCATTTGCTCAAATTTCTACAGGTGAGCCTAACTCGTCTGTAATTCCGCGTACAGGTAACCGTCCGCAAGCTGGTGATTTCGGAATGTACCTCGGTGTATCCGTAACCCAGATCATGGACTTGGTTGAGTTGAACAAAGATGAACCCTTCAAGAACAACATCTTCTGGGCGCTTCCTATGATCAACCTCAAGTATTACTTCACGGACAAATGGGAGGGCCGTCTTGGTTTCCAGTTTGCATGTAAGAATGAGAACAGCCGTCTCAAAGACGACAATCTCGATTACAGCCACGTAAAAGACATCAACTACACCCGTTTCCTGCCGGGCTGCGCCTATCACTTCAATCCTATTAACGTGCTGGATGTATATTTAGGAGCACAGATGCCTATCGGATTTAATATCGACTCTGAAAAAACGAAAAACGGTACCCAGACTACCAAAACGACCAACAACAAGTTCGTCATCGGTGGTGGTATCTTCCTCGGTTTGCAGTTCTTTGTTGCAGATCTTCCGTTCGCTATCGGTTTTGAGGGCGGTTACTCCGGTCAAGCAAGCTTCAGCGCAGGACAGAAAACAACGATTAACAACGACGGTAACAAGCAGACCAGCGTTACTATTGACGGTAGAACAGCTACTGACCCCTCCAAAGCCAGCCATATAGAAGCTACTTGGGGCGCTGATGCAGCTATCACGTTCACCTATTATTTCCGCAAGTAATTAACGTCTAATTTTTATCGATTATGAAACAACGCATATTACTACCTGTACTGCTTTTGATAGCAGTGATAGGCACTTCGTGCGTCAGCCAGCATAATGTAGAGCGAAACTACTCCGACCTCAGACCGGATGTAGTTCGTCTGGAATTGACGATGGACGACTACCAATATATGGGTGACGTGAATATCGAGGTGGAATACAAGACATACTTAGGAATCTTCTCGAAGATTCTGACGGTCAACGGAGAGAAGTATGACCCGCGTTTCTACCATAAAACGAATATCGCTTTCCGCAAGAAAGTGAAACTGGGCAAACTGAAATTAGCATTGCACAAAGTGTTAGAGCTTTATCCCAATGCTGATTACATCATCCCCGCTTCTTTCAACGACCAAGTGGAGCATATGATGGGAGGTCGTATTCACAAACGTACTATGACCCTCAAAGTATATGCTATCAACAAGGTTTCGGCAACTCAAGCAGAACAAAAGCACCAAGCCGAGGTTCAGGCATTGGACAACAAGAATGCAGCACTCAACCAACAGGTTGAAGCGTTGCAGGCAGAGTTGAATGCGACGAAAGAGGCTCTGGAGAAAGCTGAGTTGGAAGCACGTATCAACGAGCAAAAGAACAATAAAAACCGCCGTCGTTAATAACGCATGAGAAAAACTCTTTTGATTCTATTGTCAGCGCTTAGTCTGATCGCCTGCAATAAACAGTCCGAATTGGTGACTATTATGCGCATTGATAATGTGGATTGGCAGAAGGCACCTGTTGCATCAGGTGCCGTTCTGCACGTCACAGTCCTTGCAGAAGCAAAGTCTTCTCCTATACAGCGTATCGTCATCTCATCCGAGGACGTTGAATATAAAAACAAAGACGTCTTAGACAGTACGCTTGCTTGGCCGTTAAAAAACGTCAACATGAGTTGGTATTACGCTCTGCCGTACTATCAGGACACCACCAAGGTTGTTCTCACAGCACGGTCATTTGACGGGTCAGGAAACATGATGTCCTACTCTATCACGATGCTGGTGACACCCGGAGAGGAGAAACTGCGTACATTGGATAATATGACCTTGTATTCCGCAGCTTCTGTGGGCAAATCCGCGTTCTCGTTAGAGACCTTACAACCGGTATATCTGAACAAGGATTCAGCTACCGTCGCATTCTATGATGTCTTGGATAAGACCTTACAAGCGCCTTCCTGCATATGGCATTCCGAGTCCGGACTGCTGTTCTCACGCACCGAAGGGTTTAACTTCTCCGAAGCAAGCGTTCAGAGTCTGGAGAATGTATGGCCTAATCTGATGAAGACATCCACCATCAAAGATCTGAAAGCGGACGATGTGCTGCTGATCGGTAAAGGAGACAAGGCGATAGGTGCCATAAAGATCCTGCAAATCATTGATGAGCAGGGAACAGATATGGACCGCTATATTTTCTCCCTCAAGATTCGCCCGAATTAGTTACACCTCTGGGTGAAAGCCGGTTCGCAAAAAAAGTCCCCCGATGGAGGACTTTTTATGTTGCCGAACCAGGACTCGAAAAATCAGTCTGCTGATTAATCGTTCGAGCGGAGCGAGATAAGAACCTCTGGGTGAAAGCTGGTTCGCAAAAAAAAGTCCCCCAAAGGAGGACTTTTTAAGTTGCCGAACCAGGACTCGAACCCAGACAGACAGAACCAGAATCTGTAGTGCTACCATTACACAATTCGGCAAAATTTAATGAACAATGTTTATCGCTTAGGAAACACAATTCACATCGTTTTTCAAAAGCGGGTGCAAAGGTACTGCTTTTTTTTGATATATCCAAATATTTTTGCAAAAAAATGCAAAAAAAATCACTTTTTTAGTTTTTTATGGCATTGTTGGACGTACATATGCGTTGCTTCACGTATCCAGCAGTACTTCCATTCGGGTTTTCGGAACAGTTTCTCAGCAAGCTCAAACCACGCTAAAGCATCCTTTTTGCTGCCAAAAGGTTTTGGGGCGTAAAAGAGGCATGTACCATAATAAGAGAGAACCAACGGATCACTGGGCGCCAGTTTGGTGGCATCTTTTGCCAGAGACATCGCCTTAATGGGATGAATAGACTCATGCAAACGGAGTTCAAACACATAGACCGCAGAGAGGTACATCTCGTAGTGCCCTTTGGGCAGTTGGGATTTGAGATGTGAGATGTGCGATTTGAACTGCTGGACGTAGCGTTTGGCTTCCGGCAGGAGAGCATCTTTACCTTCTTTCTTTGCCTCCGCAACTATATAGCCGCAGTAACCGTATTCGTATGTCAACTCCTTTGTACCTTGTACTTTGTCCCCTTGTACCTTATCTATATATGTTTTCCAAACGCTCATGTCTTCCCGTTGGTAAGCATCGAATAATTCCCTATCCGCCGAAAAATCTTGGGCGGATAGGGAAATACTCATTGCCATAAGGAGAAACAAAACGCTCCTTTGTACGTTGTACATTGTTCCTTTGTACATCTCCTTTAACGCTCCTTTGTACGTTGTACATTGTTCCTTTGTACATTAATTTTTGCCGCGCTCCAAGAGCAAGGTACGGGTCGGTTGATCGCAGACCTCGGTCGGACCGTAGTACTGGATCGGACCCGGGTAGATGTAACTGGTGTTCGCGTCAGCCCACTCTGCACGATGAGCCTGCAGGTACTTGAAGGGCGCACCGTCGAGCTCTACGAGGGCTTTCTGGATAACCGGTTTCATCTTACCGTTACGCTTCTCCATATTCATCATCATAGTGATAGGCACACCACCGGCTAACCACTCTGCTGCGGGTTTGGTGAGGTTGCGCACGAGCGACATGTAACCGGTCTTGCCGGCAGCGATGAGGTGCGTAGCGTTCACGCCGATCGAATAGCAGTAGTCAGCATCGAAGTTAGATGGCATAGCACAACGTCCTTCGTAGCCGAAGAAGTGGTTGAGAGCAGAGAACTTGCCTTTGTACTCGCCGTTAGCTTTGAGGACAGCCAGACGTTTCTGAACCATCTCAATGAGCAGTTTCTCGGTCTCGATCTGCGAAACCATAACGTTTCCGTGCGGGTCGCGGTCAAGGGTGAGCTGTTTAGCGATACCCTTCGGCAGCGAACGGAAGAGCTCGCAGGAAGCCGGAGTAAGCATCGATTTGACGTACTCACGTTTCGCATCATCGCCGTCAAGCGAGGTGAACTCCTCGTTGTTAGCGAGCATGTCGTTGAGCTCTTGGATGAGGACACGCATAGCCGGAATGAACTCAATCAGACCCTCCGGAATGAGGATAGTACCGAAGTTCAGACCTGCGTTAGCACGGTCCACGATCACTTTGACGATGTCCTCAACGATGTCATTGAGGGTCATCTTCTTCGCCTCAACCTCCTCGGAGATCAAGCAGATATTCGGCTGACTCTGGAGTGCACATTCGAGGGCGATATGGCTTGCCGAACGACCCATGAGGCGGATGAAGTGCCAGTATTTCTTCGCGGAGTTAGCGTCACGCTGGATGTTACCGATGAGCTCGGCGTACGTCTTACAAGCGGTGTCGAAACCGAAAGAGGTCTCGATCATCTCGTTCTTGAGGTCGCCGTCGATAGTCTTCGGGCAGCCGATGACTTGGATGCCGCATTGTTTCTGGAGATAGTACTCAGCAAGTACGCAAGCGTTGGTGTTCGAGTCGTCACCACCGATGATGACAACTGCCTTGATACCGAGTTTTTTGCAGATCTCGATACCATTATCGAACTGCCAAGTCTCCTCCAGTTTGGTACGACCGGAACCGATGATATCGAAACCACCGGTGTTGCGGTACTCGTCGATGATAGCCGCTGTGAGCTCCTGATACTTGCCATCAATAAGACCCGAAGGACCTCCGAGGAAGCCGTACAGCTTATTGTTCGGATTCAGCGCTTTGAGGCCATCATAGAGACCGGAGATGACGTTGTGACCGCCGGGAGCTTGACCTCCGGAGAGGATTACACCCACGTTGAACGGTTCGTCACAATGGTTCTTGCCGGTGGTGGGTTCCATGGTAATGATCGGCAGACCGTAAGTGTTCGGGAAGAGTTTCTGGATTTCTTCTTGGTCTGCAACCGACTGTGTTTTCTCGCCTTCTACAAGACGAACCGCGCCCTGCAATGCTACCGGCATCTTCGGCTGATAGCTCTGACGCGCAATCTGTAATGGGGATTTTTGCATAAGATTAGTATTTTTATTTTAACGATTTAACGAATTAACGAATTAGTGGGTTAGTGGGTTAGTGGATTAGTGGGTTTAAATAGCAACCGTGAACGGATCCACGTATTTCACCTGACCATTCTCGCTGAAGATAAGTGGCTGATTGTCACGGCGGTGTTGCTCCACAACCTTTTTATAGGATTGCTTGAGTCCAATACTCAATATTGCCTCTAATTCACGTTCGCTCATATATTTTGTTTTAATTGGTTCCACATTTCTTGTTCGCGTATCTGCAAACTTCCATCGACACCACCGCTTTGGGCTACTAAAATGGCCTCTCCGTGCGCATTATTATATATCAGCACACTATCGCATATAGGCATATACAGATTGAGCAAATTATATATCCCGCGTTTGAACCGACGGCGGATATCTTGTTCGGGGATATTATGTCCTCCATTGCTCACACGCTGCGCAACACGTTGAATAGCTTGTTCCTCGTTTTCCAAGTAAAAATAAATCAGATGTACCTTGTATCCCAAGTTCTGAGCTCGATGCACAAGATGCACATACGAGCGAGTAGCAAGCGTTGTTTCGATGGCAAAATCGACTTTTTGCGGCAGTAGTTCATCTATCCTCTGCAACATGATTCTGCCTGCTTGGAAGGCAACTGATTCTGAGGCAAAAGGAGACAAACCACGTGCTATCTCATCTGCATTCACAAAATTGAGGCAATGCAACACATCGGGCAATAAACTGAATGATGCCGTTGTTTTGCCGGCTCCATTTGGTCCGGCGATGATATATAAATTTGCGTGTTGCATGTGCTTCAAACCAATTTTGCCTGCAAAATTACTGCTTTTTTTTGACATATGCAAGAGTCGCGGCTTTTTTGTTGCATTTTTGCATCATTTTAGCATAGATTAAGCGTGTATTTAGCATGTAATTAGCTGTCATTCCCGTTCGCATTACGTTACCATCTCGTTACCATTGCGGACGTGTACGTACGGTTTGGGGTGTTTCGAAGAGCCGTTTGAATCGGTTTCCAGTCGCGTGGCAGGTCCGTTAATGAATAAGGAATGAATAAGTAATATATAAGGAATAACTAAAGATTTAATTGATATGTATTATATACTACGTATATAATACTATACAGAGATAAGTTAATAAAAAAATGACATTGCACTATTTGCACTATTTGCACTTTGGAACGAGAAAGTGCAGAAAGTGCAGAAAGTGCAAAGCAAAAAAATGATGTGGCATAAGTGGCAGAAAAGTGGGTGTTGAAGGATAATTTATGCCACTTATGCCATTTATGCCAGTGCAAATTTTTACTATTTTTAGCGCTCATGGTATAGGAATTCTACAGCCACATCCGCGAAATACTCGCGAAAGTGGCGCTAAAAGGTACGAAAAAACTTCAATTGCATAACAAGCGGGCAACTCATTGAGCACCCGCTTGTTTGATTTGTACAATGTACTTTGTTCCTTTGTACTTTACTTGACTTCTTGTCCTTGAAGGGTATAGGTTTTGTTGCCACGGAGGATGAATATCTGACCATCACGGAGGATCTTGGTACATTGTACACTGTTCACTTGTACATCTTCTATGGCTGTCGGTATTTCACCGGTAGTAGTGAATGATCCGGATTTGGTATCTAATGTATTGTTATTTGCATCTTTTGCCACAATAGAGTAGCCATATTGTGTGTTATTGGTCAAACCAGTTATAGTAAATCTGAATCCTTCGGCTTGTTGCTGTTTCGTCATTTCGCGTGCAGGTGCAAAAGCAATTCCTATCAACTGACCTTGGGCATTGAAAGTTAATGTGCAAACTGTTTGGTCATCTTTTGTAATCGTTATTTCGTATGTTTCTGCTTCGTTTACTATAGGCCAAACTATCTCCGCTGAATTTTCATAAGGTGTGACAACAACGTCCTCGGTCGGTTCGGTAACTGTTTCCGCATTTTTAACCTGCACATCAAATTCTCCCCAATAGGTATCACGGAGATAGGCACGCTGACGACCTTCCGGCACATAAAGATAGATGTACTGTTTATTGCCTACATTAGCAAACGTATTCTCAGTAATCGTTGGAACGGTAGTTGCATAGCAGGTAATATCATCAAAATTCTTGCATTCAGCAAAGGCATAATCACCAATTGAGGCAACACTTCCACCGATTACCAAATGATTGATAGTGCTCATTCCATAGAAAGCGCTATCTCCAACAGCCGTAACTTCATTGCCTATAATGAGATTTTGCATTTGTGTAGGTGCTTCAACTCCATACGTAAAGTTGGAAGTCAAGGCTCCGCTACCGCTAATGGTTAATGTTTTTGTCTCATCATCGTAAGTCCATGTAAGTTGGTTATCTTCGCCGCAAGCTCCGCTATTATCAACTGCAAACTCCGCTGTAAAGGTAGTATCTTGTGTTATAATGAAAGCACGCGGATTGTCGGTATTTCCATCGCTCCATTGGGTGAAATGACAGCCGTTATTTGAAATGGCGGTTAGTGTTACTTCTTGTAAGTATTCAGCAGAACTACAGCCCTTACGAAGAATGGAAATTTCATCGAACATCGGATTCCAATCATACCCCTCTCGATATAAATATATTGAAGATAAACTTTCTACACCAGCCGGAAGTACTACGATGAGGTCACCGGTAATGCCTTTCGCATCTTCTGGGTATGAATAAATCAATTTGTCAGTATTAGGAGTTGCGTATAATTTCGGGCCTCCAGAGATGGTCGCTGGTGTCGTAATGTGGATTACGAACAAGTCCCCTTCACGCAATGAACCGGAAGCAAATTTTATCCCAAAATATTTTCCGTCATTAAGTTTTGTATTTCCGTAAGAGAAATTTGTAGAAACACTCCCAGGAATGTATCCGGTTACAGTTCTCCCGTTTGTTGTTGCTTTCATCAGCACTAATGCCTCGTTACCTTCATTTATTGATACACTTCCTCTATTTGGATAGTTAATAGTCGTTGACAGCACGTATATGTCAGGTGCAAACTCGGCAGTAAGTGCGGTATCTTGAGTCAACACAACTGTACGTGGATTGTCGGTGTTACCATCCGACCATTGTTTAAAATGATAGTGGTTATTGGGTATCGCTTCATAAGTATGGGAACTTAAATAGTCATAACTACCATTTTCTCCAACAAAACTTCCCATTGTTCCATCACAACTAACATTAATGTTATATTGATTAAGTGCAAACTCAGCAATAAATGTTGTATCTTGTGATAAAGTAAAAATGCGCGGATTATCTGTATTTCCATCACTCCATCTAGTAAAATGGTAACCATAGTTAGGAGTGGCAGTTAGTGTAGTGTCATCACATAGCGTAGTTGGCACGTGAATACTACCCATTACTATGTCATTTACATTACCTGTTACTATATATCCGAGTGGTATGTATTGAATTTGGGAGGCATAACTTGACCATGCGGATTTGTATGCATCTAATGTGCCACAAGGAACAATTATTGATGTTAAATTGTCATCGAAACAGTTTCCAAAATCTTCATTTAAAATTGGAGGTGTTTCTGCTTTTATTGTCACAGAGGTCAGACCACTGCAACCTCTAAAAGCACTATATCCTATACTTGTGACGCTGTTGGGGATGGTTATTGCTGTTAGTAGGGGCATCCCAGAACAAAGAGTAGGTGGTATTAGTTCTACCTCATCGCCAAACGTAAAGGACTCAACTTGACTGCCAAAACTAGTTGCATTACAATGCTTTGCGTTCCATACAACAGATGTTATACCGCTGCAACCATCGAAAGCATAACTTCCAAAACTTGTGAGGCTATATGGAATTGTCACAGAGGTCAAATTGTTGCAATTCTGGAAAGCATAATTTCCAATGCTTGTGACGCTGTTGGGAATCGGTACAGAGGTTAATCCGCTGCAATTCTGGAAAGCATAATTTCCAATGCTTGTGACGCTGTTGGGAATCGTTAGAGAGGTTAATCCGCTGCAATTCTGGAAAGCATAAATTCCAATGCTTGTGACGCTGTTGGGAATCGTTACAGAGGTTAATCCGCTGCAATCAGAGAAAGCATAACCTGCGATAGATTCAATGCTATCCGGAATTAAATATGCACCCGAATAAGAAGTTGGTAGATAAGCAAAAACATGTGCATGTAATACAGGAGATGTTAAACTGCTACAACCATTGAAAGCAGCATCTCCAATGCTGGTAACGCTACTAGGGATAGTTACAGAGATCAGACCGCGGCAATATCGGAAAGCCCCCCATCCAATGCTAGTGACACTATATGTAACATGATTATAGATAACAGACGATGGGATTACAACCGAGCCGGTATATTCATTTGAGTAGGAATATTCGCTTGCGCCTCGGTAAGTAACAGATGCGGTGCGGCTACTATAGTCAAAATTGTAATAAATGCCATCTACTTGCGTGTCCGATGCGAAAAGAATTCCTGCGCCGATTATGAGCGCGAAGAGAGAAGTAAAAATTTTTGTTTTCATAGATTTGTTTTATTAGTGTTAAACATTATTGTTTTTTCTTCTTTCCTTCCTCAAAAGCATCATATACACCATGCGCTACCTCTTCAATTGCTTCTGCAAGATGCTCATCAATTATGCCTTTATTCTGAAGGTTGTAGGTCGTAATTGATAATATCGCAATCATAGCGTAAAAAGTCAATACACTTTTCTTAAATTGAATTAATTGCTCTTTATATTGGGCATCTATGTCAATATTAAGCAGATCGCAAAGAGTAGGATCAAATGTGGGAGCGCAACCATACAAGACGGAGATTATCCGTGAGATGAGTTCTGATGACTGATGTTTATACGGAAGAATCGCTTGTATGTCATTATAGAGTTGCGAGACTTTCTCCACGTAGTCCTCATCCGTCAAATGCCACTCAAACGGTTCGAAATGGGTATTCCTATACTTAATAAGGTTTTCGAAAGCGGCAGATTGATTGGCTGTCATTCTCTTACAAGAATGCCCATGTCTGCACAGATATTCATAGAGTATATCTCTACCTTCAGCGGTGGGGATACTCTCTCTTCTTCTAAAATACTGCGCTGTTTTCGCGTAGTCTGTCTCTGGGAATAAGAAGGGTTCTGTTTGGAGTAATTTGTAGAACTGCTCCAAATAAGGATTTAACATTTGGCCTTCCATAGTTCAATCATACATTTTCCTATGGATTCCAGCATAGGGGATTAATAATAAGAAAAGCGTGGAACCTTATTTCACGCTTATTCTCTACATCGAGGTTCCGGAAATGACCCTACACACAAGAACAAACAATAACGTCCACGCCCGATATGCTTAACCCTCCCGCCCTATGAGGGCGCGAACGGATACTAACATACCCACGGAACGTCTATTGCACTATCTTGCTTTGGGCGTGTGAAATTTTCCGGATTTCGATGTACCAAAACAAGCGTCAATAAACGCCTTTTAAATACTATGTGCTCACTTTTTTACGCTGCTGAGCTCAGCGAAATCACGATACGATTATTGTTCCGCACGCAATTTGCGTGCAAAGGTACAACTTTTTTTTGAATTATGCAAATAAATTGTTATTTTTTTGCTTATGTACAAAGCAAAAGGCGCAAAGGCTCAAACCTTTGCGCCCTAATGAGTTTGAATTTCGAGGATTACATATCTCCTGACCAGCCGTGACCTAAGTCCCAATGTTCGTCATACCGGAACTCAAAATACGGCAAAGCAAAATACTTCTCCAACAATGCCGTTAATTCGTCCTCGATATCTTTTGCCCATTGGCCGACAAAGACAACAAAGTGATCTACACTCCATGACACACGTCCGCGAGGTACTTGGGTGTAATCGCCTTTAAACTTAGTCGGTTCATTTTTAGCCAATGCCCGGAAATACTGCTTTTGCCAAATCTGACGGTGAAGTGTCTGATAGTTGATATAGGGAATCCCTTTATCTGCCGCATCCTCAACCATCTTAGGCGTCAGTTCTTTCTTGTACACACCGAAAAAATCATGCTCCTCCGGATCATACCAAAAGATTCCGACAGCCGGCATCGGTTCGTCAAAGGACTTCATGTCTGCCATGATAGCCTTTTTTTCGCTTTTCGTTAAAGTGGTCATATACTTATGGTTAAATTATTTACCGTTTTTATCTGCCTCAATGAGGGCGAGAAGTTGAGAGACGGCTTCTTCCTGCGGAATGTTTTTGAGGACGCACTCTTTGCCGCGATAGAGGGAAATACGGTCACGACCGGCTCCCACATAGCCGTAATCGGCGTCCGCCATCTCACCCGGACCGTTCACTATACAGCCCATGACGGCTATTTTTAGACCCGTGAGGTGCGCCGTAGCTTTTTTGACCTCAGCAACGGTTTTCTGGAGATCGAACATCGTTCGTCCGCAACCCGGGCAAGAGATATACTCCGTTTTATATATACGCACGCGCGCGGCTTGAAGGATGTCCTTGCTCAGGAAATTCAGTTTGTTCTCCGAGAAATTCGGGTTGACCAGTTTCAGCTCGGTAGCCTTGTAATCCCACAACAGACGTCCGCACTCAGATGCAGCTTGCAGGCAGAACAGGTTCCAATCCTCTTCCATTGACGAATAACGGATCTCCGCATTGCCACCGATGTTATCCAGCACTTCCGCCGTCACAGAACCATCATAACGGGTTGAGTCTTCGTCCGCGAAATAGTTCACTAAGTCTTTCGCCACAGGTATCTCATTCTCAGGCGCTTCGCTCAGACTCACGCGAATCGTATCGCCTATTCCATCTGCCAAGAGTGCACCGATACCCACTGCCGATTTGATGCGTCCGTCTTCGCCTTCTCCGGCTTCGGTCACACCGAGGTGAAGCGGGAAAGCCATGTGCTCGTGGTTCATGGTCTTGACGAGCAGACGCACGGTATCGACCATGACGCGTGTGTTAGACGCCTTGACGGAGATGACGATATTGTGAAAATCCTGCTCCACAGCAATCCGCAGAAACTCCATGACAGACGCCACCATGCCTTCGGGCGTGTCGCCGTACTGATCCATCATCCGTTCGGATAGCGAACCGTGGTTCACACCGATGCGAATCGCCGTCTCGTGCGCGCGACATATATCTAATAGGTGTACGAACCGCTCTCTGAGCTTAGATGCGTCCTTGCTGTAGTTACCCGGGTTGACACGAACCGCCTCGACCACTTGCGCCGCAGCGTCCGCCACCTCGGCATTGAAATGCACATCGGCTACCAACGGCACAGCCGTCAACACTTGTGCGTGGATCTCCTTGAGCGACTCCACTTCACGCAGACCTTGCGTCGTGAAACGCAACAACTCAGCTCCGGCTTCTATACACCGACGAGCCTGATCGACCGAACCATCGATATCATTGGTCGAAGTGTTCGCCATCGTCTGCACTCTAATCGGAAAATCGGAACCGATAACAATGTTACCAACTTGTACGTTGGATGTCTTTCTTCGCTTATATTGTAGCTTAATTTCCATAAAAATTGACAAAAAATGCCTTAAAATGCTATTTTTTTACAAAAAAATTCAAAATTATTTGGTCATGTCAAAAAAATGTAGTACCTTTGCACCCGCTTTTGAAAAAAAGCATCAAAAATGATGAATCAGTAGCTCAGCAGGTAGAGCACATCCCTTTTAAGGATGGGGTCCTGGGTTCGAGCCCCAGCTGGTTCACAGAGAGGAGAGCACACGCTCTCCTCTTTCTGTATTACCCCATTACGATATTCACAATTCTACCTGGGACAACAATCACTTTGCGGATTTGCATATCGCCCAAATAACGTTTCGTGTCTTCGTGCGCGAGGACGAGTTTCTCTACTTCCTCTTTCGGGGTGTCTTTCGGGCACTCGAAAGTGAAACGCACTTTGCCGTTGAACTGAACCGGGTACTTCTGGCTGTCCTCAACCAAGTATACCTCGTTGCAAACGGGCCACTCAGCATCCACCACAAAACTCTCATTGCCACAACGATGCCATGCCTCTTCAGCGATGTGCGGAGCGTACGGGGCGAGAAGGACTGCTATCGGTTCAAGGATCGCACGTTTGTTGCACTTGAGCGCGCTCAATTCATTCTGCGCGATCATGAAGGCAGGAATAGAGGTGTTGAAAGAGAAGTTCTCGATGTCCCACGTGATCTTCTTAATGAGCTTATGCAGGCTCTTGAGTTCTTCTTTCGTCGGCTCTTCGTCAGAAATCGTCTCGTACATGTTCCACAAGCGTTTAAGGAAACGATGCACGCCGTCGATACCGTTGGTATCCCACGGTTTGGACATCTCCAGCGGACCGAGGAACATCTCATACAGACGCAAGGTATCTGCTCCGAACTTAGCGATCACATCGTCCGGATTGACGACGTTGAACATCGACTTCGACATCTTCTCTACAGCCCAGCCGCAGATGTACTGCTTTGCACCGGCGGTGTAACCCGTCAGCTCGGACGACGTACCATCGGCAAAGACGAACTCGGCATTCTTGAATTCCGGCATCCACGCGCGGAACGCATTGATGTCGAGCACATCGTTGTTGACGATGTTCACGTTCACGTGAATCGGCTGCACTTTGTCCTTGTACTCGGGGTTCTCGATGAGGTTGTACGAGATATACAGGTTACCCGTCGCACCCTCGCCGATATAGCGATAGACGAAGTTTGAGCGACCCTGGATCATACCTTGGTTAATGAGTTTTTTGAACGGCTCGTCTTCGCACACATAGCCCAAATCATAGAGGAACTTATTCCAGAAACGCGAGTAGATCAAGTGTCCTGTCGCGTGCTCCGAACCGCCCAGATAGAGATCCACTTGACGCCAGTAGTCGTTCGCCTGTTTACCCACAAGTGCTTCGTCGTTATGCGGATCCATGTAGCGGAGATAATAAGCAGACGAACCGGCAAAGCCCGGCATTGTGCAGAGCTCCAACGGATTGCCTTCATACTCCCAGTTCTCCGCATTGCCCAACGGCGGACGACCGTCAGCCGTCGGCTTGAAGTCTTTCACTTCCGGCAGTTCGAGCGGTAACTTGTCTTCCGGCAAGGTATAAGGCATGCCGTCCTTGTAATAGACAGGGAATGGTTCGCCCCAATAACGCTGACGCGAGAAAATAGCGTCGCGGAGACGATAGTTCACTTTCACGCGACCGATACCGGTGTTCGTGATATATTCCTTCATCGCCTGAATTGCGTCCTTAACTTCCATGCCGTTGAGGAAACCGGAGTTGATCATCTTGCCCTCTTTAGCGTCAAACGACTCCTCGCTCACGTCCGCGCCCTCAATCAGCGGAATGATCGGCAGGTTGAAATGCTTAGCGAACGCGTAGTCGCGGCTGTCATGCGCAGGAACCGCCATGATAGCACCTGTTCCGTAGCCTGCGAGCACGTAATCGGAGATATAAATAGGTATCTCGCCTTGCGTCAGCGGATTGATAGCATAACTTCCCGTGAACACACCCGTCACTTTGCGGTCGGCGATACGCTCACGCTCCGTGCGGTTTTTGCAGCGTGCCAGATAAGCGTCCACTTCCGCTTTCTGTTCCGGCGTAACCACCCTTTGCACATACTCGCTCTCCGGCGCAAGAACCATAAACGTCACCCCGAACACGGTATCTGCACGGGTCGTGAAGATGGTAAACGGCGCGTCTTGCCCTTTTACGGCAAACTGCATCTCCGCTCCTTCGGAACGACCGATCCAGTTACGTTGCGTCTCTTTCAAACTCTCCGTCCAGTCAATGCGATCCAAACCCTCCAATAAGCGTCCTGCGTACGCGCTGACGCGCAGACACCACTGCCTCATCACACGTTGCTCCACCGGATAACCGCCGCGGACAGAAAGACCTTCGGACACCTCATCATTGGCGAGCACGGTTCCGAGTTTCGGACACCAGTTCACTTTCGTGTCGGCGAGATAAGCGATGCGGTAGTTCATCAACTTCTCCTGCTGCTCTTTCTCGCTCATGGTCGCCCATTTCGGGTCATTGGCTTCGAACTCCGCAATCAGTTTGCTAATCGGCTGTGCTTTCTGCGTCTTCGGATCGAAATAGCTGTTGAACATCTGCACAAATGCCCACTGGGTCCACTTGTAGAACTTCGGATCGCAGGTGCGCACCTCGCGGTTCCAGTCGTAGCAGAAACCGATTTTCTTGAGCTGCGAGATATAACGGTCTATGTTCTCGAAGGTCGTTTTCTCTGGGTGTTGTCCTGTCTGAATAGCGTATTGTTCCGCCGGCAGACCATAACTGTCAAAACCCATCGGGTGCAACACGTTAAAGCCTTTCAACCGTTTGTAACGGCTGAAAATATCGCTGGCGATGTAGCCTAACGGGTGACCGACATGCAGACCCGCTCCGGAAGGATAAGGGAACATATCCAACACATAGTAGTGCGGCTTGTCGGATTCGTTGGAAACGGTATAAACACCGTTCTCATCCCACGCCTTTTGCCACTTTTTCTCAATGTCACTAAAGTTGTATTCCATATAATATAATTTACGATTTACAAATTTACGATGTACGATTTATTTGTTTTGTGATAATTGATTAAACAACATCATTCCTTTTACCGTCAGCAGGTATTTCTGCATATCTAATTGATTTACATATGTTTGCGTATTAACTTGTTCGGGTACTTGTTCGGGTACTTGTTCGGGTACTTGTTCGGGTAATTTCAACTGGTTACAATTTGTAACCGTTTGATTTCCCTCTTTGGCAAGTCGGTTTTTAAGAACCTTCCAATAAGTGCGAGCATCAGCACTATCCGTTAACACCTGTACTATATCTACGACAGAGAAATAGTACTTTTCTTGCTCAGCATCCCACACAATGCGGACACGCTTTCCTTCAAACAGTTGTATGGCAAAATTATCGTCCATCGTTTTGTGGTATTCTTACAGCAACTTCTTTACTTGGTCGTAGACGTTTTGGGCGGTGAAGCCAAGTTTCTCATCAAGGACCTTGTACGGAGCAGAGAAACCGAAGGAGTTGAGACCCCAGATTGCGCCGTTTTCGCCGACAAGGGATTCCAATGTGCAAGGCAGACCTGCGGTCATACCGAAACGCTTAACGCCTTTCGGAAGAACGGCATCTTGGTACTCTTTCGGTTGCTCGCGGAAGAGTCCTTCGGAAGGAACGCTTACTATTTGGAGGCGGATACCTTCTGCTCGGAGCAGTTCGGCTCCACTTAACAAGGTACTTACTTCGCTTCCGGAAGCGAGAAGAACGACTTGCGGGTTCTTGTCTTGGCTCACGATATACGCACCTTTACGGAAACCTTCGAGGTTGACATTAGGCACCGGAGCAATGTCCTGACGGCTGAGAATGAGCGCGGTCGGCGTCTCGGTGTTCTCGATGGCAGCACGCCAAGCGAGGGTCGTTTCCTCGGCGTCCGCAGGACGAAGGACAAGCATAGAGGGTTTGCCGTGGTGGTTATGCAGTTTCTCCATAAGACGGATCTGTGCTTCTTGCTCAACCGGCTCGTGAGTCGGACCATCTTCGCCGACACGGAACGCGTCGTGAGACCAGATGAACTTCACCGGAAGCTCCATAAGGGCAGCCATACGAACCGCAGGTTTCATATAATCGCTGAAGACAAAGAACGTACCACATGCAGGGATAATACCGCCGTGAAGCGCCATACCGATCATCACACACGCCATCGTAAGCTCACTCACACCGGCTTGCAGGAACTGACCGCTGAAATCGCCTTTCTTGAGGGCGTGCGTTTTCTTAAGGAAACCGTCGGTCTTGTCGGAGTTACTCAAATCTGCCGAGCTGACGATCATATTGCCCACGTTCTCAGCAAGGAACGAGAGAACCACACCGCTTGCGTTCCGGGTAGCCGCTCCGGGTTTTTGCTCAATCTGACTCCAGTCGATGCACGGCGTCTCGCCGGACGTAAAGGTCTCGTATTCATTGGCAGCCTGCGGATTAGCCTGCTTCCACTCGTAGTATGCCTCGTATTTCTTGTTGCACAACTCACGCAGTTCAGCCGCACGGTCGTCGTATAGTTTCTTCACTTCGGGGAAGATCTGGAACGGGTCTTCGGGGTTACCTCCAAGGTGCTCAATGGTCTTCTCGAACGAAGCGCCGGCTTTGCTCAACGGTGCTCCGTGGGTCGAACATTTACCTTCCCAATTAGCACCTTCCGCCGTCACGCAGCCCTTACCCATCGTGGTATGACCGATGATGAGCGACGGCTCGCCTTTGTGAGCCTTCGCTTTGCTGATTGCCTCACGAATAGCATCCGGATCATTGCCCGGGATTTCCTGCACATACCAACCCCACGCTTTGTATTTGGCTGCGACATCTTCGGATGTCACTTCGCCGCAGCCCGTAGAGAGCTGGATCGTGTTCGAGTCATAGAACATAACGAGGTTATCGAGTCCGAGGTGTCCTGCCAAACGACCTGCGCCCTGTGAGATCTCCTCCTGCACACCGCCGTC
This sequence comes from uncultured Bacteroidales bacterium, assembly GCA_900319035.1. Classification (GTDB taxonomy): domain Bacteria; phylum Bacteroidota; class Bacteroidia; order Bacteroidales; family Paludibacteraceae; genus Colicola. The sequence continues at coordinate 45,278 of ONMU01000013.1, forward strand.
AGAGATGAACGCATAGATGGTCGGGTTGTGGATCTCTCCGTAACGCTGGTTGAACCACTTGGCTGCGATGGCTGCTCCCACAGCAAAAGTGTGTCCCTGACCAAGCGGACCGGAGGTGTTCTCAATCATTCGCTCAATCTCACGCTCAGGGTGACCGGGAGTAACCGAGCCCCACTGACGGAGATTCTTCAGATCCTCCAAGGTGAACTTACCTGCCAGACAGAGTTGTCCGTAAAGCATCGGAGCCATGTGTCCCGGATCCAAGAAGAAACGGTCACGCGCTTCCCAAGCGGCATTGTCCGGATCATATTCGAGGAACTCGCTAAAGAGGACGTTGATGAAGTCTGCTCCACCCATAGCACCGCCCGGGTGACCACTCTTTGCTTTTTCTACTGCTGAGGCAGCAAGGATACGAATGTTATCCGCTGCACGATTCAAAACTTGTGTCTTGTTCATGATGTATATAATTTATGATTTCTTATCTTTCAGAACGATTACTTCAAATTTCACCTTTCAGAACTTCCACCCTATGTGGTAGCTAAGTCCCCAACTGATGTTGCCTCTTTTGCCGTAACCCGGGATGTATATCGGTCCCATCTCGTCTGCCAGCAACCCATCTTTCTCGCGGGTAAAAAGGATCTTGAGTCGTCCCATCCAGCCCATGTAAAGACCGCCTTGCACTTTCGATTTTTTGTTTTCCCACACTTGTACCTGACAACCGGCAACGATCTCTCCCCAGCAATCCACTTTGCGGGGTTGAAAATCGGTTGCTATACGTATACCGATAAGCATCGCGTGCGGACTCTCTGGGTGTTTGCGCAAAGGGTTAATGTCGCATCCCACACGGAAATAACCGCCATGGGCGTTATACGAGATGCTGTCTCCCTGCTCGGTCTTACCTCCTGCGTAACCCAATTCGAGCGTCGGGTAGAAACGGCGTGTGAGTTGCCAGTTCATAGCTATCTCGTATTGCTGCAACCGTCCCTTGCTCATACCTGCTGTCAATGCCGACTCTCCGATATCCAGTTTGATAGTCATACCTCGGTAGATCTTCTTGGACAACTGCGTAGTGTCGGACGAACCTTTCCCTGCCCATAGAGGCAGGGTAACAAACGCCAAGGCTATTATTGCTAAATATCTCTTTATCTGCATTTCAGGAGGTCGATGGGTTCTTACATCAATGTTTTAGCTTCTTCTTTGAGTTCCTCCAAGGCTTTGTCGGTGGGGGTCAATCCGTTGCTGGCATAAGCGGTCATAAGGGTCGTAGCATACGTCTGCGCAGTAGCTTGCGGCGGTAACTGAGCCGCCATGGCGATGACGAACGAAGCCGTCTGGTCACGCGCATTGACGATCATATCCCACACCTCGTTGCTGATATATACCTGCTGACTCTGGTTATGGTCAAACTCCGCACGGATAGTCTGCAGCAAGTACTGTTGTACCTGCCCCACCGTCCATGTGCTCAAGGCATTGGGATCCTTGGCACGCAGCTCCATGAGCATGTGCTCCGGTTTGGTACGTTCCAAGAGCAACGCCAGACGTTCATACGCCCTGAGCCTGATAGGCGAAACAGCTTTCTGGCTCTCTCGTTTCAGTTCCCATTGACGTTTTTTCTCCTCATTTCGGAACTGCGAGTTCTGGATCAACCAAAACCCGAAAATAAGTACAGCTACTGTAGAAATTATTAACAATGCAGTTTGCATAAAACAGGCATATTTCAATTTGGGCGCAAAGTTACAAAAAAAAATGCACATGTGCAAGTTTTATGTGCATTTTTTTTGCAGGGCGGATTAAAAATCCGCAAAATTATGAGTTGCGTAATGAACGTGTGCAAGTAAAGTATATCATACGAACCCACGCTACGGTATAAGTGAGGACACCAATCCAAAGGGTCGAATGAATATAGTTACAGAGTTTGGAAGGACAGAAGAGGTCGATGGGCATGACACACCAAAGGACGAACAACGCCCAGAAAAGGATCCTGTCCACCAAGGGACGCTTGTCCTCCAAGAAATACCACAGCGCATAACCGGTCATGGTGATGGTATAAGTCGTATATTCCGCCGCTTCACTAAAGAGCACTATATAACCCATCAGAGCCGCTAAAAGACCGACTCGGAAAGGAAGCCCCACCTCGACCTTTCCCTTAAAGGGAGGGAGTATTGGGAGGAGGAAAGGAATCGCCATGAGGAGCAGGACGGAAGCTTGAAAGAGACGCATGTACGGCAGAGCGAAAGAGCGGATACCGGGCAGGAACAGGAAGGAATAGTAGATGCCGGTGGACTGATGCGAGACTAACTGAGCAAGCCAGTTTTGATAGCCGGAGAGCAGTCCTTCCACACCACCGTGGAGGGCAGGCAGAAGGAGCAGACCTATTCCTGTGAGAAGCACATACCCCACATTGCGCCAGAAACGCGGATAGAAGAGCAGCAACGCCAACTCCACGGCTCCGTAGATCTTCGTAGTAGCGGAGATCATGATGAGCAGGATTGCCCAGAAAGCCTGATCGCGCTCCAAGAGTACCAATGCCCAAACGAAGATCGCTGCCACCAAGAGGTTGAACTGGAAACAGAACAGACTCTGCGCTACCGTCAGCAGCAGGTACAACATGATCAACGGCGCTTTGGCAGAGAGGACACCCGGCAGGTTCTTCACTCCGAAATAAAAGACCGTATAACCGAACAGATTCCACACCAAGCCGCCGAGGTAGAAAGGCATGAAAGCAAAAGGCGCAAACAGGACGCAGAAGATAGGCGAATAGATGAAATAACGATGGTGGACATCCACAAACTCCTGTGTATAGGGGTTGATACCCTGCCAGAACTGCAAGGTCGCATCCCGAAAGACGCAGTAGTTCTCTGCTCCACCGCGTAAGAGTTCGATCAACGATGCCGCTACGGCTATGACAAAACCTAACCAATAGACATTACGGGAGACCGTAAAGAATGCGAAGAACTTTTTCATACTTTCTCGTCGTTATATCTGCGTACAAAATAACCGGGTCGGTTCTTGGTCTCGTTGAAGATACGTCCGAGGTACTCGCCCAAGACACCTATCGTAAGCAACTGAATGCCACCAAGGAAAAGGATCGTCACCATGATCGTCGGATAACCGGCTACGGGATCGCCGTAGAGCAAGGTGGTGATGAGGATATAGATCAAGTAGATAAACGCTACAAACGAGACGCCTATACCCAAGTACATCGCTATCCTGAGCGGTGCTACGGTATAGCTGGTCATGCCGTTGATAGCAAGGTTGACGAGCTGCGAGAATTTCCATTTGGAGGTTCCCTCTTGTCTCTCGAGTTGGTCATAGAAAATGCCCTTTTTCTTAAAGCCGATCCATGAGTAGAGCCCCTTGGTGTTGCGTTCTGACTCACGCATCTTCCTAAGCGCCTCGATACAGGTTCGGTCAAGGAGACGGAAATCACCGGTGTTCTTCTGAATAGGCACACGCGTGAGGCGTTGGAGAAGGGTGTAGTACCACTGCGAGGTCTTTTTCTTAAACCACGACTCACGGCTTGACCGACGCTGCGCATAGACATCGTCGTAGCCTTCCTCCCACCATTGGATCATCTCCGGAATAGCCGAGATAGGATGTTGCATATCGGCATCCATGATGATGACCGCGTCACCTTTGGCATAATCGAAACCCGCCATCATCGCTACCTCCTTGCCGTAATTACGGGAAAGGTCGATATACGACCAGTGCTGCGGATCCTGATGATGCAAGGCGATCATCTTATCCAGCGTGGAATCGGTACTACCGTCATTGACGAGCAGGAACTCCCAGTTATAACCGGGGTTCTGTTTCAGCACCTCATTCATGCACTCGTACAAATGGTCAAAACATGCCTCTTCGTTGTAAGCGGGCAGCAGGATAGTGATCGTTTTTTTCATATCAGAACATTATTGGGGTTGACAAATAAGGGTGTTATAATCCACATGGTCACCGATAAAACGCGGTCGTGTGGTGTTGTATTGCGGCGAGAGGAGGTCTCTATCCGCTCGGTAGTCCGGCATAGCGATACCTGCCAACGAGAAAAGCATATGGCAGATGTCACTATTGACAAAGGGCTTATTCTGAGCCGATTGTATCTGCTCCATCAGTTCGGGATGATTCGTTCGGAAGGCGTCGGAAGCCAAGACAAAGAAGGGTATCTCAAACTGATACTTCGCCATGAGCGGCGTGAGGCTGTTCTGGTCGGAACGCTCGTAGAAAGAGCGGTAGTCGTAACACTCCTCTCCATGGTCGGACATATAGATCCCGACCGCATCATGCGCCGCAAAGAGCTGCCACAACTCGTTCAGACAATGGTCATGGAAAAGCGTTGCGTTGGCGTACTGCGCCCGGATCTCGCATCCGTACGAACCACCATACGTGGGTGTCAGGCTATCCGCTTGGAAATAGGCATAGTCCGCAGGAAAACGATCGGCATAACTGACGTGCTGACCGATATAATGGACGATGAACAGGCTCGGTTTTGAGATCGTGCCTCCCAAAGAATCGGCGATGAAAGCCCGCAGGTCAGCATTGAGCCCTGAGTCATAAGCGAACGTAGTGCTGTTCCTCGCGGTGAACTGCAGACGATCAAGGTCAGGATGATTGAGCAACGCTCCGCCTAAGTTGGAGAACAGTCCGCCACCGGCATCCCGAACGAACTGGTTTGACCAGAAATAGACCTCGTATCCCGCCTTGCGGAAGACTGCCGGAAAGAGGGTGTGGTTCATCCAGCTGTCCGGTTCGTCATCGCTCCATGTAGAAAGGATGTTCTGCATCACCTGCGCCGTGAGGTTAGACTGCGTGACGACATCAGAGAAGACATACAGCGCTCCTTCGTCCCGCAAGCGACAGAGGTTAGGCGTTGTGGGCAAAGATGAGGGGTTATAGAGCGGCGTGTGGTATTTATTGAACGACTCGCCGATGATCAGTACGATACAAGGCGAACGGAACGCACATCCGTCCACTTGGGTACGCTCCACCGAGGGCACTAAGGTCTTGTATTCGCGTACCGTCAACACCGTATAAGCTACGCCGTACGTGAAACGGATTGCCGGTGTTCGCAGGCAAGGCAGATAGCGTTCGTCATTGAGTTGTGCCACCGACTCCAAACCGAAACAACGAATCAGTTTGATATACGAGTGTTCGCCCCTCAACGCCGACCAGATCGTACAGACACAGAGCAGTCCGACCAACACCCGACGGATCGTACCGGACAGATGAGTCCACGCTTTCGTCAGCCCTTTGGCTATCAGGAATGCCGCTACGCCGCACCCTATCGCTATCCACAAAGCCGGCATCGCCCAGAGCCCCGAGAGGAACTCCGACGCTTCGCGTGTGTCCGTCTCAAGGATCAGTTTGACCAGACGCACATTGATCAGAGACGAATAGAAAAACACCGAGAAGATCTCCATCAGCCATAAGAAGACCGCTACTGTCCATACCGCCCAATGCAACCGTATCGGACGAAGCAGAGTCGCTACGACGCAGGTCAGATACGCACCCCATAGAGGGATCAGCAAAGCAAGGAAGATATCATTGGACATGCCGATATTACTGACTATAGTCAGTATAACCGCCAGAGACAGCAACATCAGATAACCCACACGGTTGCTGCTGACGGGATAGAGCACGTATTTATAGAGTCGTTTGAGCCAATTCATGATAGGTCGTAAACTCCGCCCCTCGGGACTTAAGGTCAATAATCACCGCTTTGAGCCGTTCGTACATCGGTTCACCGGCATGGTAACGAATGATAAACGGCAGTTTCCACTCCGGATGTTCTCCCAATGGATAGAACTCCCACGGATGGAAATAGGTATTGAAATAGCCGTCATGGCGCAAAGTGCGGCGAACGAGCGCCTGATAGAACCACAACGGAAAATTATGCAAAGCAAGCCAGAAAAGAGGTATTCGGCACCAAGGGCTGACCGACGCCGGTATCTGCAGCAGTCCGTCCTCATAGAACCATGTGCGGGGCATATCCAAATGCATATACCGTCCGGGAATGAAAGCCGGATTGAGCGAAGCGTTATACTCGTATCCCTGCCGCTTGAGTTCCTCGATATCCACAGGAAACATACGCGGCTGACGATACCCGTAAACAGGCTTTCCGGTGAGTTCCTCCAAGATACGCTTGGACTCGATCACGTGCTCCGGTTTCGGCTGCCAATGGTCGCAACCATGCGAAGCTATCTCGTGCCCCTCACGGATGATACGTGCTATCAGATCCGGTGCATTCTTAGCAAAATTAGCGGTACAGAAGAACGTAGCCCGCACCTCACATTCCTTGAGACAGTCGAGGATGCGCGTTGTACCGAAACGGGAGATCTCCATGCCTTGCGCTATCGGATCCCAAGACACCCCATGTTCCTTGGGCACATCGTATTCCTCCGTATCGAAAGAGAGAAGCACTCTACCCTTCAACGGACGTTGTGGGAAATGGTACACGAGGTACAAGACGGCATACTGCACGATCATCGCTACGCCCATCACCAAGATAGGCGCCACGAGCCGATGGATACCAAGCCACAGGAAGAAATTGAGCAGGATAATATGCAGCACAAAATTGAGCGCATGACTGCCCGAGAAGCCGATAAACCGTCCCCACGAAGGACGAGAAGAGAAAGTGAAATAGCTGGTTGCGAAGAAGTTACCGACAAAACTGATCAGGTATCCGGCTATATACGCTGCGTTCACCGAAGCTGACGCCATAAGCAGCAGATAATAAACGCCATAGTGGACTGCTGCAGCGCAGCAACCCACTATACAAAATCTGATGAATGAACGGTATTTCTCCGGCATAACTGCTTCCTCCCATTAGCGAATCATATCGTCGCCAAAGAAGGGTTGCAGTGCTTTCGGGATGCGAATACCTTCCGGCGTCTGGTTATTTTCCAACAGCGCAGCTACGATACGCGGCAGAGCCAAAGCCGAACCGTTGAGGGTGTGGCAGAGTTGCACTTTCTTGTCCTCTGCACGGCGGTAACGGCACTTGAGGCGGTTTGCCTGATAGGTATCGAAATTAGAGGTACTCGACACCTCGAGCCAACGATGTTGTGCCTCCGAATAGACCTCGAAGTCATAGCAGAGCGCAGCCGTGAAGCTCATATCACCACCGCTCAAACGGAGAATACGATACGGGAGTTCGAGCTTCTTGAGCAGACCTTCCACGTGCTCCAACATCTCCTTGTGCGAAGCGTCGGAATGCTCAGGCGTGTCGATACGTACAATCTCGATCTTCGAGAACTCATGCAGACGGTTCAGACCACGTACATCCTTGCCGTACGAACCTGCCTCGCGACGGAAACACTCCGTATAAGCGCAGTTCTTAATCGGCAGTTTGTCCTCGTCGATGATCACATCGCGGTAGATATTCGTTACCGGCACCTCAGCGGTCGGAATGAGATAGAGGTCATCCACCTCGCAGTGGTACATCTGACCCTCTTTGTCCGGCAGCTGACCCGTTCCGTAACCCGAAGCAGCGTTCACTACCGTCGGCGGCATGATCTCCGTATAACCGGCTTTGTTAGCCTCTGCAAGGAAGAAATTGATGAGGGCACGTTGGAGACGAGCACCCTGACCGATATACACCGGGAAACCGGCACCTGAGATCTTCACACCGAGGTCGAAGTCGATGAGGTTGTATTTCTTAGCGAGATCCCAGTGCGGCAGTTTCTCGCTCTGGGCGATGCGCTCAGCTGCAATCTTCTCGTCCGTCTCACTATCCCAGTTGCGAAGAGCTACAGCTCCGTCCTTGGTGATAGCGTCGATCATCGGTTGATTAGGCCAGTTACCGATGGTAACAGCGAGGTTATCCTCTGCCGAAGCACCTTCCGGCACGATGTCGTACGGTACGTTCGGAATGGTGAGTAGCAGTTTGGTCTGCGCCTCTTCTGCCTCCGACATCTTCACGTCATACTCGGCAATCTGTGCTTTGAGCGTACCGGTCTGCGCTTTGGCAGCCTCAGCCTCGTCACGTTTGCCTTGCGCCATGAGAGCACCGATGGATTTAGAGATCTTGTTCATCTCAGCCGAAGCAGCGTCCTTGAGCTGCTGAGCCGACTTACGCTCTGCATCCAAACGTAGCACTTCTTCAATCGCCTCTGCGGCTCCCGAGAAATGTTTCTTCTCCAAGCCCGCAATCACACGAGCTTTATCATCATAAATTTGTTTTAAAGTTAACATTGTTTTATAGGGATTAAGGACCGTTCGCTACGCTCTCTAAAGGAATAAGGAACAAAGACTAAAATGCTTTTATATAGTCGAAGCCGTCCTATCTTTATTCTTTCAGCGAAGCGGTCTTTGCTCTTTCAGCGAAGCGGTCAGTTTGTTTCAAACAAAAATCTCCCACCTAAAGCCGAAGCTTCGGAGGGAGATTTGGGATTGTCTCCACGCCGATTAAGCTTCTGCAGCAACCGGCTGAATAGAGACGTACGATTTGTTGTCGCGACGTTTGCGGAAGGTTACGATACCATCGCAGAGTGCGAACAAAGTGTGGTCGCTACCCATACCCATGTTTTCACCCGGGTTGTGTACGGTTCCACGCTGACGTACAATAATGTTACCTGCCTTTGCGAATTGACCACCAAAGATCTTCACGCCAAGACGTTTGCTTTCTGATTCACGGCCGTTCTTAGAACTACCGACACCTTTCTTGTGTGCCATACTCTGTTGTCCTTTCTTTTAAGCAATAACAATTTCTTTAAC
>ONMU01000012.1 GCA_900319035.1 uncultured Bacteroidales bacterium
AAGAAGCGAACGAAACTATCTATTGGCTAAAAGTACTTTACGGTTCAGAACTGATAACAAAGACTCAATATGGTGAGCTGCTGAATGATGTCTCTGAATTATATCGTATTATAACTGCATGCATTAAGACTGCAAAAAATAACCAATGACCAATAACCAATTACCAATTTAAAAAGTCCAATCTTCGTTTTTAGATTAAAAATCTAAGTTTTTTAACGAATATTTGGCTTTTTTCTTGTATATGTCATATTTTTTTTGTAACTTTGCGCACTGAATTGTGAATTATAAAAACACAGGTGCAAAATTGAAGCCAAGATAAGGACATGATGAGTTTTGATGAAATACAGAAATGGAAAGATACCGCTATAGGATTGAAAGTGCATCAGCATATTTTCAGTATAGCGGATTTCTATTTCCATCCAGCTGTTTTCTGGAAACGATATGACAAGTTGTCAAACAAGGATAAGGCTATTCAATTCGGTACATACGTGGCTTTATTTGTGCTGATTCTATTATGTTGCGGTGTAGTATCGAGTGCGTTTGAAGGGATTAAGGTGGTACTTATGGAGTTATTGCGAGTATCAATTTGTTTTGTACTCATTATTTTAGCTCTGATGATAGCAATGTATAAATCCATTTCAAAAAAAGTAATTTTGAAAGGATTGGTACTTGGAATATATTTATATCTACTATTTGCTCCTATCCAATTATTATTTCTGCTGATTTTTAGAAATGCAGAGAGCTATTTGTTTTATGCATTGGCTTTATTAGTGTCGATTGTGATAGATATATATGTGATGGTAGTACCTTGCATAGCTTTTCTCCCCAAGAAAGATGAAAAATGGAAATACGTGATAGCAGGGATACTACTTGCTTCTTTGTGCGATGTGTTTTGTGTGAAATTTGATATTCGTGAAGCGGATGGGGTGTATAGAGATGTAATTGCACAAGAACGATTTGAAATGGGGAAATCTCTTCAAACAGCATATCGAATACCGACAATGGTGGCTACGACAATAGATCAGTCAGTAACTCGATATTTTTTCTCAACTCCAATAGATACCGTATCGACGATGGATGCCAACGATGCAGAATATTTTGCACAGTTGCAGGCAGATATTGATACATTAAAGTGTATCATCCCGCAGATGGAATATAGGATAAATCAAGATTTTTTCAATTATGCATATATACTTAAGAAAAGTATTTTGTTTGTGCATAAAAATCGAATATACCGATATAATCCCGTAGTCAAGAGACAATACACCGAATATGGATTGATGGAATGGCGAGCGTTCAACGACGAGTGTGAGGAGATGAATAAGAACCTTATAGAAACGGAGATTAAATATATTGAGAAATTTGAACGTGCTCAAAGTGTCAAATGCATTCGTTTCCTATATCGTCCATTTTTATTGTGGACATTTATAGATGAGCGTTACATAAAAGGGGAGGAGCATGAAGATGAATAAAAAGAAGAAAACATCACAAAATAGCATGTTCGTGAAGGTGCTCAAACTACTTGGCAGTAGGTGGGGCAGTATTGTTGCGATTATAGGCATCTTGGGGTGTGGATACGAAGCGGGGTGTATATGCGAAGGAAATAGATTGAGATTGGATCATATACGCATCGAGAATACTGCTCAGAAAGAGCAAATGCTAGAGTTGCATGCGTTGCAAGAGAAGGTGTTAAACTTGGAGGCAGATTTACGCGATTGTGAACAAGAAAGGAAGAGAAATGAAAGCAGAAAAGATATTAAACCTTGAGGCGGTTAATAAAAAGCTGCAAGAGGGTATTCGCATGCTTCCAGAAGAAAGCCAAGAGCAATTACGCTCATCAGCAGAAGAATTGGACAATATTACAGCGGAACATCTTTTGCTGAAGAAAGGTTTGCGGGTGATGCTGATTGTCTTGTATACGATTATCATCGTGCTTGCCGCTCTGTTTATATCATTTGGTATTTATTCGGGAGAACTAGAAGATACAATATATGAAAAAAACGCTATTATTTCCCGCTATCAAAAGCAGGACTCGTTGTATAGCAAGTTGTTAGATAAGAACGATGCGTTAGACAATGTCTCCTATCGAATTCTGAATGGGGAGCCAGTGACATATCATCAACTGCTACATATGTATGATTCCTTGCAAGAAAAATATTATACTGAGCAACTGAACTATGAGCGATTGCAAGAAGTTCTCTCATTAATCAGCGGACTCTATCCATATAAAGTTAGTTATGAAGGTGGACACACAAAGGTATCCGGACCGAATTATAAACATCAAATGGTGGAAGCTAAGGCATTGATTGATTCATTGAATCGAAAAAACATGACATGCCGAAACGATTACGAGTTGGCTAAATTAAAATTGGAATTGATATTGAAGAATTATCCAATTGAATTATGGCAAGATTCGAATATGCTGTACATCAAAGCTTCAAAACTGGATTCCGCGCTAATGTTATTGCCTTATTATCGGGATAATTTGAAATATGATGCAGATAAAAAGACGTGGAATATTATCACTATAAGAGAAAGGGAGATAATTACTGAACGTGAAGTTAAAAGGAAAAAGAAGAAATAAACAGAAAAGGATATGGAAGTACGAGTGTGGTTGGGATATAAGAATATAAATAAAAGCCGATAAATTATGCAAAAACTGATTATAACATGTAATAACAATGCACATACAGGAAAAACAACTGCATTGCGTGGCGTGTATGAGTTGTTGAAAGAGAAAGGGTATGAGCACAAAGATATTGCAGGACCTGGAATGGGGCCGAATTATGACGTGAAGGCAATCTTTACGATCAATGGTATGCATGTCGGTGTTGAGACAATGGGTGATAATACAAGCAGCGATGTGCATCAAGAGAGCCTTAAAGACTTCATGCAATCTGATTGTGTGATTATTATTACGGCAACTCGTCTGCGCGGAGAAACACGTGCAAATGTCCGTGAGTTTTATCAGGAGCATGATGAATATTTGCCGATATGGATGAAGCATGATTATACATTAGAAGAACGCCTCCAACCGATATTAAATCGCCGGTATGCAGAAAGAGTAGTGAGATTCGTAGAAGAATGGTTATGTGGGGCTTATCAGCAACCGAAATAAAACTAAGAAATGGATGACAAAGAACAATATATAGCATATACAATTTTTAAATCAAAGGTTGTGCTTGCTGATGGAAATAGTTTCGAACAATTGTTTACGGAGCTGATGGTTCGTCGGTATTCAGATTTTAAACAGGTTAAGCCACAGGGGCAAATAGGAGATAAGAGTTGCGATGGCATGTCACTTGCGGAAGGATTGTATTGTCAAGTATATGCTCCGGAAGATATAAGCAAGAATGATGAAGAGAGCGCTAAGAAGTTTGAACATGATTTTACCAATCTGTTGTCCTATTGGGAAGGAGAAGGGTTCGTTATTCGTAAGTTTAGGTATGTGGTAAATGATAAAGGAAAGGGAGTAGGACCAACAACACATGCTCGTATTCAAGCCGAACGATTAAAGCATCTGGATATAGACATACAATTATGGACTACCAGCGATATTGAGCGATTCTTTTCAGAATTGAGTTCCGAGAGTATAATGCAGATTATAGGCTTTGTCCCGATTCCATCTGCAGCATTTTGCGAAAATGCAGCACTTAATGAAGTTGTTAGTCATTTGATGACGATTGAGAAACCACCATTAATACCAACGTTATCCATAACTCCAGATACTGAACGAAAGATACAATTTAATCATTTGAATGCAGATATAGAGCGATTTCTAAACAATGGATTAATACATGCCGGACAAGTAGAGGAATTTTTTGATAACAACAATTTTGGACAACGAGAAATATTGCGCGATAAATTTAGCGGTTTATATAATGAGGCGATGGAAACAGTGCCAGATGCGGAGAATCATCCTAACGAGGTGTTCTTGTATATTTATCAAAAAGCATCCCCAACACCACTGAAAAGCCCAACCCAGATAGCAGTACAGGCATTAATGTCGTATTATTTTGAGACATGCGATATATTTAAGAAGCCAGAATGATATTACCAAATAAACATATTCGTTTTTCAGAGTCAATTTTGGGTTTAGCCGGATATCTGTTGAGTCGCATCCAAGAGAGAGGAAATTGTTCAGTAGATGAATTATGGAACGATTGTCAGCATGAAATATCCGGATTTCGATTATTGGCAAACCAAAGTTTTGACAACATAATCAGAGCGGTTGATCTGCTCTATATGATGGGGATAGTAGAGTTAAACGCAGAAGGAAGGATAGAAAAAGTATGAGACTCATTTCATTATCATCAAACATGCCAAGTTTCAAAACGATACAATTCAATGAACATGGCATATCTCTTATTACAGCGATGCGTCGAGACTCATCGCCAGGCAATACATATAATAGCGTAGGTAAGTCGTTAAGTATTTACCTCATACATTTCTGTCTTGGAGCGAACTGCACTACTGACTTTAAGGAAAAATTACAAGGTTGGGAATTTACATTGAAATTCAAGATAGACGATACTATACATACGAGCACGCGAAAGGTATCTCAATCCACCAAAATAATTTTTGATAATGTGGAGATGATGAAATCTGAATTCACAAAACAGCTGGGTGAAACAATCTTCCAGATAGATGAAGAAAGTCCTAAATTATTGTCATTTAGAGATTTAATATGTCATTTTATCCGAAAAGGTGATGCCGGTTATGTGCGGTTCGACAGATTTGTAGAAAAAGAGCAAGATGATACCGCATTGATTAGTATCGGTTATCTGTTGGGTTTGGATCCTACGATAATAGAGAAAAAAAGGGCGTTGAAGAAGAGTTTAGATACGCTAAAAAGTCAAAGTGGAAATTTGGCGAATGACTCGGTACTTGAGAAGGTATTTTTGGGAACGATTAATCAATCAGAAATAGATATAAAGATAGCGGAGTTAGAAGGCCAAAAAGAGCAATTAGAGAGGGGACTCCGTGATTTTGTTATAGCAGAAGATTATGGACAAATCAAGAAAGAAGCCGACAATTTGTCTATGCAATTGGCTCAATGGAGGAATAAATTGACAAAATATAAAATCGCGTTAAACAACATAGCGCAAAGCATAACAATACGTCCAGATTTAAGCCGACAAGCAGTAATAGACTTTTATAGAGAAGCAGAGATTGAATTAGGAGATGCCATTGTTCGCAGATTAGAGGAGGTAGAGGCGTTTAATCAGAGTTTGATAACTGATAGAAATCGTATATTAGCAGTTCAGAAAACAAAGTATGAAGAGTTATTGGAGCAGGCCGAAGAACAAATATCAAACTTGTCGGAATTAGAGAACGAAAAATTAAAGTATCTTCAAGCACATGGCGCATTGGAAGAATATACAAGTGTAAATGAGCTACTGGCAGAGATAACAAGTAGGTTGGATAAACTAAACAACTATCGCCAGATGTCCTCAAATTATGAGGTGGAGATGGAGCATGTAAAGCAAGAGATGTCTCGTGAAAACATTCGAGCCAGCGAATATCTGGAATCTATCTCATCGCACAAGAATAGGTTGCTAATGAGTTTCATGGAAATCGTGCATCGGTTTTACAACGATAGATCAGCAGGGTTGATAATCGCTAATAATACAGGAGAGAATAAGCAACGATTTAAAATCGAAGCACATATAGCAGATGATACGGGAGATGGAATAAGTAACATAAAAATATTCTGCTTTGATTGGACGATGCTTGCTGTGCAATGCAATCACAACGTAAAGTTCATAGCACATGATTCAAGGGTATTATCTGATGTCGATCCTCGTCAACAAGCAGAATTGATACGTACGGCCTATGAGTATTGTCGAAGGTATGATTGTCAGTATATCTTGACAATAAATAACAGCACCATTGATGCGATACGAGGAGAATTAGGAGATGAGTTTACGGATTTGGTTGAAAGGAATGAGGTCCTACGATTAGATGATCGTTCAGAAGCTGGAAAATTGCTTGGCATGCAAGTTGATTTGCAATATGAATAAAAGTTAAGGATTTATGCGAATATTGTTAGTTGGCAGATATAAGAAAAATTTTAGACCTACAGTCGTCGTTTTTCTGAGAATGTAAAGATGAAAATGCATACTTTTCGCTGCAAAATCAAATTATTTTGCAAAAATATCCCAATACACTTGTGTATATGGGATTTTTTTTGTAATTTTGCACAAAACAGAGAGTAATAATTATTGAAATAGGTGAACGATAATGATATAAATATAATAGAAATTTAAATTATGGAATTTATATTAGGAATCTTGGCATCGGTGGTGGCAAATAATTTGCCGACCATACGTGAATTGGTGGAACGGAATAAGACATTACAACAGAGACTGGATGATTGCTTCAAAAAGGCAGTGGAGAGGTGGAGTGCACCCCAAGAACTGAAGCAGAGTACGCTATTGGAGCCTATTCGTTTTACAAGCAAGTTGAAAGACTATATAGAGCATCCGGAGAGAGGAATGCATTCGTTGGACAAAGAATTGATGCGATTGTGGGTGGAGGCTATTATGGGCGATGCTGATTGTAGTACGTATATTCTGTCAATAAAAGATGATTTGATTCTTGCAATTCAGAAGGATGGATTTCAAAATGTGCTTGAACATTTGGAGAAAATGATGCAAGAACAAAACGAGGCTAGCCATAAGATAAATGATTTATGGCGTAGAGGCGGAAAGACTGTAAAACAATTCTGGGACGAGGTGTCGATTTTTGAAAAAGGTGAAAAACAGTTGCCTTATTTAACGATTATGGGTGGACGAGTATCTGAGGCAGAAACTATATGGAAGGCAACCGAGATATCTGAATTAGTTGTGATAGAGTCTCAAAGCCGGTTAGAATCGAAAGCGTTTGCTGCAGCTGCTATATTGAATAACGGAGGACATACAGATAATGTGATAGTCGTTGAGAATAGGGATCTCTATGATCAATTAGTCAATGGGGAAATGCGATATGTGATAATCACAAGTATAGTCGCCAATCATCAGTTAGCTGTGGCAAAGGGGCATAGCGTAATCTATTGTGTAGGACCACAGGATAACTATGTGGATGATCATATTGTGCTTCCGGAAATTGATAGAAATGTATTCATCTCATCATTGAAAGAATCGGGATTAAATGATGATGAGGTAAAAAAGTTGGCATTAGATTCAGCAAAGGACATCAATATATTGTGGCGAATATTAGGTGTGGTGATGACTCCTCCGGCATGGGAAACAGATGCAACGATTATGAAATTCATACCGGTTATGTTAGTCGGGAGATGGGATGAAGCCAGTGATGCAGACCGGCAATTATTGAAAGAGTTGTCAGGAAGTGAATCGTATGAATCGTATCGACGGGATATAAATGCTATAATTTTGGCAGACGAATCTCCGCTAAAGAAGATAGGGACTGTGTTTGTGGTCAAATCGCTTTATGCGATGTATAAGCGTTATTTTCGTTATGTGACAGATGTGGATATAGAGCGGTTCCTCGAATATGCTGACGTGGCATTGGAAGATGTGGATAAAGATGCTATTGCGAAGATGGAATCGCAAGAGTTGCAATATTGGCGTGCAAACAGGATGTTTTCATCGGATCTACGAAAGGGTATTGTGGAAGGGTTGGCATTAATATCCATAATGCAAGAAGATACAGGAAAAGACAAGACCATTGAGAGATGGCTAAGTGCTAAATTGAAAGAATTTGATTTGCAGAAGTATCTCAGTCACAGGCGTAATATGCAATGGATAGCCGAAGCGTCACCTAAAGCATTTTTGGAATTTATTGAAAATGACATCCAGAAGGGTTCTCCCATACTAAATGAGATTTTTGTTATTCGTCCGGATCGATTTGGTTTGACTGATACACAAATTTATTACACAGAGTTGCTGTTCGGGCTGGAGTGTATTGCATGGAATGAGGATTATTTACCTCAGGTGACGCAGATACTATTGCATTTGTGTGCATACAAGAATGATAGCAATTGGGACAATCGTCCATCCCATTCATTGGAGAGAATATACCGCTTTGTAATGCCATGTACGTGCGCTCCCTCGGGGAAACGAATAACCATATTGAGAAGTCTACAAAGGCGTTATCCCGACGCGGTTCATGATGTGTGCCTGTCATGGCTAAAAGGATTGAATAGTGAAGTTTATTTTACAACACAGAACTTCCGATGGAGATGGAGCGCCCGGAGACCGGACTACTATAGTAAAGGAGTTCAGAGGTATCCTGCCAATGACCAGTTACGTGAGATGTACGAGATGATGATTACTAATTTCGAATGGAGGGAAGATAACATTGTTGAACTGTTGGAGTTGTCAATGCATCAATATATGACGAGTCTCCGAAAGGATATTATTGATTCTGTTCGAGCACGTTTGGAAGGGATAAAAGGAAATGATACGATATGCAAAGAACTGCGTGAAGAGATATATCGCCATTGGGAGTGTAAAGATACATGGTGGAGTCTAAAAGGTGAGAATTTGCAATTGTATAGAGACCTGTTGCATGATTTAACATTGCAGGATGTAATAAATGCCAACAAGCATCTTTTCGATGATATCTATCTGAATGATCCTGATTCGGGCATAGATTATCTTACAGAGAATTCGGCGGATAAAGCTATGAAATATCGTGCAAAGATAGAGGAGAAGATAATAAAAGAGAGAGGGCTGGATGGCATATGGGAATTAGAGAAGGTGGCCAAGTCAGGTGCCGCTGTAGCAAGTGGTTTCGCAGAACTGACAGGAGACCAGTATCGTGCTATAGTTTATGAACGGTATTGTAATGGCGGATTGAGCGAAGCATTTGTAAAGCAGTATTTCTCCAATTTGTACTATATGAATAAGGATAATAAGGAAGCATATGCGAGTTATATCCGTGAGATGATGGAGATGAATCCTGATCGTATAGCCGTGGTAATGTATGCTCCCGGATTTTATCGTGAGTATGCCGATATGGTGGAAAGCTTGTCGGATACTATCAGTTTGGATTATTGGCAGAATGTACAGAGGAGTGGAGTATATGGATCGGAAGATGTGCCATTTATCATAGACCGTCTAATCCGCAGCAAACGGTATGGCGATGTACTATTCTTTATGAGCCAGAAAGAAGTCTTGGCAATGATGAGTAGCAAGCAGAAAGTGGAAGCATTATATGCAATTTTTAGAACCGAGGGATTGTTGGTGATGTCACGTCAAGCATTTCATGTGGGGCGTGTGCTGGAAACTGTGGAGATAGACGGAGATGCTGATCTGCAGCAGAAGGTAGAGTGTATTGAGTTCTACTTGTATGAGCGTTTGGAGCATTATTTGAAGGACGAACATAATCATTTCCGAAAGGCTATTAATACGAAGCCGGAATTGATGATGGAAATCATCTCTGCAATTTTTAAATCCAATGTAGAACCTGACGAGCCGATTACCGAAAGTGAGAGAGTCAATAATGAGTTTATGTGGCGAATAGCCTTTAATTTCTGGTATAAGTATGATGATGTGCCATGCACCAATGCAGATGGTATAATTGATGGTGCAATACTGAGAGAGTATCTGAAGCGCGTTGAAGAGATTGCAAAAGAAGTACACAGAGAGAATGTGCTGCCGATTGTTGTTGGAAAGATTTTAGGCAATTTCCCGGAAGATGAGGATTATCCAAGCCAATTGCTCTGTGATTTGGTGGAGGAGTATAGTGATGATGCAATTGATACCGAGATAGGGTGTGCGATTCATAATCGGAGAAGTTTCTCAACACGCTCTCCGTTCGCCGGAGGTACAGTGGAGCGGAACCATATTGAAACATTGCAAAAATATAGGGAAAGAGCTGTGCTGCGTTCACTGCGGTTTGTAAAGATATTGGATTCTGCGATTCGAGGTTTTGAGCGTTCTGCCAAACAAAATGACTATGAAGGGCAGATGAATAATTTTGAGTATTAAAAAGTGCAGCAGTGCATTATTGTAAGAGCAAGGCATATGATGGAAGTGAATCAACAATGGAAGAATTTCTTTGATAGAGATATATTGAGAGACAGCGTGAACATTATCGCGTTGTATATCACCATGTATGAGTTATTGGAAGATACACTTATTTCCCGCCCCAAGGATTTCTTTACTGTGCTTGAATACGATGAAAGAGCCAAGAAACAGTATGAAGAGCATGTGCTTTCTTTATATGATGTATCGGCGTGTCCAGGGATAAATTCCAAGAATAAAGAGTTGATCGCTTCATTACTTTGGTTTAAGAAGATGGACGCGATTGACGATAATGATATTCAAACATTTGCCAATCTGCGGACAACACGAAATGAAGTGACACATCAAATGTTACATGCGATTGCCGAGGGTGGGAGTAAATATTTGATACAACTGATGGAATTATATAAGTTGTTTTGTAAGATAGAACGGTGGTGGATTTTGGAGATTGAGGTTCCCATTGGTGAAGAGATTCCGTTAGATTGTGAGATAAAAGAGGAAGATGTGATGTCCGGAAATATGATTATATTGAATGCGATGATTGATATTTTGGCGAACGATAGTAATGCTAATTATAAAGAGGTGTGTGAAGCAATCGGAGTACCAGTTAAGTAGTATCAGAGGCTGGTTGTAGTGAATTATCGTTGTAAAACGAAGAAAAATCGCATTTTATTCCCCATATGCTTGCATATGTGGGAATTTTTTTGTACCTTTGCACACCAAATTGTGAATATACATGAAAGTAGACTTTTTGTCCTTAAAGGACGTAACAAACATGCACGGAGAGGAAATCCGTGAGGCAGCGAGACGAGTGATCGATAGCGGATGGTATCTGCAAGGCAAAGAGAATGAACTCTTTGAACAGCACTATGCCGACTATATCGGTACCAAGTATTGTATCGGTTGTGCCAATGGTTTGGATGCGCTTATATGGATCTGGCGTGCGTATATCGAGCTTGGTGTGATGCAGCCCGGTGATGAGGTGATCCTTCCGGCAAACACGTATATTGCAACCCATCTGGGTATTACGGAGAACGGACTCGTACCGGTATGCGTGGAACCCGATCCGCGTACGTTAGAGATAGATGACAGCCTTATTGAGGCTGCTATCACACCAAGAACGAAGGCTATCTGCATTGTGCATCTATACGGAAGATGCGCTTGTACGCAAAAAATCTTTGATTTATGCGAGAAGTATAACTTGAAACTTGTTGAAGACAACGCTCAAGCGCATGGTTGCCGCTTTAACGATAAGAGAACCGGTTCGCTTGGTGATGCAGCAGGACATTCTTTCTATCCAGGTAAGAACTTGGGTGCATTGGGTGATGCAGGAGCAGTGACGACGAATGATCCGGAACTGGCTGCTGCGGTGCGTGCTTTGGCGAACTATGGCTCACAGCGCAAGTATGTGTTCAAATATGCGGGACGAAACAGCCGTTTGGACGAGATACAGGCTGCGATTTTGGACGTAAAACTAAAGTATTTAGACGAAGATATTGCAAAACGTCAAGAGGTTGCCGCGTACTACTACGACCATATATCCAATCCGCTAATAGAACTTCCGGTACGACTCGACGATGCGCAGAATGTGTATCATTTGTTCCCGATCATTGTGAAGGATGGCAAACGCGATGCGCTACACGATTATCTTGCAGAGAAGGGGATTGGCACCGTCATCCATTATCCCATTGCGCCGCATAAGCAGGAGTGCTATGCGCGCGAGTCCTGGAACATCCCGCAGCTGTCGCTGCCCATCACCGAGTTCCTTGCCGATGCCGAACTCTCCCTGCCCATCAGTCCGTGCATGACGAAGGAACAGATGGAGTGGGTGGTTGAGTGTATCAACAAATTTGAGTGATGGTTTTCGCTTCGCTCTATATCGGTGACTCGCAGACCATGGCAGCCGAAGCAGGAGTCCTCGGAGTCCCCTTTGTGCGCTTCAACGACTTCGTTGGACGCATCGGTTACCTCCGCGAACTGGAAGATGTCTATGAACTCGGTTACGGAATCCATGCCACGCCATTGGCTACCGATAGCCCCATCTATCGCAATGACGGATCGGCTCAACCGAGTGGAGTCGAGGAATTGTATAAGCGCGTAGAGCAACTCGTCTCCATGCCATCCGAAGAGCGCCGAGCCACTTTCCAATCCCGTCGTCAAAAGATGTTGTCCGAAAAGATCGATTGTGCTAAGTTCTTAACTTGGTTTATTGAATCCTATCCGCAGAGCGCAGAGCAGACACGGAAGGCAGATATCTCCTTCTGGGATAGATTTAAATAAGCTTGTCATCCTTGGGCTTGTTCCTTTAAGGAATATATTAAATTATAAAATACGCTAAAAGGAACAAGCTGTCTCCAACAGCAACCCACAATGGCTTGGAAGCTGGGTAGATGTGTTTCTCGAGGGATGTGGCATCGTTTATGCGGTATCTGGACGGAGCGAAGAGTGGGGAAGCAAGCATGGTACAGAGTCTTGCGACACAAGCCGAGATATTCGGGAAGCTGGATGAGTTTATATTTGGGAAGCGGTGAAGGCTGCGCTGAAGAATGCGGAGTTCTGGAGGAGTTTTAAATGATATCCGTGATTATTGGAAGTGAAACTTTAAATATTGAATATTATGACAAATAAAGAACATTGGTTATTGTATTTTGAGGATAAGCGTTTTCGTCAAAAATCAGCGACAATCCCAAGTGATGGAAGAAATCCGTTTGAAAATGATTACGGACGATTGATTTCAAGTGCTCCAATTCGTCGATTACAGGATAAGACGCAAGTGTTTCCCCTGGATAAAAATGATTATATTAGAACTCGTTTAACGCACTCATTAGAGGTTTCATATATAGCGAGTTCTTTAGGGCAGAGCATAGAAAAATTTCTAATTGAAGAAAAAGAGGATATTAGCCAGCATAAACGCGGATATTTAAGTTCGTTGTTGAGAACATGTGGTTTGATTCATGATCTTGGTAATCCACCCTTTGGTCATTTTGGAGAAATTGCTATTCAAGACTATTTCAAGAAATTTTTTGATGAAAATCCTAAAATTGCCAGGAAATTTTCAGCGCAGGAGCGAGCGGATTTTGAGAATTTTGATGGAAATATACAAACATTCAGAATATTGTCGAAACTATATTATTTCGGCGATGAGTTTGGTTATAATTTATCATATTCTGCTCTTGCAACCATCGTAAAATATCCATCAGATTCTATTAACGGCAACAAGGGTTCAAGTAGTCCTCAAATAGCTTGTAAGAAAGCGGGATATTTTGCTTCAGAAGAAAGCCACTATAATCAAATCAATGATTATTTACAATTAAATCATCGTAGGCATCCTGCAACTTATTTATTAGAGGCAGCTGATGATATTGCATATAGTGCAGCAGACATTGAGGATGGCGTAAAGCAGGGGATCATATCAATTGAAGATATCGAAGAATTATTTGATAAATATCTTACAGAGAATAAGAGCGAAATTCTTAATTACATTAAGTCGTTAAAGCAAGAGTATCCAGAAAGAGGAAAACTGCGTGATTCTATCATTGTGCAGAAGATTCGTATATTTACGCAGCGTATAATGATAAGTAGTGTGATTGACACATTTATTGCTAATTATGAGACAATAATGAAAGGTGAAATCGAGGATGAGTTGATAAATATATCGAATGCAAAAGATGTACGTAAAGTATATAAGAAGATACAGTCGAAAATATTTATGAGCAAATCTATTCTAAAAAAAGAGATTGCAGGAAGAGAAGCTATAATGGGACTGCTGAATATCTTCGTAAATGCTGCATTAACAGATAATTTTAAGGAAGATGGTGGGAATACTTTGGAATGCAGATTATATAATTTAATATCACCTTCATATAGGTTGGTGTACGAACAATATGAGAAATATAATAACCCGTTATATTGTAAATTGCGGTTGGTTGTGGATTTTGTAGCAGGAATGACGGATTCTTATGCAGTAGATCTATATCAAGAACTTAAAGGAATCAAATTATGAGTGCATTAACTGCAAATAATGCAACTGTAAAATTTTTTAAAGAACAATTATTGAGGTTACTAAGAAGCAACTCTGAATTGTCTGCTACCATATACGAAGTCTTTATTAATGGGGGCTATGCATATGTGGTAGGTGGTTATGTGCGTGATTTGTTAAATAATACGCAAAGTAGAGACGTTGATATAATTATTGATTTGCCTAAGGATAAGTTTGAAAGAATAATAAATACATATTGTACGAATTATTCGATTAATAGACATGGTGGGATAAAAATTCATATTGGTGATTTTTCCGTTGATATGTGGCGTATAGACGATAATTGGGCATTCAAAAATGAGTTAGTTAATTATAATGAGAATAACGTGTTAGAGAGCATAGCGGCAGGTTGTTTTTACGACTATGATGCGTTAGTCGTAAATATGCTTTCTGGTGGCTATAATATCCACTATTATACAGATTGTATAAGAAAAAAACAATTGGCAATTCTTAGACAAAATCCGAATTATTCAAATCTTAATCCAACAGTTGAAGCGAATATTTTACGTGCGTTTTATTTAAAAAAGACTCAAAATCTAGATTTTTCATCGAGTGTTTCAAATTACATTATCAATAAGATGCCGACAATATCTTTGGATATAAAAGAATCTCTACAGAAGCTATTAGACATAAAAAAAGGATACCCCAAATATGAAATATTAACAATGGATTATATAAAACAAGAATACAGTAAGTTGCTATATTCTAATAATCAAATAACGAATGAACACTATCTTCTTTCTTATGATTTTTTGTTGTCTTAGATTGTAGTGTTTGTATGTCTCATACAAATTAATAATAGTGGCTGGGGTGGCACATGATTAGGAAAAATACCAAAAAATATGCAAAATGAAGAAAAAAATAGGATTTTGGGCATTTGTGTGGCGTGAAATGAAAAAAGTGTCCGTGAAGGAGATTTTCTCATTCGTTATGGTCATCGTGGGGATATGTGCTGTTCTCTTCGCTATTGCGCCTCATATTGAAGCTTTTTTGAAAGATTGGTTGGTTAAGTGGGTGGAGCCTTTGGATGAATGGCCTGTGATAGCAGCAATTTATGTGGTTACGCTATTGGGAATTGGAGCCTATCTGCATGAATATTTCAAAAATATTCGTCTTTCAGCTCATTGGTGGGGATTTTGGATTATAGTAACCATCATATACACATACTATCGAGCAATCAATCAATCGGTATTCGAATTTTGGAATATAGGGTGGTGGGGATGGATGGATATCCTTTATGTAATAGATATGGTTATCGTAATGAGCGATATATCATATATTCTCCATGCATGGAAACAAGAGCGTGACGTTGCTGATTCGAGAAGTGAGCTACTGAGAGATGATGCAATAACAAAACGGAGCGAAGACCTATTAAGATACGCAGGTATAGCGGATGAGTTGAAAAGTAGAATTGATGAAGTGGATTTGAGTAATCGTGCATATAGCGTTGGTATAGCCGGAGAATGGGGAATTGGTAAGAGCTCATTGCTAAACTTATTCGCAAATAATGCAGAAGAGGATGGGCAGATTGTAGTCCGTTTTGCTCCGAGAAGTGCCAAAAATGTAGACTTGATACAGGAAGAGTTTTTCTCGGTATTTACCCATGAGTTAAGAAAGTATAGTTTTATGGCCGATAGAATAATCGGTAAATATGCCTATGCATTGAACCTACATACCTCAACGAGATGGGTATATGCTATCTTAGACTGGTTCGAAAACTGGACTGCGGAATCAGAGCGTGAAAAGATAAATGCCATTGTCCGTTCAATAGGAAAGCGAGTTTATGTGATAATTGAGGATTTGGACAGATTGACAGGAAAAGAGATATTAGAGGTGTTGAAACTGATAGATGCGAATGGCAACTTTTGTAATACAGTGTTTATTACTGCTTATGATAAAACATATGTGAACGGTGTGTTGCAGAGGGAGATTGATTATGAAGGGGCAAACAGAGATTTTACGGATAAGTATTTCCAATACGAATGGCCGCTATTTAAACAGCAACCGATAGACATATACAGGTATTTGTACCAAAACATATATCTCTGGGTTATTCGGGAGTGTAAAGATAAAGGTCTCACAGATTTGCAAGGTCAAATAGACCAAGAGTGGACACACGTGTATGGGAAATTGATAGACCATTTAGCGACGCTACGTCAGGCAAAACGTTATATCAATCTATTCCGGTCGTCTTATAGAAAAGTGATAAAGAATGTTGATTTTGCAGATTTTGTAGTGGTTACATTGATACGGTTCTTAGATATGGATGCATATCGAGATATTTATATGAAGAAATATCTGGCATTTGAGGGAAAAATATTTACAGACAGAAAAGCTTATCGGTTAGGGGATAAGTACAAGGAATATGCTGTATCAAAGAAAATACATAATTTATCATTCTTGGTAGAATCTCTATTTCCGAATGAAGGAAGTTATCGTCAATTTGATTCCCAATATAATAGAATCAACCGAGCAGATGCCTTTGATAATTATTTTTTCAATGAGATAGAAGGAAAGTTGTATTATGAGGATATTAATCTCATGATGATTGAGGCGACACTAGATGACGCATTGGCGCGTTTTGATACCTATATTCATGTTGATAATCCACAACAACGTTTGGAGAGTATTCAAGAATTTTTGATGTTCCGTGATCCAAAATGGGTACAGTCGGAAGAGCGTTTGACGCGTTATGTATGCCTTGTGATTTATGCAGTTGAGAAGATCAACAATTTCTATATCTTATCAACTTTGAATGGGATCTTACTGCTGAGGAAAATGGAATCTTATGAAGGTATAATGAGTCGAGATGAATACAGGGAAGGAGTGATGAATGCTTTTGATATAATGCTGAAACATGCTCCGATAGCAGTCAATATGTATATGAGTACGCGTTTGAGAGATCGCTATGCAGAAAGAGAATCAGACGAACTAATATATATCGACCCCATTGAGTTTGACCAGTTGATGGTAAGTGAATCGCAAAAACAATATGATTCTTTATGGGGGAACGTAAGATGGAGTGCATCCCAATCATTAAAGATGGCTGCAAGTATAGAGAGAGAGGGCGAGGGACAAAAGAAATTGAGGTTAAAACAACTGAAGACAATGGTGCTATTGCATCCGGATGATTATGCAAAAAGCATGATGCATTTTGATACCCAATCGTCGAACAAAACATACATGATAGTGAGTCTGTTGTTTATAGAACTGGTTATAGAAGCCATTGGAGAAAAGAGATTGAAGAAATGGATACAGAGTATGGTGAATGAGGATATACGATATATTGTAGAAAGATTGTGTACAGAGAGGGTAAATGGCAATAGGGCTGCGTTGCGTATTGAACAATATGTTGAGAATCCTGAGCAGCACTTGGATTTGGTGGCAGAGTTGATGAAGAAAGTTAATTAAGAGAATATGATTGATGTATGGACGAGAAGGATAGGATAATAGAGCAACACGGGGATCGGAATGTGGCGATTATTGCAGAGAATGGGTCAAAGGTTGAAGTGAATCAGTCTTTAATGCAGACTTCTGCGGATGTGTCTCGTCCGTTGGAGATACATGGAAGTAAGATCGGAGATAGTCATATAGATAGGAAAGAGACGAAAGAGTTATTGGAGTGGGTACATATAGAACAAGAACCCAAAGACGAAAATAAACGGATTACACTTTTGTTAGGTGCAGCCGGTAGCGGTAAGTCCGTTATCATGAAAGATGTGCTACTTGCGCTGCAAAAAGAGCAGAAATGTGAGGTAATAGCTTTAAAATCGGATATTATCTATGATGATGAAGGTGATAAGAGTCTGGATGAACGAGCCAATTTAGGCAAATCCATAAAGCAATATATTGAAGAATCAGCCAAGAAACAAAGGACGGTATTGCTAATAGATCAAGTAGATGCCCTTTCTGTGGTGCTATCTTCCCATCGTAAGCCATTGGCAGAAATCATGAGTTTGGTGACTGCGGCATCTAAGATAGAGAATGTCCGAATTATTATGTCATGCCGACAATATGATTTCTACTACGATCAATCGTTTGCTGAATTACAGACAAGCAATAAGGTTTTCGTGGAAGGACTGAGTGATGATGAGGTACTGCGGGTGTTGAAAGAAAATGGAATGCCGACAGAGAATATACCAACGGAGTTGATGCGGTTATTGAAGAATCCGTTGCACCTGTCGTTGTACTACATCATAAATTCTACTATCACGCAGAAGAAAATAAGAACGTTGTCTGACTTGTACTCTTGTTTGTGGGATAAGATGCTGAATAGTTATTCGGGTAAACCGAAAGATATCGTTGAGTTCTTATGGACGTTTGCTTATAACTTATATACCCGTCAAACATTATCTCTACATCCCAGCTTGATTCCATCGGAATGGCATCATGTGGGGAATTTCTTACAATCGAACGGTTTTATTGTGAAGAACAATGGTGTGTGGCAGTTTATGCACCAGACATTATTTGACTATGTATTTGCTCGCTTGTTCTTTGAGAAGCACCAAACACTGAATGATATCTTCAAAGACCAACATCAAGGGTTGTTTGTGCGGAATCAACTGAAGCAGGTGTTGGACTATCAGCGCGCAACGGATCCGAGAGGTTTTATTAGGAATGTAAGAACAATATTGTTTGAGAAGGAGCCGGATGGTTTTAAGTATCTATACCGATTCCATATTCGTCATCTGGTATTGTCGATGTTGGCAAGTTATGAACCGCTTAATCGACAAGAAGAGATCCTCATCGAAAAGGAAATATTCAAGAAAAAGGAGTATCGGTATCACTTCACCAATGCGACGATAACGTTAGCCGGGTTCAATGTGTATAAAAAGTGGTTAGAAGACCAAGGTGGCTTTTTTGCGGCAGAAGAAGATTCGCAGCGATATATGCTAACGATAATCAGTAAGGTGATATACGGATATAAGAACGAAGTGTTGTCGTATGTGCGGGAATTGTGTGATCCCCGATTAAAAGACGAATATCGAAAGAGATTGATTATTATCATTGACAGGTTGGGGTATGTTGAGTGGAGCAAGGATTTGTCATATGTGATAGACTATTTCGATAAAGAGGATAGTGATATCATATTTGCGACGCTACTGCACTCGAATATAGATCAAGTGACGTTGGTGAGTGAACGGGTGAAGAGATGCGTTCGCTCCATATACCAGAACGAGCCGGAGGATGTATTGCGATTCCATCCAACCATTCCGCATGAGGTGCATCTGCTATATGATGATTTACGAAAGAAGTATCCAAAGGTTGCGTATGATTTGGCGTATGATTTGGTGCGTTATATAGCCGAGTTGTCTGTGGAGGATTTTCAAGATGAATTAAAATCTTCACAAGCATTTTGGACATATAATCGCAAGGATTCGTTGGCTAATCGGTTCCACGAAGAAATGACGGATGACATGATGGATTATTTAGAGGGGAATGTCGGAAAAATGTCAGATGCAGAGTACGTGTTGGAGTTGGATAAATTGACAAAAACGAACTTGGCTATATTGCATGTGGTTGCATCTGCGGCAATGAAGGTGTCGGTTGACAAACACGAGAGATATGTGTTTGAATATCTGAAGACCAATATCAATCGCAATTATCATTCTTCAACGTTAAAGTTTTATCATATTGAATTGTTCAAGGCTTGGCTATCTGTTAATACATCTGATAAGGCATTAGGGGAATTGCTGGATGTTATTAGAACGATTCATCCAGATTGGGAGAAAGTGGCATGGCCGTACGAGAATCGAAAGGTGCCTTTGACGCGAGTTGGTTTTACGCAAGCACAATACTATAAAAACGTGCCGGAGGAGAAACTACGGCAATATCCGGAAATATACCGGTTTTATAAGGAAAGTAAAGAGAAATACGGGAATCTTGAATGTGAGGAACCGCATGGAGTACAAGTACATATCGGATATACGTCCGTCAAACGCGGTGTAATGGATCATCTTAAAAATGATGAGGATTTCATGAAAATGATGCGAGCGTATGTTACGGACGATTTACATGATTTTGAGAAGCCTACATTGTCGGGAGTATCAGGAGAAATGGCAGCAAGAGTCGCTGATGAACCGGATAGATACTATAGGATATACGAGAAGGCACTATCGGATAGAACCATTTCAATCCAGTATTGTATGGACGGAGTGGAAGCACTGATGAAGGCCGAGTATATCAAAGAGAGGATAGACACATTATATGTTCGGTTGATAAATGAGGCATTATGCAGACCCGATACGAAGCAACCGGCAACGAATATCACATTATGCCGTTTCTGCGACTACTATACGAAGAATCCGCAGAAGCACATGCCAAGAGGGGTTTTTGACTATGTAAAATCGGTGGCGTTGCATCCCACGAGCGATGTAGATGAAGCAGTGGATATTGATTATAATATACCGATTAACCGTGAGCGAGGACGTGCTATTTGGGTGCTGATGGAATGTCTGTATGATGAGGAGTATGTGAGTGAAATCTTTCCAACGTTATTTGCAATCGTGCCGGAAGCATCGGTAACGAGTAAAGTGGGAATGCTATTTATGATGGCATATCTGCTGAATGTGGATAGGAAAAAGACGTTGGAGTTGTTTCTTGAGGTAACGAAGGATTATAATCATAACTACTTTACTTTGCCAATTCATAATGGCAATCCGTTATTGTACTTGATTCGGACGAATTTTAATGAGTTAGTGCCATATTTAACAGCTGCAACAAAGTGCGAGAAGGGCAATGATGTTACAGCGAACTTGTTATTCCGTGCTTGGATTTTAGGAAATGAAACTGCAAAGTCGATGTTGCTGGATTTCGCAGACCAATCACCGATTGCGAGAAATCAGCTGATAGATATGATAGCGCGAAATTGCAGTAGGGATTTTGTGAATCCGATGTATGAGGTGCTGTTGCGGTATCTGAATTATAAGGACGAGAATCTAGGACAAAAATACGATTATGTGTTTGAGCATTTAAGTGCGTGGAAATCGTTCTTCCCAACACGTGAATATCTGGATAAGTTCCAACGTTCGGAGGTGAGTATGTATTGCAGTCATTATATACATAATTATTTGAAGTTCTTGGCTAATGAAGATCCTGAGTATTGCTTGAGTTTTTTGGCGAACTATTATGCTCAGCGTGCGAAAATACAAAATATGGAGTATTATGAGTTGCGCGAGATAACTGAGATTTTGATTGCAGCATATAATAATGTGCGGACATACGACATCGACAATGAGTCGTTGGAGCGTGCAATGGATATGTTGGATGAGTTGCTGGAGAAGGAGGATGTAAACAGTTATTTGGACAAGTGTTTGAACACGTTAGCGGAGTAGGATATGGAGATTTATATATCATATAGTTGGGCGCCACCGATAAAAGCTATCATGAGGAATTGGCTGTGTCCTATTTTGAAGGCTAACCATGTAGATTATATCATCGATGAGAAAGATTGCGGATATGGACATGATATAGTAAAGTTTGAAAAAGAAATAGGCAAGGCAGATAATGTGTTGATTATGGTATCGAAATCGTATTTCAAGTCGAATAATTGTATGTACGAAATGGCATTGATCATGAAGTATACTAACCTGAGGAAGAATCGCTTGTGGGTCAGTGCTGATGATTTTAATAGGGATGAGAATGAGTATGATGCCATATTTGAGAGTTGGAATAAAGAGTTAGCAAGAATCAACAAGAAACTAACAGGAGATGTGAATAGGGATAGATACTACAATGAGAAGATAGAAAAGATAAAACTAATTCTTCAATATTTTCCAGATGCATGGCAGCAGATTATGAATAAGAACACCTTGTCGTTTGAGAAAATATCGGCGAATAACTTTCAGGAGCTGTTGGAATATATAAAGAAGGAAGTTCTACTGGAAGAACCAAACTCCGATTTGCCAATGGATATTGGGGACGCACCTGGAGGGACTACAATTATCCAAAATGGAAATAATTGTGTGGCTGCGACGATTAATAATGGAGGAACGATGACGATAAATATGTAAACGACAGAGAGTAGTTTTACAAATGAAACGGATGGAGGATAAGAAACTTGAATATTATTTGGAGCGGAAGGATGTTATAGAGCGGTATTTTCGTGGTGGGCAGTTCGTGGATGCGAAGCGGGAGGTGTTGCGGTTGAGGAAGGAGATGGAAGAGGATGCAGATGTGCCGAAGGATTTGCTGAGTGATATTTACTACAAGTTATATCATTTGGCATGGATGCAGGAAGACAAGGAAAATGCATTTAAGTTCGCAGAAAAGGCAGCTGAGCTTCATCCGAATGCAGAAGGGAAGTTGCAAATATATAGCAATTTAGCGACTAATGCACTGCAAAGGGACTTGTTGGACGAGGCGAATCAGTATGTAGAGAAATGTGTAGGCTTGCTGTCGGAAAACACGCCCAATGCGTGGTATGTGTGTTATCTCAAGGGAAAGATTCAGTTGAAAAAAGGAGATCAGAAAGCCGCATTAGAGGAGTTTACGAGTTCGGCAAAAGAGGCAAATCGAATGCATTTGCCATACGGTGAGATTGCTGCGACTATCTATGTCGCGGAAGTGCTCTTTCAACTGGGATTGAAGCATAACGCATTGTCGGAGATTGCGCGAATAGAAATGTATGCCAAACGAACAAGGCAGTTGCAGCAATACTTACGGGTGTTAATTAAGAAGGCGCAGTTGCTATATCGTATGGGAAGCAAAGATGAGGCTGAACAAGTAGTGCTAACTATTCCTGAGTTTGATGACTGATATGACAGAAGAAGAGAAACGTGCTTTGCCAACGATTTTGGATGTGCTGGAAGAGTTGGCTGAGAAGGAATATTTTTGGCATAAGGATTGGGCGCGACAGCCTAATTTCTTAGCACCTCATTTTGCAGAAGATGGGGAGTATATGATAACTGCTATAAAGTCCCATTCAAGGCAGTATAAGTTATTGCCGGGTTCGCAATCGACTTTTACTTTATATCGGGGACAAAACAGATATTTTTCCAATTGCGTTCCTTCACTATATCGGAAACCGAAGGCGTATACGGAGGATGAGTGGACGGTGATTAGTCGTGTGCGGACTGCGGAGTTCATGTGGATTTTGATTAAACATCCGGTGGTTAGGGAGATGCAATCGAGGATCGTTGTGGATTTGGTTCCCTTGGCGCAGCATTATGGTTTTCCAACAGAATACATGGATATCACAAATAATAAATGGGTGGCTGCTTTCTTTGCTGTGACGCAATTTGATGATGACACCTATACACCTGTGGATGAGCAATTTGAGGAAGGGGTAGGTGTGTTCTATGTGGCAGATCCGAAAGAAAATATGGCACAACAGCAATTGTGGTTTGAAGACAAATTACAGACGTTGGGCTTTCAGTATTTTGCGCGACCCACGAGGCAATACTCGATGGTTTATCGAATGGATGAGAAGGAGGATTTTAACCAGATCGTGGGATGGAGAAAGATTTTGTTCAGGCATGATAGACGAGCTTCGGAGATTGTGTATAACATGGCATGGAATCAGGAGCGTTGGTTTCCAAAGGATGTGCTTTCGGATAAGGCGCGGATGATTCGTTCGGACGGGTATGAAGTGTCAGAAGGTGCAATTAAATTGGCGATACCGAAATTTAATCTATCGCAATCTGAGGATGAGGTAAAAGCGATATTAGAGCGAAATGGTTTGAGGTGGCATGCGGGAGATGAGATTGCAGCCGATTATACGGAGGTGGAAATAGCTGATGATTGGCGGCAGTGGTGTGAGTTCGGACGTGCGGATTTAATGAGGAGAATTAAACAACCGTTTTGGTTGTATGACTTGCCGGAGGGAGTGTTAAAGAAAAATGGCTAACGATGATTCCCCCCCCAAAAAAAGATAAGATAATCGCAGAAAATTTAGTAAAAATTAGAAATATTCGCGAAAATTTTAGTAAAAGAGGCGATTTAATTTGTTTATTCGCAAAAATTTTCGTATCTTTGCAGCGGATTTTGTAAAAAAGCATATGGCAGGGATAGATTTATACAAGGAGATCGTGTTCGGATCGGCAGACTCGACAACGGCTCAACGGATATCAGACCTGGAGAAGCAAGGTAAATTGCGGAAGATTGCTCCACGTCTGTACACTACCAACATGAAAGATAGTCCGGAGGCGATTGTGCGACGTAACCTGATAGAGATATTGGTATGGCGTTTTCCGAATGCAATAATCAGTCACCGCAGTGCGTACGAGATGCGTCCTACCGGTGCCGGTGAGTTATTCCTGACAACGACGCAGAACAGACGCATAACCGACTTGCCGGGATTGGGCGTGAACCTGATCAAAGGGCATGGGGCGCTGAAGAGCGACATTCCCTACATGGGCATATACATCTCGTCGGAGAGCCGATGGATACTGGAGGTGCTGGAGTCGTCGCGTAAGAGTGGGGACGAGAGTAAGAGTCTGCCGCAGACATTTGTGGAGGAGCGGCTGGAGAAGATGATGCTGCAGCAAGGTGAAGCGAAGCTGAATGCATTCCGTGATCAGACGCGTGAAGTGGCGCAAGAGTTGGGGTTGACGAAGGAGTTTGAGAAGTTGAACAAGATCATATCGGCCTTGCTATCGACGCATCAAGCAGACGTGCTGCAATCGGCATCGGCAGTGGCTACGGCAGCCGGAGAACCGTATGATGCGTCACGATTGGAGCTGTTTGACGTGCTGTTTGAGCAACTGAACAATCGGTTCTTCACGAGTCTGCCGGTGCGTTATCCGGACGAGGAGAGTTTTCGGATGTTTGCGTTCTTTGAGAGTTATTTCTCGAACTACATCGAGGGGACGGAGTTTATTGTGGATGAGGCGAAAGAGATCATCGATTCGGGACTGCCGAAGCCGCGACGCGATGAGGATTCGCATGATATATTAGGTACGTATCGGGTGGTGAGCAACCGTGAGGAGATGAGTCGTGTACCGCACAGCAAGCAGGAACTGTTTGATCTGTTGCGTCATCGTCATGCGGTGCTGTTGCAGGGTCGTCCGAGTATGCAGCCGGGGATGTTCAAGCAGCAGAATAACCGAGCCGGAGACACGGTGTTTGTGGATGCGCGGTTGGTACAAGGGACATTGGCAAAGGGTTTTCAACGGTATGAGGCGCTGCAGGATCCGGTGGCCAGGGCGATATTCATGATGTTCATGATCAGCGAGGTGCATCCGTTCAACGACGGGAATGGACGAATGGCGCGAGTGATGATGAATGCGGAACTGGTGCATGCTGACCAGTGCCGGATCATCGTGCCGACAGTGTTCAGGTTGGATTATCTGCTGACGCTGCGTAAGTTGAGTAGGCAGAAGAATCCCGAGGCGTATATCCAGGTAATGCAGAAACTGCATGCTTTCAGTCAGAACCTTTACGGCTTTGATTATGAGGCGATAAATCGGTATCTATTGGCGTGCAATGCGTATGAGGAGCCGGAGAATGCGCGGCTGATTGTGACGGAGAGGGAGTAACCATCCGGAATATCCGGAGAGTTCAAATTGAGGTAGGCAACCATTTGAATTTTTCTAATAGTTTAACGAGAATAAGAAGATAATTAAATAGCATATGAAGATAACATTGATTGCAGGGGCGAGGCCCAATTTTATGAAGATCGCAGCGCTGATACATGCCATTCAGGCGGCACAGCAGCAAGGAAAGAATGTCCAGTTCAGGTTGGTGCATACAGGGCAGCACTATGACAAGAACATGAGTGACACGTTCTTTGAGGAGTTGGGGATTCCGGCTCCGGATGTGAACCTCGGTTGCGGTGGCGGTACACAGGCTGAACAGACGGCGCATATCATGGTGGCGTTTGAAAAAGAGTTGTTAGAGCATCCGACGGATGTGGTGCTGGTTGTGGGAGATGTGACGAGCACTATGGCTTGCTCGATTGTGGCGAAGAAACTGAACACCAAAGTGTGCCATGTGGAGGCAGGTATCAGGTCTTGGGATCTGACCATGCCGGAGGAGATTAACCGCATGGTGACGGACAGTTTGGCGGATTATATGTTCACGACGAGCGAGGTGGCAAATAGGAACCTTGTACGGCAAGGAGCCTCTCTGATGAATGATGGAATGAGCGAGGCGAAGCCTCTCAATGATGCGAATGGTGTATTGCCGGAGGATAAGTATGCCTATGAACGCGTGCCACAGAAAGTTTGGCATGTGGGCAATGTGATGATTGATACGCTGTTGGCGAACAGAGCACGGTTTAGAAAGCCGGAAGTGTGGGATGAGTTGGGACTGAAAGAGAAAGAGTTTGTGGTGATGACTATGCACCGTCCGGCTAACGTGGATGAAGAGAACCATCTGCGCGCTATGATGGAGCAGATCATTGATAATGTGCATGGATTGCCGGTAATCTTCCCGATACATCCGAGAACGGCTAAGCTATTCTATAATCTTTGGAAGCCTACCTCCGACT
Source organism: uncultured Bacteroidales bacterium (assembly GCA_900319035.1). GTDB lineage: Bacteria > Bacteroidota > Bacteroidia > Bacteroidales > Paludibacteraceae > Colicola. Next base: position 26,462 of record ONMU01000012.1, read on the forward strand.
CCTCCCTAAAGGGAAGAGAGGTATGCGAGGACTCTGAAGATATTTTAGCAAAGCGTTTCCCGAATCTGCATATTGTGGAGCCGTTGGGGTATTTGGAGTTCAATTATCTGGTGGAACGCGCGAAAGCAGTGGTGACGGATAGCGGTGGTATTACTGAAGAGACGACCGTAATGGGAGTGCCGTGTATCACGTTGAGGGATAACACTGAGCGGCCGGAGACCTGTACGGTGGGAACGAATGAGTTGATCGGTACGAAACCCGAGGCTATCAAGCCTGCGCTAGACAAACTTTTTGCCGGAGAGTGGAAGAAAGGTGCGATACCGGAGTTGTGGGACGGACACGCTGCCGAAAGAATAGTTGAGATTCTTTCGGGATTGGAATAGGCCTACCCCTAACCCTTTCTAAAAGAAGGGGAATAAAAGAGTAGAACATCAGTGATAAAGGTATTGACATATAACGAGATTGATCGAGGAGAATGGAGTAGGCTTGTGCACACAAGTGCTACGGGAACGTGGTTTCAGACACCGGAGGCGTATGAGTTCTTCGAAAGCATGCCGAATCTATTCCGATCTTTCGTCGTAGGAGTAGCCTCCAATCTCCCTTCCCTTCAGGGAAGGGTCGGGGATAGGCTTCTTTTACGCGGGGTGTGCGTCGGGTACGTGACAGTGGAGAAAAATCCTATTAAGCAGTACTTTACGCGAAGGGCGATTATTATTGGTGGACCATGTTTTGCTGATGATTGTACAGCAGAAGAAGTCGAACTTCTTATGAACGGCTTGAAGGAGTTAATGAGTGAACGAATTAACGGTGCTCCAATATACATCGAGACGCGGAATTTTAATGATTACTCCAAATGGCGCAATGCTTTTGAACATTGTGGAGGCCATCCTAGGCGGAGGCCGCTCCTTCCATTCCGTTGGAAGGACGCTCCGGGATTTGAATATAAAAAGCATTTGAATTTTCATGTGGATTGCACGGATAAGGAAAAGATGTGGGAGCGGTTGAGTAAGACCCGGCAGAAACAAATTCGTCGTGCTATGCGGAGCGGAGTAGAGGTAGTGGAACCGGCGGAAGAGGATGTGAAGAAATGGTATGCTATTCTGCAGGAAATGTATCGTCAAAAAGTGAAGTTGCCTTTGCTTCCGATGGATTTCTTTTTGAATGCGTACCGAAGCGGAAACGCAAAATACTTGATGGTGAAATACAACGGAGAGGTGATAGGCGGTTTGATGTTTGAGATGGACGAGAAGAGTGTGTACGAATGGTATGTCTGCGGTTTAGATAGCGCGTATGAGAGACAATATCCTTCTGTTGTTGCGACATATGCCGGAATGGAATATGCAAACGCTCACGGGAGAAGATGTTGCGATTTGATGGGAGCAGGAGAACCGGGAGTGCACTATGGCGTGCGTGATTTTAAAGAACGATTCGGCGGCGAATTGGTGGAATACGGTCGGTTCGTATGCGTGCGCGAACCTATATTATATAAGATAGGGGTGTTGGGAGTGAAGATGATGAGAGGATGAGTGGATGAGAGGATGAGAGGATGAGAGGATGAGTGGATTAGTGGATTAGTGGATTAGAGGGTGAGTGGATGAGAGGATTAGAGGGGGAATATTTTATGTTTTTTGCTAATTTTGGTGAAGAAATGAAGAAAAATTTCATTTTCTTGTAAAAAAATTTGCGTATGTCAAAAAAAAGCAGTACCTTTGCGCGATTTTTCGTGTAAATGTGCGAAGAATACCTGAATTAGAAAAAATATAAAATATATAATACAATGTCAAAGATTTGTCAAATTACAGGCAAGAAAGCCATGGGCGGCTGCAACGTTTCGCACTCGAAACGTCACACCAAACGCAGTTTTGATGTGAACTTATTCCGCCGCAAGTTCTACTGGGTAGAACAAGATGTATGGATCGAGCTGAACGTGAGTGCAGCAGGTCTGAGAACAATTAACAAGATCGGCCTCGACAACGCGCTGAAACAAGCTGCGGAGAAGGGCTATCTCAATTAAACGAAAGGAGTTGAAGTATGGCAAAGAAAACAAAAGAAGCCCGCGTTCAAGTAATCCTTGAGTGCACAGAGCAAAAAGCCAGCGGAGTTCCGGGAATGTCTCGTTACATCACCACCAAGAACCGTAAGAACACTCCGGATCGTTTGGAGCTCATGAAGTACAATCCCTATTTGAAGAAATACACTCTTCACAAGGAGATTAAGTAATTAACCCTAATTTAGAAAGGCTTAGAACTATGGCAAAGAAAGCGGTTGCGACCCTTCAAACCGGTAACTCCGGACGCGCGCACTCTAAGTGCATCAAGATGGTTAAGTCGCCTAAAACGGGTGCTTACGTCTTCCAAGAGGAAATCGTTCTGAACGAGAAGGTTAACGAGTTCTTCAAGTAAAAAACGAAAATGCGTACTACCCCAATGGAGCGGTACGCATTTTTTTTATTTCAGACCATGCTTGGCATCATCATCAATCCCAAATCCGGCAAGCGTTTTTATCGAGCACAGCGGATGTACTTGTGGAAACTTCTTCGTAAGCGTCATCAACCGTTTGCTTATCGCGTGACCCAATATGCCGGTCATGCTATCGAATTGGCACGTGAGTTAGTGGAAAAGGGATACGATGAGATACTTGTTTTAGGCGGAGACGGAACGCTGTCCGAAACAGTGAACGGCATCATGCGATCGGGGCTGACGGTAGCGCAACGTGCGCGGATACAGATAGGTCTGATGCCCCGTGGCACAGGAAATGACTGGAGCCGGTATTGGTCGCTTACCAAGAACCATCAAGAGTCTCTGTCTCGCTTCTTTGAGGGAACGGGTCATCCGATAGATATTGGCTGCGTTACTTATTGGCGCAACGGCATTGAGCACCATCGTTATTTCATCAATTCGGTCGGCTTTGGAGTGGATGCGCTATGTTGCCAGAAGGCAGAGACGATCAAGCGATATATCGGTTCCCATCATGTAAACTATGTCATAGGACTTATCGATGCCATTATGGAGCATCAGTCGCAGCATATGGTTCTTACGGTGGATGGCAAAGAGGCGGTGAATGATCTGCTTTTTACGATGAATATCGGCAACGGGCCGTTCTCGGGAGGAGGTATTCGCCAAAATCCTCAAGCAGATCCGACGGATGGTGTTTTTCATGCGATGTTTGTTCGCAAGCCGACTTTCGGACAGGTTCTCAAGGCCTTGCCAAACCTCTTCAATGGTCGATTGACCGAACTGCCGTTTGTTTATCCTATTGTGGGCAAAGAGGTAGAGATAGCCTATGACAAGCATCTTCTCTTTGAAGCGGACGGGATATTAGAGCACATCGTCGGTCCATGTACAATAAGTTGCATCCATCACGCATTGCAGTTTAGATGCTGATGAAAGATGAAAAATGAAAGGTGAAAAGTGAAAGGTGAAAAGTGATTATTATGCAGATTGCACAACAAGGAAGTAATAGAATATATACGCGTGAGACGGACGCAAATGGAAAGACTTATATTCGCGTGACGGGTACTAACCGTGACGAGAACCGTGCGTTCATCTACATGGCGCGCCATTTTCATGCATTGGGTTTACCTGTGCCGGAACTGTACAGCGTGAGTGAGGATGAGATGAGTTATACGCAGGAGGATTTAGGCGACACACTGCTCTTCGATCATCTGGAGCCCACCTTATTAGAACGCGCTATACGTGCGCTCGCGCACATACAGGTGACGGGCGCGAAGGATTTCAATTGGTCGGTTTGTTTTCCTGTTCCGGCGATGGACGAACGTTCTATCCGGTGGGATCTGAACTACTTCAAGTACTGTTTCCTGAAGGGCACGAAGTTGGAGTTCTCTGAGCCTAAGTTAGAGGATGATTTTGACAGTTTGGTGAAATTCATTCTGGCGCAACCTGCAGAGACGTTCCTGTATCGGGATTTTCAGAGCCGGAATGTCATGATACGTGACGGACAACCGTACTTCATCGATTTCCAAGGCGGAAGGCGCGGACCGACGCAGTACGATGTAGCTTCGTTCTTATGGCAGGCAAAAGCGAAGATTGCTCCTGAGTTAAGAGAGAAGCTGATTGACGCTTATCTGGAAGAACTCAAGCAGCTTCAGCCGAGCTTGGCTGAAACAGCGTGGAGAGCTGCCTTGCCGCACTTCGTCCTGTTCCGCACGTTGCAGGTCTTAGGCGCTTATGGCTATCGAGGCTATTTCGAGCGCAAGCCGCATTTCTTGGAGTCGATACCCTTGGCGCTGAAGAACCTGCATGAGCTATTTGAAAAGAACCCTGAGTTACAAACCCAATATCCTTATTTATATGCTATCAGTAACGATTTACTCGTTCTCGTTTAAGAAAGGAATACCATCCGATGATTCAGGCAACGGAGGCGGTTATGTCTTCGATTGCCGTTCTACGCACAATCCCGGCAAGTACGAAGAGTATAAAACGCTGACGGGAATGGATCAGCCGGTGATTGTTTTTTTAGAGAAAGACGGTGAGATACTCACCTTCTTGGAGTCGGTGGATAAGTTAGTGGACCATCATGTAGAGCGGTTCATAGAGCGCGATTTTGAACATATGCAGGTTGCTTTCGGCTGTACGGGCGGACAGCACCGTTCTGTCTATTGTGCGGAGCATCTGGCGAAACATCTCAAAGAGAAATACGATGTCCGTATTCGTCTTATTCATAGAGAAAGAGGCATCGACCGTAATTTTTAATTCGTAAATGGTAAATGGTTCAATGGTACATGGATTGATTTTTGCCGCAGGTTTGGGCACGCGCCTTAAACCGCTCACCGATACGATGCCCAAGGCGCTTGTGCCGTTAGCAGGTAAACCGCTGCTCCAGTGGCAGGTAGAGAAACTGCGTGATGCAGGGATTACCGACATCATCGTGAACGTGCATCATTTTCCCGATATGATCATCGATACTATCCGTGAAAACCAAGGGTGGAACTGTAATATCGCAGTTTCCGACGAACGGGAGATGTTGCTCGATACCGGAGGGGGACTAAAGAAGGTGAGAGGTGAAAGGTTAAAGGTGAAAGGTGAGCCTATTCTTGCGTGCAATGTGGATATCTTGTCGAATATCGATTTGCGCGCATTGATAAGCGCCTATGAGCGTACGGGTGTCAGCCAATTGGTGGTTTCCAAACGAGAGACGCAACGCTACCTCTGTTTCGATGAGAAAGATAGGATGTGCGGATGGACGAATATCAAGACGGGTGAGGTAAGACCGAATAATGGCACATGGAAGATAGAGGATGCGCAATTATTGGCTTTTAGCGGAATGCAAATCCTCAGTCCCGATGTTTTGGCGATGTTGGACACCATGAAAGAGGATAAGTTTTCGCTCATTGATTTCTATTTGTCTATTTGTGGGAAAGCGGAACTGAAAGCGTTTGTGCCGAACGACTACCGGATGATGGATGTCGGTAAGATCGATCAGATAGAAGAGGCAGAGATTTTTGCAGAGAGCTTGTGAGAGGCTCGAAAATAGCATTTGCTATAATCGTTCGAGCAAAGCGAGATAAGAACTCTCTCGAGAGTTTGAGGACGGGGAATAAAAAAAAGGTGCTCATTGCACCTTTTTGTGTCCCCCGAGAGGCTCGAACTCTCGACCCACTGATTAAGAGTCAGTTGCTCTACCAACTGAGCTAGGGAGACTTCGCGCTAAGCGCGACTCAATACGATTCGCAACGAAGTTGCTCATAGGAATTTTCGTCGCCTTCTCGCTCTCCCCAAAAATTAGAAATTTTCGGGGACCCCATAGGAGCCTTGAATCACTAATTTTTGAAAAGCGGGTGCAAAGGTACTGCTTTTTTTTGACATGACCAAATATTTTTGAAAAAAAATGCAAATATGGGGTCATTTTATGCTTTTTTTAGAAAATATATGGTGATTTTAATTATTTTTTTATACCTTTGCGCAAAATTTTGGAATAATTAGGAACAAATACTTACAATAATTACCAATACATTTTATTAACCAAATACAATTACAGTTATGTTTATCATTATTCTCATTGCTTTGTTTGTATGCGGATGGTATTTCTTGTGGAAAAAGAAATATTTCATCCTCATCGAGAGTGCCGGCGAAAACGCAGACGGCATCAAACAAGTCCTCAAAACCCAATTAGAGATTTCGCTTACTGAAGCGGAAGAGTTAGCAGGAAGCCTCCCGAAGACCGTACGTGGTGGTAATTTCCTGAATGCTAAGATGGTGGTGAAAGCCATCAATGAGGCAGGCGGTAGTGCTAAGTTGCTTACTTCTGGCGAAGATGCGCTGGCAAAGGACGAGCAACCCGAAGTGGACGAGAACGGTAAGAAAAAGAAAGGACCGGACTCCGATGCTAAGCACTCGATGGGTGAATATGCCTTCACGCCGGAAGACGTAGATGCTGTCAAGGGCTCGAAAGATAAAGCCTATGCCAAACTGGTTGAGGCAATGAATGTAGGCGGTGATAATTTCTATCCCGAGACACTTGCTGAAACCCAACAGATGGACGCTTTGTTGGATGAGTCCGAGAAAGCCGCCAAGGGTATCAAAGACATTGAGTATCATAAGATGCTCAAAGAGATGCGTGGTATCGTAGGATGGTCGTCTCGTCGTCACTTCAATTTCTCATGGGGTATCATCCTCGGTTCGCTCATCACGATCGGTGTTGTTCTATGGATCGGTCACAGCAACCAGGAAGATAAGAAGCATGCGAAAGAGCAGGTGGAAAAAGTAGAAGCATGGAACGTAAAAGACACCCTTTCGCTGGATAAAGCTATGCAGATGGCGAACTATGAGAACCATCTCCAGTCGCCGGCTCTCTATCGTGCATACGAAATCAATACGAAAGAGAATCTGATTGCCTCCTGCAAGAAGAATATTGAGGAAGAAAAAGCCCGTCAAGACACGGCTTCCACCAAAGAGATAAAGGCAAATATCCAGAAATGGATAGACATGAATGAAAAGGAAATCGCACGGCACAACGAGGAACTGAAGGAGATTAGATGCTGGGACAACAAAGATACCAAGAAAGCCGCACTCGAGCGTACCAAGAAGAGCTATAAGTACGCACGCAAGTCCGCATTCACGAGTATCATCTGGTCGATCATCTTCTTAGCGCTTATTCCGCTCTATATCTTCGCGAACTACTCATGGGGATATGTCATCACACGTACCCGTACGGAGTCGGCATTCTTGCAGAAGTTCTATGCTTGGACAGCCAAATTATCTGCCGGTATGTTCGCTCTCGGAGGCGCTATCCATTTGATTGACAGCAGACCGGTTGATTCGTCCGGTGCGCGTGTCGGCTTCTCTAACGATGGAGCTATCAATGCCATTCTGATGACGGCGAAGCTCTTCCTGCTGGTGGGTGCAGTAGTGCTCATTGCTTTCGTATCTCTCGCCATCATGATCTATAGCATCATCGTCGGTCTCAAGCGTAATTATGGTTCAAAGGCATAATGGAGAATGCCCAAATTGATCAAAAGCACCTCTTGTTAGGTGCTTTTTTTTATTATTTTAATAAAAAGTTTGCGTATATGCAATTTTTTTCGTATCTTTGCAGCCGATTTGTGTTAAGAAACTATGATTAGTCAAGCGGATATACAGAATTTCTTTTTTTTAGGTATCGGAGGAATCGGTATCAGCGCCTTAGCGCGTTATTTTCATCATCGCGGATATGCGGTGTCGGGTTACGACCGTACGCCTTCGGGATTGACGAAAGAGCTGGAGAGTGAAGGAATCTCCATTACGTATGAGGACGATCCTTCTTTCTTGCAGAACTCGTCTATCTCCTTCAATCCGAAGCATACACTTGTCGTGCGTACGCCCGCTGTTCCCGAGGATTGTGCTATCTATACCTATCTGCGTGAACAGGGTTATTCTATCCGCAAGAGGGCAGAGGTATTGGGGCTGGTGACATATGGTCTGAAAGCGCTCTGTGTGGCAGGTACGCACGGTAAGACGACGACCAGCACGATGTTGGCTCATCTTCTCTATCAGTCGGAAATAGGCACGAATGCTTTCTTGGGCGGTATTAGCATGAACTACGGCACGAATATCCTGCTTCAGAAGGACAGCAGTTATGTGGTGGTAGAGGCGGACGAGTACGACCGTTCTTTCCATCAGTTGAGGCCGTACATGTCGGTGGTGACGGCAGTGGATGCCGACCATCTGGATATATACGGTACGCCTGAAGCCTATCGTGAGGCGTTTGCGGACTACACGGCCTTGATTACCGGCGCTTTGGTTATGAAGCACGGCATCGCTCTGAAGCCGAAGTTGCAGAAGGGCGTGAAATGCTATACGTACGGGGTTTTGACCGATGCACCGAAGCCGAAGGACTTGAATTTCTATGCGGATCATATTCGTGTGGAGAAAGGGCAGATATACTTCGATTTCCATATTGACATCCCTGCTAATACCACAAATACGATACCGGACGTGAAGTTAGGCGTGCCGGTATATGTCAATATCGAGAATGCGGTAGCGGCTATGTCGGTAGCGTGGTTGAACGGTTTGTCGGAGAACGAATTGAGAAACGGCATTGCCTCGTTTAGAGGAGTGAGCCGCCGGTTCAATATCCATGTGAATGCGCCGAAAGTAGCTTATGTCGATGACTACGCGCATCATCCCGAGGAGATAGCTACTGCTATCGATTCAATCCGTAAGTTGTACCCCAAACGCCGTTTCATCGGTGTATTCCAACCGCATCTCTATACCCGTACACGCGATTTCGCAGATGAGTTTGCACGCGTGCTCAGTACACTGGACGAAGCGGTGTTGCTGCCTATCTATCCTGCGCGTGAGCTGCCGATAGAAGGTGTGAACAGCGAGATGCTCTTGGCCAAAATGACCAATACCGACAAACGGATAGTACAGAAAGCGGATTTGGTGGATTATCTTCGCCGGCGTGTGAAGGAGTCCCAAGAACCGGTAGTGGTACTCACCATCGGAGCAGGAGACATCGATCGTCTTGTGCCTGAAATAACGAAAGCAATTTGTAATTTGTAATTTATAATTTGTAATTTGACCAAAGCACAAATCATATGGAAAAGCATCGGAGTATGCCTGACAGCGCTGCTTCTGGTGGGGGCTGTGATCAGTGGTTTTCGGATGACGCCAACTGACGCGCCTTGTGTCTCTATGCGCTATCTGATAGAGGATAAATCGGAGCGGATGTACCTTACGGAGTCGGAGTTGAATATGCTCCTTTATGCCGAGGACGTGTATCCTTTGGGGCGTAAGTTGAACTTGGTCTCGCTGCATCGTATAGAGCGTGCGATCAAAGCACATCCGATGGTTCGAACGGCAGAGTGTTACCTCACGCCGCGCAATGAGGTGCGTGTACAGATCACCCAGAGGGTGCCGATGTTACGTGTGCAGACGAATACGGACACATGGCTCGTGGATACAGACAGGCGTGTGATGCAAGCGAGGGCGGCTGTCAAAGATACCGTTCTGATCGTGACCGGCAATGTGGGCACGCAGATGGCGGTGACGCAGTTGGCGGATTTTGCGGAGTGGCTTCAAGAGAACAAGTATTGGAACGCTCGTGTGCATCATCTGTACGTACAATCACCGTTTATGCTCTATCTCTATCTGAAGGATGCGAATGGTAAGATGCAGAACGAGCGTTTAGTGCTCGGCGCTATGAGCGGCTATGAGCGTAAGTTGAAGAAAATGCGGACGTTCATGGAGAATGCCGGTCAAGCCATAGAAGGCAAGAACTACAGGGAGTTCGATCTCCGTTTTAAGGGACAAGTGATAGGTCGATATTAACATTAAACAATAAACCTTACACAACAAATGGCAAGAAAACAAGTACAGACAGCGGATTCTCTTCCTTTGGTAGCAATCGATTTAGGAAGCGACAGTGTCAGGGCGATGGCGGCACAACGCATAGCGCCTGATCTGTTTCGCGTGTTGGGAGTGGAAGAGCGTCCCCAGAAATTAGGCAATCTCTGCGTAGAGCAGGGGATTATTACGCAGTCGAGCAATGCGGGATACGTGATTGCAGAGGTGCTCAAACTGTTAGCAAACCGAATAGGCGTTCCTGAACTGCCGACGGCGTTTGTGTCCGTGGGCGGACAATCGATGCAGATCGTAGCCGTTCATTCGCGTCGTGACCAAGTGCGTCGCAAAGAAGTCAGCCAAGAGCTGTTAGACGAGATGGAGCGTGAATGCAAAGAGAAGATCGAGTCGCGCAATCCCGAGGTTGCAGTGCTCGGACTCGTGCCTTCGTTCTTTAAGTTAGATGGCGTAGAGCAGGACGAGATGCCTTCTCCCGAGCAAAGGGCGGCACTCGTGGAAGCGCACTATATCGCTTTCTATGGACGTAAGATGATGGATACGCAGTTACAGAAATCGTTCTCACAGGCAGGACGAAGCATCGAGCATGTGTTCGTACGTCCCGAGACTTTGCTCTCGGCGTTCGCTACCTGCGATGGAAACCATGTGCTGATGAACGGTTGTGCGGTGTTGGACTTCGGCGCACAGACGACCAGCCTGACTGCATACAAAGGTGGACAGTACTTACTGAACAAAGTAGTGCCCAAAGGAGGCTATCATATCACCCGCATGTTGGAACAGCAGGGTATCAGTTTCGCGACAGCTGAGGTGCTCAAACGCAAGTATGGTTGCGCTTCGCCTGCGTGTGTGGAGAAGAACGTGCGCTTACGCGTGCCCGCGACTCCTGAGATGGGCGGCGATTTGGTGATAGCTACTGTTGAGTTGGCAGAGACCATCGAACTGAAGTTACAAGAGATCCTCGCCCCGCTGATGGAGGAACTCCGGAAAGTGGAGAGCCGAATCACCACGCTGTATATCACCGGCGGCGGTTCGATGATGGCGGGATTGTTGGATTATATCCAAAGCCTGACTTCGTTACGCGTGCAATACGGAGCGCATAACTTACTGCTGCATCGCGATACAGAGGACAAATACCTCTCGCCGGAATATACCTCGTTGGTGGGAACGATCCTGCTTGGTCAGGATTATCGGGATACCCACCGGAACCAACTCGTTCAGAGACCGGGTTTCTTCGAGAGGGTCAAAGAATCGACACTCGATATGTTTATTGATCAAAATTGAAAATAGTAAATTACAAGAATATGGAAGATCTTATTACATTACCCCTTGAGGGACTGACAGAAGATAGTATTATCAAGGTCATCGGAGTTGGCGGTGGTGGTTGCAATGCTGTCAATTATATGCATCGTCAGGGATTGAAGGACGTCTCTTTCCTCGTGTGCAACACGGATCGTCAGGTGCTTATCAAAAGCTCCGTTCCGAGCAAACTGCAGTTAGGACCGGGTTTAGGTGCCGGTGGTGATCCTGAAACCGCACGTCAGTATGCCGAGGAGAGCCGTGATCATATCCGTGAGGCGCTCAATGATGGCACGCAGATGTTGTTCCTTGCTGCCGGTATGGGCGGTGGAACCGGAACGGGTGCTTCGTCCGTAGTAGCCGAAGTGGCACAAGAAATGGGTATCCTCACTGTGGGTATCGTGACGATTCCTTTTGCTTTCGAGGGCAAGAAGAAGATCGAGAAAGCGATGACCGGTGTGGCTCGTTTGGCGAAGCACGTAGATGCACTGCTGATCATCAATAATGAGAAACTCAAACAGATCTATCCGGAACTCAACCTCCTCAATGCGTTCTCCAAATCGGATGACGTAGTAGCGAACGCAGCGCGAGCTATAGCAGAGATCATCACCGTTCCTGGATATATCAACACCGACTTTGCGGACGTGCGTAATACGCTGCGTAAGGGTGGAGTAGCGATCATGAATATCGGTCGTGCTTCCGGTGAGAAACGTATTACCAACGCCATCAACGATGCACTGAACTCGCCGTTAGTGAATACCAACGACGTACATGGGGCAGAGCGCATTCTCCTTCAGTTCTATTGCTCCACCGAGCACGCCATCGTCATGGAAGAGATTGATCAGATCAACGATTTCGTACAAGAAGTGGGCGATAACATCGAGGTACAATGGGGTGCTTCTATTGATGAGACACTCGGAGAAGAAGTACGCGTAACGGTCATAGCTACCGGCTATAAAGTGGACGGACTGCCTTCTGAGGAAGAAGAGGAAGGAAAGAAATCCATCTCCGAAGCGATAGAGGCTAACTATCCGACTCAGCAACCCAAACCGATGGAAGATGAGAAAACAACGCTCATTGACCTGAGTGACACCTTGCGCGAGGAGGGAATCCAAGTCCCGCAAGAACCGCGGGAGCGAGTTGCTTCCACTTCAGCGGAAGAGGTGGTGATCACCGTAGAGGACGAACCCAAACAGGAAGAGCCCGAGAAACCTGTCCGCAGAGCTTTCGGATGGATTAGGAGGAGTTAAAGATCATTTGACATTGGATATTTTACATTGGAAATTTGATATTTAAGATTATATGGAAAAGGAAGGATTAGTGCCCGAAACGGGCAGAGAAATGAATTTTTTTGACCTGTGCGTGCTATGTGGTCGCGCGATAGGTCGTGGATGTGCCGCTTTGGGACGTTTGTTGGGATACATGCTTCGTCTCACGTACCGGTATTGGTGGATTGTGATCACGCTGGTGGTATTGGCTGCAGCTGCGGCTTTGTACTACACCCGTGAGGAGAACACGATCTACAAAGCCAACGCAGTAGCATTCCTCAATGGTGTCTCTATTCAGCAGTTTGAGCAGGCATATGCGCCTCTTCGTTCGGGTCGTTTGTTGCCTGCTGACTCCCGTGTGCTGCAACTGATGACGGAGCGAAAAGTATCTTATTTTGATACCTATCGCATCGTCGATTGTTTGGGAGACAGCATAGCGGATTATATTGATTTCAAGAGTAAGTCTTCTCCGACGGACACGGTGAACGTCCAGATGCAAGATCGTATCTGTCTGCAGTTCCGTATCAAGGCGCGTGACTTACATCTCCTGCCCGAGGTGGAGCAAGAGATGTTGTCAATCCTCAATAATAATGAGGCTTTGCAACGCGCGTATGAGGTTTATCTGCAAGGTCTGAAGGAGCAAGTGAGATTCAACCATTCGCAGTTAGTGAAACTGGATAGTTTGACAACCCATTACTATTTCCACGGTCATCCGGGGGCAGAACCGCTTGGAACGGTACGCGAAGGAATGGTATTTATGGGTGACTGGAGAGTGCATCTCTTCTTGGGTGAAATCTATTCACATCAGACCCATACAGACAAAATGGATCTTCGGATGCAGTTTGCTACGGCGCCGGTGGTATTGGAGAACCATTTTACACTGGATCCCAAACCCGTTAATGAGCGCAAGAAATGCCTCTTCCTCTTTGTTCTGATGGGATGGATCGGAGGCTGCGTATTAGCGGAACTGATAGATAAACGCAAAGCTATTTGCGCTTGGCTAAAGAAATAAGATATTTAGCTGTATAAAAGAGAACAACTGCTCCAAGCAGAACCAGTATAGCCACGCTCAGTTCGTGGCTATATTCTTTTATGAGACTCATCTGTCCGGCAGCTATATAGCCCAAAGCAGCCAAGATGCAATTCCAAATGAACGCGCCCAAGAAAGTCCACCAGAGGAATGCACCGAAGTTCATTCGGCTCAGTCCCGCAGGAATGGAGATGAGTTGGCGAATACCCGGAATGAAACGACCGATGAAGGTGGAGACATTTCCTTTTTCGCGGAAGTACTCTTCTGCGCGTTGGATCTTCTCGCTGGAGAGAAGGCACATGTGTCCGAGTTTGCTGTCGGCGAACTTATAGATGATGAGTCTGCCAAGCCAAACGGAGAGGGCATAGTTGATGATGGCGCCTATCATTGCTCCCAACGTACCGAAAAGCACGATGATCAGCACATCAACGGGATAGTTACCCGTGGCGCATAAGACACTATCCGGTTGTCCGGCAACAAAGGCGGCAGGAGGAATCACCACTTCACTCGGGAAGGGAATAAACGAACTCTCCACCGCCATCAGCGCGGTAATCGACGCATAGTTCATATGCGCCGAATACCACGAGATGATGTTATCAATAAAACTCATTGTTTTATTTACGATTTAACGATTTACGGTCAATCATCAATGAATAAGCAGTACTTGGGTGATGATATATACCGGCAGGAGGACGATGAGCGAGAACTTGATCATGTATCCGAAGAAGGACGGCATGTCGATTCCCTCTTGCTCAGCGATGGATTTCACCATGAAGTTAGGTCCGTTACCAATATATGTCAGAGATCCAAAGAAGACTGCACCCATCGAGATCGCTTTCATGTACTCCGGAGCGATACCGGCTACAGCCTCTACGCCTTCAGGAATAGGCAGCGTCGTAGCGGTAGCATGGAATACCATGGCTGTCGGAGCGTTGTCGAGGAATGCTGAGAGGGCACCTGTGCAGTAAACGAATTCCCAAGCGTGTTGAACAGGAAGCGGGTGTTGCTGCAAGAACATCAGAGCCGGAGTCATCGTAGCGAAGATGCCTAAGAAGACACATGCTACCTCCAAGATAGGAGTCCAGCTGTAGTTGTTGTTGACACGAACAGCTTTCTTGGTGGTGAACCAGCTGGCAGCGATGATGAGTATATAACACCACTCACGCAGCAACTTGAGATACCAAGGCGCATCGTGCTCGCCCATAGCGGGGATATACGTCGAGTTGATGAACATCGTGCAGAGCACTACGCAGATCAACCAGAAGACGTTGATCAGACCCGTAATACGCAACTGGCGTGCCTCACGCACATCGGCGCGGATGTTCTGAAGCGGCTCTTTCTTGTAGTAGTAAAGGTCCACTACGTAGTAGATGATGAGCAGCAGAGCGCCTGTGATCAACCATTCGAATACCATGTTCTGCAACCACCATGTGAACGGCGTACCTTTCTGGAAGAGCAGGAACAAAGGAGGATCACCAAGCGGCGAAAGCAAACCACCGCAGTTAGCAACGATGGCGATGAAGAACAGCACGGTGTGCGCTTTGTACTTACGCTGTTTGATGGTACTCAGCAGCAAACGGATAAGCAACATAGCTGCTCCGGTTGTTCCCATGAACGAAGCCAAAAACCATCCGATAGCCATGATCACCGTGTTGGTCATCGGGGTCGCTTTCAGGTCACCTCGAATACAGATACCACCGGTGGTGACAAAGAGCGCCATCAGCAACAAAATGAACGGCACGTAGTCGTAGATCATCTGATGCTCGATGTCGTGCGTCATTCCGTTGCAGCAAAGCCACACAGCTACCGGTACGCCGAGAATCAGAGATACATACAACTTGTGCAGATTGTGCTCCCACCATTCGCCAACATGCGGAATGAGCGGAAGTACGGCGATGCAAAGCAGCATCACCACGAACGGGATTAACATCCACGCGGGAATCAAATGCTCAAGCATAATGTGATTTGAAATTAAAAATTAAAGTTATAAATTAAAAATTATTTTTCATTAATCCAGTTTCAAAACGGCAAGGAAGGCTTTCTGTGGCACTTCGACGTTGCCGATCTGTTTCATACGTTTCTTACCGCGTTTCTGTTTTTCCAACAGTTTGCGCTTACGGCTCACGTCACCACCGTAACACTTAGCAAGCACATCCTTGCGGACCTGCTTCACCGTCTCACGGGCAATGATCTTAGCGCCGATAGCGGCTTGAATAGCGATGTCGAACTGCTGACGAGGTAAGAGCTCTTTGAGTTTCTCACACATCCGGCGACCGAAATCCACGGCATTGTCCCGATGGGTGAGGGTAGAGAGTGCATCGACCTGCTCGCCGTTCAATAGTATATCCAGCTTCACGAGGTTAGACGGTCGGAAGCCGTTCATATGCCAATCGAAGGAGGCGTAGCCTTTGGAGATAGACTTCAGTTTGTCGTAGAAATCGATCACGATCTCACCAAGCGGCATGTCGAAAAGGAGCTCCATTCGGTTGCCGGAGATATACTCCTGTTTGACGAGTTCGCCTCGTTTGCCGAGACAGAGCGTCATGATCGGACCGATATAATCGGCTGTGGTGATCACGGATGCGCGGATATACGGTTCCTCAATACGGTCTATCTCCGTCAGATCCGGCATGCCGGCAGGGTTGTGTACCTCGACCATTCCGCCGTCTTTGGTATAGACGTTGTACGAAACGTTCGGAACGGTGGTGATCACGTCCATGTCGAACTCACGATCGAGACGCTCTTGGATGATCTCCATGTGCAAGAGACCTAAGAATCCGCAACGGAAACCGAAGCCCAATGCCATCGAAGACTCGGGCTGAAAGGTCAGAGACGCATCGTTGAGTTGCAGTTTTTCCAAGGAGGCACGCAAATCTTCGTAGTCTTCACTCTCAATAGGATACACGCCCGCGAAGACCATCGGTTTGGCTTCCTCGAAACCGTCAATCGCTTTGTCACAAGGACGCGCTACATGTGTGATGGTATCGCCGACTTTGACTTCCGTGGAGGTTTTGATACCCGAGATGATGTAACCCACATTTCCCGCAGAAATCTCCTTGCGGGGATTCATGTCGAGTTTGAGAATACCTATCTCGTCGGCATCGTACTCTTTGCCGGTATTGACGAAGCGCACTTGGTCTCCGCTTCGCAACGTGCCGTTCACTACTTTGAAGTAAGCGATGATGCCTCGGAAGGAGTTGAACACGGAGTCAAAGACAAGACACTGGAGCGGCGCATTCGGGTCACCTTTCGGAGCCGGAATACGCTCTATGATGGCATCCAAGATCTCCGGCACACCTTCTCCTGTCTTGGCGGAGCAACGAAGAATCTCCTCACGTTTGCAGCCCAAGAGATCGACGATCTCGTCCTCTACGCGTTCGGGCATCGCATTGTCCATGTCGCATTTATTGAGGACAGGAATGATCTCCAGATCATGCTCGATTGCCATGTATAGGTTCGAGATGGTCTGTGCTTGTACGCCTTGCGTAGCGTCCACGACGAGCACGGCTCCTTCGCACGCCGCAATCGAACGGGAGACTTCATAGCTGAAGTCCACGTGCCCCGGAGTGTCAATCAGGTTAAGGGTGTACCCTTTGTGCTGCATCTGAATAGCGTGCGATTTGATGGTAATACCGCGCTCTTTCTCCAGATCCATGTCGTCCAACACCTGATTCTCCATCTGCCGCACATCGACCGTCTGCGTGATCTCTAACATACGATCCGCAAGGGTACTTTTACCATGATCGATGTAATTAAATCGGCTGCAAAGGTACAAAAAATTTTGCATATATGCAAATAATTTAATTAAAAATTAATAATTAATAATGAATATCTCAATAATTCAATTAAAAATTAATAATTAATAATGAATATCTCGTATAGGAGTGTTGAGCTTGTTAAAAAACGGGAAAAAGGCCTCAAAAAGTATATATACGTAGTATATATAGTATAAAGCACATTTTTGACAAAAAACGGCTTGTATCCTTGGGGTATCCTTTGGGAATGTTTGGGGTATCATTTGGCGCGATATCGTGTTTAGATCGTGAAAGTGTGTACCAAAGCTCGTGCAGGCTCCGAGTGAATGTGTTTCAAATGTGTTTTAATGTGGTTTTTTATTAAAAAAGTGAGGCGGATGTTTGCATATATGCAAAAAAAGTTGTAACTTTGTAGCCGAATTTGAAATAAGACCATGAGGAAGTGGATAGTTTGGATAGGATGTATGCTGTTGGTGGCGTGTCAGGCGGGATTCTCGGATGAGGGACGTTTGGCAAAACGGCAGACACATGCGGAAGAAAGGACGGCGTTGCTATGCGATGCCTTGGATCGTGGTGTGCCTATCGATTCGATCCGGTTTATTGCGGAGAAAGACGATGATCTGTTCTTCTATATCTTTGATGCGCGGCAGATGGTCTATTGGTCTTCGAACAGGCTTGCGGCGGATGAAGTGTATATATACGCCTATGACACATGGCGGGATATGCATTTTGCGAATGCAGAAGCGAAAGCTCGTTGGACCAAGACGAATCGGTATAATGTGTTGACGGTCTTGCCGATTCGTTATACTACCGAGCCGGAGGAAGAGGAGAGCAAGCCGTTTACGATCCATACGGCAGGTTTCTATTTCTATCTCTGTATCGCTTTGTTGGGCTTGGTTTTCTTAGTCGGCGTATGGGGTTTAGTGCGTTACAAAGGAATACGCAACATGCCGCTTTCGACGCGAATAATGTATGTCATCCTCGCGTGCGTGCTCGCGGTATTTATATATATATTTGTGATGTCCGTTCGGTATGTGCATCGCACGTATGAGCAGCATCAGCGGCATGATTTGCAGATGCGGTCGGAGTATATTCAGTCTTATCTGAGGTCGCTTTATTACTGGGATGTGGCGCTTTTGCCGTCTCAGGCGCAAGGTCTGGAAGTGGATCTGCATGACTTGGCTTTGGATATGAATCAGGATATGCACGTCTATTCGCTTTCGGGTGAGTTGATTGCTTCTTCTACGCCGGCTTTGTTCCGTGAAGGAAGGCTCTCACGTCGTATGGCGCCTGAGGCACTTTTTGCGGAAGATCACTCGGTATTGTGTTTGGAGCAGATAGGCGGACATCCGTATTTGGTGTCGTATGTGCCTTTCCATAACGGTTCGTTTGTGACGATAGGGTATATAGCGGTTCCGTATTTCTTGAGCGAACAGACGCGTAAGGAAGAAGTGGATGTGCTGTTGGCTCGGTTGTTGCCACCTTATATCATTGTGCTGATATTGGCGTTGCTGTTCTCGTTCTGGGCGGCACGATCCATGACTGCTCCTATTCATCTGATGATCGATAAGATGCGGCATTTCGAAATGGGCGCTAAGACGAACCATATCGAGTATCCGTATCACGATGAGTTGGGCGAGTTGGTGGAGCGTTATAACCTGCTGGTGAAGAAAGTGGAAGAATCGGCGGAACAGTTAGCGAAAGCGGAACGTGAGAGCGCTTGGCGAACGATGGCAAGGCAGATTGCGCATGAGATCAATAATCCTTTGACGCCGATGAAGTTGTCCGTGCAGAAACTGCAACTCAAACACGGAACGGATCAGTTTGACGCTTATTTTGACAAGACGACGAAGATGTTGATCTCTGAAATCGATAACCTCGCGCATATAGCGCAGTCGTTCTCGGCTTTTGCCAAACAGCCGGAAGTCGTGACGAGCGAAGTGGATGTGGCTGAGAAACTGTCGCATGTCATTACGCTACAACGTGAGAACGACGAACAGATCCCTGTTCGTTATGTCGGACCGGATTCGGGTGTCATGGGACTTGCGGACAAAGAGCAGATCTCGCAGGTCTTTGTGAATATCATTCGTAACGCTATTCAGGCGGTAAGCGGAGCAGGGCTTGCTCAAAACGGCGACATCATCGTTGTGCTTAACGCCTTGTATTCGGAGAAGGAGATGGAGATCCGGATCTCCGATAACGGACCCGGTATTCCGCAGGATATTCAGGAGAAGATCTTCCGTCCGAACTTCACCACGAAGTCCAACGGAAACGGTCTCGGGCTCGCTATTTCCAAACATATAGTGGAAGGTTCCGGCGGACGGATTGCATTTGAGACTTCGCCGAAAGGAACCACTTTCTATATTTATTTGCGCAAAAAGTGACAGACTTTTTGCGTTTTTATCAGTAATGTTTGTAATACTGTGACAAAAAATGCCGTACTTTTGCACAAAATTTTTAAATGCAAGTACTATGAATATCAAAGATGTTATCAAATTAGGGCTGTGGCTGTTATTGGTTTTTGCCCTTTCAGAAAACTGCTATGCAGAAACGATCAAAGGTTCTGTCAAGGATGTCAATGGTCATCCGATGCCGTTTGTCACCATCTCTGTTCTTGACAAAGATTCCGTTCTTCTAACCGGCGATATTACCGACGAGCAGGGAAAATACGAGATCGAAATTTCAAATGTCAAATCTCAAATTTCAAATTTTCTCATCCAGGCCTCCTATGTCGGTTATCAGACCGTTTTTGGAGGACCGGATTTTGTGCTGCGCGAAGAGACCGAACGTCTTGCGGAAGTGGAAGTGAAAGCCAAGAAACCGCTTATTGAACGACAGATGGACAAGTTGGTGGTGAACGTCTCTGCTTCGCCGCTTTCGGCAGGCTCCAACGGAAACGATATTCTCCGTCGTTCGCCGGGTGTGCGGATCGACAAAGACGGTAATATTACCGTAAACGGTAAAGGTGTGGAGATCTGGATTGACGGCAAGCCCTCTTACCTGAGCGGACAACAACTCAAAGCGATGCTTGACGGAACGGACGGCAACACGATCGAGAAGATAGAGATCATCTCTAATCCTTCCGCCAAATACGATGCTTCGGGGCAAGGCGGCATCATCAATATCAAGACCAAAAAGAATATGATGAAAGGTCTGAACGGAATGCTTTCAGCCGGTTATGGAGGTATGTATTTCGGCGATGTCAAACGATGGCTGAACAACGATATGTTCTCGCTCAACCTCAATTATCGGGGCGAGAAGACCTATACTTTCGGTCAACTGACGCAGGTCTTTGCGCAGAATGATGCGGATTTTGAGACTCGCCGCACATCCCCTGCTGTCGGTGGAGCCAAGGCAATGGAGAACTATTCGTATTCGGGCTATGACATTGAGTTTCAGTACTATATGATGAAATTGGGCAACGACTGGTATATTGATTCTGCCAATACGTTCGGTTTCATTCTGCAAGTCCCGTATATGCGAATCAAGCAAGACATCATCGATGATCGTAACATCGGTTATACCGTTATAGGTTCGGACACGACGTTCAGTCGTACTTCCACTAACACTTCGACGCAGGCTCCGCAGCACACGGCGAACCTCAACTTCACGCACACGTTTAATGAGGCGTTGGAGAGAGAACTGACCGTCAATGTGGATTATAACCGTTATTCGTCCCGCGCAAAGAACATACAGAAATCGGATTTTGGCATTCGTTCGTTGGACTTGGATCTGCGTTCTCGTCAGACAGCGCAAATATTCTCGGCGAAGTTGGATTTTCAGACCAAGTTCTGGCAAACCGGCATGATCGAGACGGGTGTCAAATATGCCCTTTCTTCGACCGATAACCATATGACGACGGACTCCATGGTCAATAGTATTCTCCGTCCGCAAGCCGTTTCGGATTTCCGTTACCAAGAGCATGTAGCTGCGGCTTATATCTCCGTCGGCAAGCAGTTTGGCGAACACTGGTCGGTCAAACTTGGTCTGCGCGGAGAGTACACGTTCTCGCACGGCAACTGGACATCGGCGGACTCGATCACGAACAAGTCGTATTTTGATCCGTTCCCCACGGCCTATGTCGGTTATACCTCCAAACCGCTGGGTAAGTTGCAGCAACCGATAGCTGTGTCTGCATCGTACACAAGGCGCATCAAACGACCGAACTACTGGATGCTGAATCCTTTCCGGACATATGTGGATGCGTATAGTTATCAGGAGGGCAACACGGATCTCTCGCCGGAGTTTAACAACGATGTGGAGCTGCATTTCAGCTGGACGCAATACCTCAATCTGA
The DNA here is from genome assembly GCA_900319035.1 of uncultured Bacteroidales bacterium. Classification (GTDB taxonomy): domain Bacteria; phylum Bacteroidota; class Bacteroidia; order Bacteroidales; family Paludibacteraceae; genus Colicola. The sequence continues at coordinate 47,908 of ONMU01000012.1, forward strand.
CTTTCAATTTTGCACACACGCAGAATATGTTCAACCGCAAGACGGATATCCTTGCCGACGGAACGGGCAGAATGCGTTGGGTTAATTTCGGTACTTGTACCACGCACGGTGGAAACATCTCTCTGACCGAGTTGCCGCTTGTACCGAAGTTTGCTAACTCTCAAACCGCCGAAGGCGAAAACTCCCGAACAGCGAAGCGTGACATGGTGGGTGCTTGGTTAGCCTTAACCATCAATGCAGGCTGGTATCATTTCCTCAATAAATCATACGAAAAGAGGCCGGACGGTAAGCCGGTTTATGAACTTGGCAATCACTACGGTTATATAGGCGGCACGCTCTCGGCTTATTTGCCCAAAGATTGGACCATGACCTTTGACGGCAACTGGTCTTCGCCGATGACAACCGGTTATGAGCGGCAGGAGAGTACGTATTATCTGTCTTTCGGTATCCGGAAGATGTACATGAAAAAGGGTCTTATCTTCAACCTCAATGTGCAAGATCTTGCTCGTTCGATGCGTTTCACGACTACCGATATGGGACAGCAACCCGGTTACACGAGTTGGTATCAACAGACCGTTCGGCAGCAACGTGTCATGTTTTCGATCACATGGCTGTTCGGTCGTCAGCAGCAACATAAACACCGCCGTGTGGGCGAGCTTGACGAGTCTTCGCGTCTTGGCGGAGGTGAGGGAGTGTCTGCAGGAAAGTGATTTTCGAAAAATTATTGCAAAAATATTTGCATATTTGAAAAAAAAGCAGTAACTTTGTACCCGAATTTATTAGAACTCTAATAAACATGATATAATAACCTGAAAAACACACATTATTATGAAAGTACAAAACATTATGCAGCAGTTGGCTGCGAAACATCCGGGTGAAGCAGAGTATCTGCAGGCAGTACAAGAAGTGCTGGAGTCGATTGAAGAGGTGTACAACCAACACCCCGAGTTTGAGGCAGCTAAGATCGTGGAGCGTATGGTTGAACCCGACCGTATCTTCACGTTCCGCGTGACGTGGATTGATGACCAAGGCGAAGTGCAGACGAACCTTGGTTACCGCGTGCAGTTCAACTCCGCTATCGGTCCGTACAAAGGCGGTTTGCGTTTCCACAGAGCTGTGACGCCGTCGATGCTGAAGTTCTTGGGCTTCGAGCAGACTTTCAAGAATGCGCTGACAACCCTTCCGATGGGCGGTGCGAAAGGTGGCTCGGACTTTGATCCGGTCGGCAAATCCGACGCAGAGATCATGCGTTTCTGCCAAGCTTTCATGCTCGAACTGTGGCGTTGCATCGGTCCGGATCAGGACATCCCCGCAGGAGACGTCGGCGTTGGAGGACGTGAGATAGGATTCCTCAACGGCATGTACCAGAAGCTCGCGCGCGAATATCATACAGGTGTCCTTACCGGTAAGGGCATGACGTGGGGCGGTTCGATCCTCCGTCCGGAGGCTACCGGTTACGGCGCTTTGTACTTCACGCAACATCTGCTCCATAAGGCAGGCAAAGATATTAAAGGCAAACGGGTGGCCCTCTCGGGCTTCGGAAACGTAGCATGGGGCGCTGCTAAGAAGGCAGTGGAGTTAGGCGCCAAAGTGGTAGCTATCTCCGGTCCGGACGGTGTGGTTGCCATCAAAGATGGTATTAGCCAAGAGATGATCGATTACATGCTTGTCATGCGTGCTTCGAACCGCAATAAAGTGCAAGACATGAGCGATAAGTTCCCGTCTCTCTGTACCTTTACAGCAGGCAAGAAAGCATGGTCTGTTCCGTGCGACATCGCCCTGCCGTGTGCCTTCCAGAACGAGCTCTCTGAGGAGGATGCAAAGGAACTGAAAGCCAACGGTTGTTGGTGTTGCTGCGAGGTGTCGAACATGGGCTGTCAGCCGGGTGCGATCCATTTCTTCCAACACAACGGCATACTTTTTGCTCCGGGTAAGGCAGTGAACGCAGGAGGTGTGGCTACTTCCGGTCTCGAAATGACACAGAATGCCGAGCACCTCTCTTGGAAAGCCGAAGAAGTGGACGAGCGTCTCCATCATATCATGGAGTCGATCCACGAGCAATGTGTTCGTTACGGCACACAACCCGATGGCTCGATTGACTACGTCAAGGGCGCTAACATCGCCGGATTCATGAAGGTTGCGACAGCTATGTTGGAGCAAGGAATAATTTAATAACGGTCGTGATCTCGAAATCTCGTGATCTCGTGATCTCGAAAAAAATAACAACTATGTACGCTGATTTTCAACAACACCTGCAAAAAACGCTGAATGAGATTCGCGAAGCAGGACTTTATAAGAACGAGCGCGTGATCATTACTCCGCAGTCTTCTGGCATTGCTGTAGAAGGCGGACAGGAAGTCATCAACTTCTGCGCGAACAACTACCTCGGACTCGCTGATAACAAAGAGCTTATCGAGGCCGCTAAAGCCCGTATGGATGCGCGCGGTTATGGTATGGCTTCGGTGCGTTTCATCTGCGGTACGCAGGACACCCACAAGGAACTCGAGCGTGTCATCTCCGATTTCTTCGGAACGGAAGACACAATCCTTTATGCCGCTTGTTTTGATGCGAACGGAGGACTTTTCGAACCGCTGCTGACGGAAGAGGATGCCATCATCTCCGATGCGCTCAACCATGCGTCTATCATCGATGGTGTGCGTCTTTGCAAGGCGGTGCGTTACCGTTATGCTAACGGTGACATGAACGACTTGGAGGAGCAACTCAAGAAAGCGCAAGCACAGCGCTTCCGTATCATCGCTACCGATGGTGTCTTCTCCATGGACGGCAATGTGTGTCCGCTGGATAAGATCTACGAGCTTGCACAGAAATACAACGCTCTCGTCATGGTGGATGAGTCGCACTCCGCAGGAGTAGTCGGCAAGACCGGACACGGTGTGACCGAGTTGTACAACATGCGCGGTAAGATTGAGATTATCACCGGCACGCTTGGTAAGGCCTTTGGCGGTTCGGTCGGCGGTTTTACTACCGGTAAGAAAGAGATCATCGACCTGCTGCGTCAACGCAGTCGTCCGTATCTCTTCTCGAACTCCATTCCGCCGATGATTGCTGCGGCAGGTATCAAGACCTTCGAGATCCTCACGCGATCCAACGAGCTGCAAGATCGTTTGCATGAGAACACCGCGTACTTCGTCGAGAAAATGCGTGCCGCAGGCTTCGACATCAAACCGACGCAGTCGGCTATCTGTGCGGTTATGCTGTACGACGCCCGTCTCTCGCAGGACTTCGCAGCTGCCCTCCAGAAAGAAGGCATCTACGTCACCGGATTCTATTATCCGGTTGTGCCGAAGGGTCAGGCGCGTATCCGCGTACAGGTGTCCGCTGCGCACACACGTGAACAATTAGATAAATGTATCGCCGCCTTCACCAAAATTGGCAAAGAGTTGGCTGTATTACACTAGATAGACTAGATAGACTAGACAGACTAGAAAAAAATGAAAGCATTAGTCAAGAGATTTCCAGAGCCCGGCATCTGGATGGAAGATGTCCCGATGCCGGAAATGGGCGTCAATGATGTCCTGATCAAAGTCACCAAAGCCGCTATCTGCGGAACGGATCTGCATATGTATAAGTGGGACGCATGGTCTCAATCACACTGCAAACCGCCTTACACCATGGGACATGAGTTCGTGGGTATTGTGGCAGACTGCGGTCCCGGTGTTCGCAACTTCAAAATAGGCGACCGTGTGACGGCGGAAGGACATATTACGTGCGGACACTGCCGTAACTGCCGCCGAGGTATGGGGCATGTATGCGAGAACACCATCTCCCTTGGTATCATGGGACGTGACGGCTGTTTCGCAGAGTTCGTCTCTGTGCCGGAATCGAATGTGGTACATGTTCATCCGCGTATTCCCGATGATTTCGCGGCTATCATGGATCCGTTCGGTAACGCCACGCACACCGCTTTGGCTTTCCCGCTGCTGGGCGAGGATGTGCTCATCACAGGAGCAGGACTCATCGGCACGATGGCGGCAGGTATCTGTCGTTATGCCGGAGCGAAGAACATCGTCGTTACCGACATCAATCCGCTCCGTCTGGAGATTGCCAAGAAAATGGGCGCTACCCTTACCGTTGATGGCTCCAAAGGTGAGACGATCCAAGATGCGATGTTCCAACTCGGTATCCGTGGTTTCGATGTGGGCTTGGAGATGTCCGGCGCACCCTCTGCCTTCAACGACATGATCGAGCATATGTACAAAGGTGCGAACATTGCGCAGCTCGGTATCCTGCCGTCGGAGACCAAGGTCAATTGGTCGGATGTGATCTTCAACGCTCTAACGATCAAAGGAATAACCGGACGTCGTATGTGGGAGACTTGGTACCAGATGGAGCAGATGCTCCTTGGCGGACTCGATCTCTCGCCGGTGATCACCCACCGCTACCAGTTCAAAGATTTCCAAAAGGGTTTCGATGTCATGGTAAGCGGCCAATGTGGAAAAGTTTTATTGGAATGGTAAATATGAAAAAGATTTTCTTTAGCGTTTTGCTGCTTGTCTGCGGCATCGCAACGATGGCTGCACAACTGCCTGAAGGCTTGCAGCAGTACACTTTGAACAACGGGCTCACCGTCATGCTCTGGGAAGACCAAGACCTGCCCGATGTGTTTGGAGCTACCGTCACTCGTGCCGGTTCGATTGACGAACCCGAGACAGCGACCGGTTTGGCTCACTATCTGGAGCATATGCTCTTCAAAGGCACCGACCGTATGGGTGCGCTCAATTGGGAGAAAGAGAAACCCTATTACGAGCATATCATCGCCCTCTATGACACCCTCGCGATGACGAATGACCCCAAGGAACGCGATGCTATTCAGCTCAAAATCAACGAACAGAGTATTCTCGCGGCTCAGTATGGAGCAACTGATGAGTTCTCGAACCTGATTCAGTCCATCGGTGGCGAAGGGCTCAATGCCGCTACCTCGTATGACTACACGTTCTATCATAACAGCTTCCCTGCTTACCAGATGGAGCGTTGGCTTACGCTCTATGCCGATCGTCTGACGAATCCGGTCTTCCGTTCGTTCCAAGCCGAGCTGGAGAACGTCTTCGAGGAGTATAACATGTACTCCGACGATAACGGCCAGCATGTGAATAAGTTCGTTGCTGCCGAAGCCTGCAAAGGTACCCCGTACGAGCGGGACATCATCGGTTATCCGCAGGACCTCAAGAACCCCAAGATGCGTCAGCTCATCGAGTTCTTCAATACGTGGTATGTGCCTAATAACATGGCACTTATCCTCGTCGGTAACTTCCATTCCGAGGAGGTGAAACCGCTCATTGAGAAGATCTTCGGTGCCATGGAGTCCAAACCGCTGCCTGCTCGTAACACATGGACGGACACCGAGTACGCTAAAGACGAGCGTTTCAAAGCGCGTCTGGGCTATTACCCGATGCTCATCGAGGAATACAAAGGTGTCAAGACCGGTGACAAAGACGAGCTGGCCCTTCAGATCGCTTGCGAACTGCTCTCCAACGATATGGGTATCGGTCTCTTGGACGAACTGCAGTCTGACAACGAGTTCCTCGCTGTGCAAGCTTCGCTCCGTCCGGCACGTGAGATGGGACGAATCCAAATCATGGCAATCCCGTTCCTCAACACCTCTTCGCGTGAGTATAACTCCATGAAAGAGACCGAGAACTCCGTGAAGAAAGCCATGGACAAACTGCTCAAAGGTGAGGTGTCCGACGAACTCTTTGAGTCCGTTCGCCGCAGTCTCCTTCAGGAGTACGACCGTTCGATGGAGTACCAGTACACCAAATCGATGATGCTTCTCCAGAGCTTCGCTTATCAAGTGCCGCTGGAGAAAATGTTTGCCGAGAAAGAGGAAGTAGCTAAAATAACTAAAGCCGAAGTGCTGGCTGTGGCTAAGACCTATTTCTCTGCTCCTAAGAAAACCTTCGAGATCACCGAAGGAAACCCCAAGAAAGAGAAACTCGCCAAACCGCAGATCAAACCCCTCGAACCTGGTAAAGGACAGTCGGAGTATTACCAAAACTTCTCCTCTATCCCGGCAGGCAAACTCGTGCCGAAGTTCGTGGACCTCAAGGACATCGATCAGGATCGTTTTGCGGAAAACGTGTACGTCTATGTCACCCCGAACCCCAAGAACCATATCTTCACCCTCAAACTCAAATACGGTATCGGTACGTACGAGAAACCGCTGCTTGATTTTGCAGTCAATATGATGAATGAGGCAGGTATCAAAGGTGCACCGGGTACCAAAGGTACATCCGTCAATGAGTTCCGTGAGAAACTGGCGAAACTCGGTGCTACTTGTACCTATTCCGCTACGCCGAGCTACGTGGTAGTCTATATCGAAGGCGATGAGGCGCATCTCCAAGAGATCATCTCCCTCGTCAACCTCCATATGAACTTCCCCGAGTTCTCCTCTGAGGGACATAAGAAACTGAATGCCATCGTTGGACGTGAACTCAGTTCCCGTTGGTACTTGGAGCGTAAGAACTCCGACATGCGTGCCGCTGCGGCGCTCGAATATGTCATGTACGGCGACAACTCGCATTTCATTAAACGTGTGCCCGAACGTAACATCTTCGATCCCGCTATGGGTATCATCCTCGTTGAGGAAGACTTGGAGGCGGAGTGGAAGAAAGCCCTCGGTTACGAGTTGGAGATCCACTATGCCGGACAGCTCCCTGCGGACTCCGTCAAGTTGGCGCTTTATCAGCATATGTCTGTCTCGAACCCTGCTAACCCCACTACTTCGCCGGTGGATCGTCCGCGTACGAAGTTCAACAAGACCGAGCTCTATTTCCTTTCGGACCCGGATATGCAGCAGGCGAAGATCTACTTCCTCATCGAAGGTGCGCCTTATTCCATCAACGAAGCCGTTCAGTATGAGGCGTTTAACGAGTATTTCGGTGGTGGCTTCTCCGGTCTCGTCATGAATGAGATCCGTGAGAAACGTTCGATGGCTTATACCGCTGTCGGTGCGTTCCGTACTCCGGCTATCCAGCAGCGTAACACCTATTTCTTCGGCTACGTCGGTACGCAGTCCGATAAGGTCAACGACGCCATCAATGTGTACTGCTCGCTGCTCGATTCGATGCCGCGCAATCCGGAGAACATCGGTAACATCCGTACGATCTTGCGTCAGTCTATGCTCTCGAATCATCCCACTTTCCGCTCCAAGAGCGAGGTAATGACCAATTGGATGAGACTCGGCTATCAGATCGACCCGGCTACCCTTCAGATCCGTCAAGTGCAGAAACTCAAATTCGAAGACATCGAGCGTTTCTACGAAGAGCATATCCAAGGCAAACCCGTGAAGATCCTCGTCATCGGCGACCCCAAACTCATTGACCAGAAAGCCCTCAAAGCGAAGTTCGGTAAGGTCAATAAGTTGAACGGAGACAAGATCTTCGGAGAATAAAATGTCTCAATGACTAAATAAATGACCCAATGGTAAATGATAAAATGGTAAATAACGATAATTTACGAACCCATCGCAGTGGGTTCGTAAATATCGTTGGCAATCCCAACGTCGGCAAATCGACCCTCATGAACGCCTTGGTGGGTGAACGCCTTTCGATCATCACATCGAAGGCGCAAACCACCCGCCATCGTATCATGGGTATCGTCAACGGCGAGGATTTCCAGATGGTCTATTCCGACACTCCGGGTGTCCTCTCGCCGAACTACCAACTCCAGCGTCAGATGCTTGAGTTCTCCCGTTCTGCCCTTGTGGACGCGGACGTCCTCTTGTATGTCACCGAGCCGCAAGACACCATTGATCGCAATCCCGATTTCATCGAGAAAGTAAAGAAGATGTCTTCCGCGGGTACTCGTGTGTTCCTTATAATAAACAAAATAGATCTCACGACACAGGAGACCCTTGAGTCCCTCGTCGCTTTCTGGCACACCCAGTTGCCGGAAGCCGAGATTTTCCCTATTTCGGCACAAGAGCGTTTCGGTATTTCGCAGCTCTTTGATGCTATAAAAAACGCGCTTCCCGAATGTCCACCTTTCTTCCCGAAAGACCAGCTGACCGACAAGCCCGCACGCTTCTTTGTCAACGAGATCATCCGCGAGAAGATCCTCCAGAACTACGACAAAGAGATCCCGTACTCTGTTGAAGTCGAAGTAGAATCCTTCAAAGAAGAGGACAAACTAATCCGCATTGACGCAGTGATATATTGCGAAAGAGACAGCCAAAAAGGCATCATCATCGGCAAAGCCGGTTCTGCCCTCAAGCGCGTCGGCTCGCAAGCACGCAAGGACATCGAGGACTTCTTCCAAAAACAGGTCTTCCTCCAGCTCTTCGTCAAAGTGGACAAGGATTGGCGTTCCAACACCAACCGCCTCAAGCACTACGGCTACGATCTCTCCTGATAATCAATCCGCCTTTATCTATCCGCCAATCTTGGCGGATTTTTTATGTCCTGTTCCCGGTGGTATTCCGCCGGATATATGTCATTTCCCCTTCTCCTTCTGCCATTTTGTCAGCCTTTTTCTGCCAAATCCCCTTTGGCACGCCTTTTGTCATTATCAGGGTGACTAGTCTCCTAGTGCATCTAGTACATCTAGAAAATCTAGTGCATCTAGTGCGACTAGTAAACTAAAAATCGAAAATTAATTAAAGAAAGGAAACATACTATGTCTAAAATTATTGGAATTGACCTCGGTACCACGAACTCGTGTGTAGCCGTAATGGAGGGTAACGAACCGATCGTTATCGCAAACGCTGAAGGTAAACGTACTACGCCTTCTGTAGTCGGATTCATCGATGGCGGTGAGCGTAAAGTGGGTGACCCTGCTAAACGTCAAGCAATCACAAACCCGACCAAAACTATCTATTCTATCAAGCGTTTCATGGGTGAAACCTATGATCGTCTCCAATCTGAGATCGCACGCGTTCCTTATAAGGTAGTGAAAGGCGATAATAACACTCCCCGTGTGGACATCGACGGACGTCTCTACACCCCGCAGGAGATCTCGGCGATCATCCTTCAGAAGATGAAGAAAACCGCTGAGGACTACCTCGGACAAGAGGTGACCGAAGCTGTCATCACAGTACCTGCTTACTTCAACGACTCGCAACGTCAGGCTACCAAGGAAGCCGGCGAGATCGCAGGTCTCAACGTACGTCGTATCGTCAACGAGCCGACCGCAGCTGCTTTGGCTTACGGACTCGACAAGTCCAACAAGGATATGAAGATCGTTGTCTTCGACTGCGGTGGTGGTACTCACGATGTATCCGTGCTCGAGCTCGGTGATGGTGTCTTCGAGGTAAAAGCAACCGATGGTGATACACACCTTGGTGGTGACGATTTCGATCATCGTATCATCGATTGGTTAGTTTCCGAGTTCAAAGCAGAGAACGGCGGAGCTGACCTTTCCAAAGACCCGATGGCTATGCAGCGTCTGAAAGAGGCTGCTGAGAAAGCAAAAATCGAGCTTTCGTCCTCTACCTCTACGGAAATCAACCTGCCGTATATCATGCCGGTGAACGGCGTTCCGGCTCACCTCGTTAAGACCCTGACGCGTGCTAAGTTCGAGCAACTCATCGACGATCTGATCCAGCGTACCATCGCTCCGTGTCGTACTGCGCTCCAGAACGCAGGCCTCACAACCTCCGATATCGACGAAATCATCCTTGTTGGTGGTTCGACTCGTATCCCGGCTATCCAGGATGCCGTACAGAAATTCTTCGGCAAAGCTCCGTCTAAGGGCGTTAACCCCGACGAGGTAGTAGCAGTCGGAGCAGCGATCCAAGGTGGTGTCCTCACAGGCGATGTAAAGGATGTCCTCCTGCTCGATGTAACCCCGCTGTCGCTCGGTATCGAGACCATGGGCGGTGTCATGACCAAGATGATCGAGGCCAATACTACCATCCCGACCAAGAAGACCGAGACCTTCACTACCGCTGTCGATAATCAGCCGTCTGTAGAGATCAAAGTGCTCCAAGGTGAGCGTCCGATGGCGGCTCAGAACAAGCAGATCGGTATCTTCCACCTCGATGGTATCATGCCGGCACGTCGTGGCGAACCGCAGATCGAAGTAACTTTCGATATCGATGCCAACGGTATCTTGAACGTCACCGCGAAGGACAAAGCTACCGGTAAGGAGCAGAAGATCCGTATCGAAGCATCGTCCGGTCTCTCTGACGACGAGATCAAGCGAATGAAAGCCGAAGCTGAAGCCAACGCTGAAGCCGATAAGAAAGCCAAAGAGCAGGCTGACAAACTCAACAAAGCCGACGCGGCTATCTTCCAAACGGAGAAGCAACTCGCTGAGTTCGGTGATAAGATCCCGGCTGACAAGAAGGCGCCGATTGAGAAAGCCTTGGCTGACCTCAAAGACGCGTACGCTAAACGTGACGCCGATGCCTGCGAAGCAGCCAACAATGCTTTGATGTCCGCCTTCCAAGCTGCCTCCGCTGAGATGTACGCTGCTCAACAGCAAGCACAGCAATCCGGTCAAGCCGGCCCGCAAGCAGGTCCGACCGACAACACCAACAACGGTGGTTCCAACGGTCAGCCCACCGCCGAGGACGTCGACTTCGAAGAAGTCAAATAATAGCGTCTATGCATTGCGCATCTATGCGCAATTCTCTCTCCCCCTCTCCCTCACCGGAGTGGGGGATTTTCTGTTTTCCCTTTCCCTTCTCCCTGTCCTCCGTTCGGCATTTCCCCTCCATGGAGGAGTCGGAGGGGGCTTCCTTATCTCCGATTTTCTCTCTTTTTCTTCATTTTTTTCCTTTTCCTCTTGCATATATCAGGAACTAAAGGCATAGCACGCACTTTTTTCGCATAAATATTTGCATATATCAAATATTTTTACTAACTTTGCACCGTCAAACAACTTGATAACTAACTTTAATATTTACACGTATGAAAAAACTTTTCTTTCCCGCAATCATCGTCATCTCTTTGACGTTTTTTGCATGTCAATCCAAGCCTGCCGCAGATAATTCGGCAGACGAGTCCGCTAACGTAGAATCTGCTGAGCAGATCTCCGAGCAGCCCGTTGAAGAGGCTCCTCTTGCCGAAGAGCCGACTGACTCGATCCCCGCAACAGACTCCCTCGCTACCGACTCCCTCGCTACCGACTCCCTTGCAGTGGAACCTCTCGCTGAACAACCTGCTCCCGAGCAACCCGCAGAAGAACCCGTCGATGAACAAGAAACGGTCTTTTTGATCGTGGACAAAATGCCGGTACCTCCTTTCTCCAAAGAAGAGTTAGTTAACGAACTTGCTAAATGGCTTGACGATGTGGACCCAGAGGCGAATGACTGCCGTGTGATGGTCAGAGTGGTAGTAGAAAAGGATGGCAAGGTCACTCATCCTGAGGTTTTGCGCAGTAGTGGCTATGAGAAAGTCGATGCTTATGCCCTCAAACGTGTTCTGGAAAAAATGCCGAAGTTCAAAGAACCGGCTATGAAGGGTGGAAAACCGTGTCGCGCTTATTTCACAGTACCCGTTTACTTTAAAAAGAAATCGTAAATCATTCTTAAAACTGTATCGTTATGAAAAAAATTGACATCATGGCTACCATCAAGGATGGAATCGCCATCGCTCTGGTTAATTTCCTGAGTCTTATTTTAACCACTATTCTGTACGTCCTGACAATCTGGATCCCGTATCTCAACGTCGGAACGACGATCGCTATGTGCTCCCTCACCGCTGAAATGGCAAAGGGTGGAGCTATCAACCCCTTCTTTATCTTCAAAAGCGAGTATCGCAAGAACATGGGCGAGTTCTTCATCCTCATGTCTCTTATGATGGGTGCGATGAGTGTCGGATTCATGTTTATGTTCATCCCGGGATTCGTTATTTCCATTGCTTTCGGCTTCGCAGCTGTCCTCTTTGTGGATAAAGACATGTCGGCTTTGGAGGCTCTCCGCGAATCCAACCGCATCACCTTTGGCAATAAATGGCGCATTTTCTTCTCCAAATTCGCCCTTTGCATCTGCCTCTTTATAGCTGTTGCGATCATCGACGCTATCTTCGGTATCGGCGAAGTTCAGTGGTTAGAGTCCATCGGTACGATCATCAACGTGCTCATCATCCTCTTCTTCATTCCCGCTCTTTATGGCGTAGAAGCTTCGATCTACAAACAACTTACCGCTTCTGACGATGCTAAAGATGCTCCTGTAGCAGAGTAATACGCGTACGCGTGCGCACGTACACGCGTTCCTTATAATATAATATATAGAATGCCCCCTTTCCTCGTGAAAGGGGCTTTTTTTGCCCTTTTTGCCAAAACAACAGAAAAACCGCAAAAAACAACAAAAATATTATCTATTGATAATCAATGAGTTACAAAGAAAGTGCATTTTTTAGTGCATTTTTTTGCAAAAATATTTGGTCATGTCAAAAATTTGTACTACCTTTGCATCCGCTTTCGCTCAAAAATGGATCACCTCCTAACGAGCCTAAGCAAAAACGTGATCTTTGAAAGATTGTCTATTCATAACAAGATGTAGTACAAGAACTGAATAGAGTAGTGATTGCGAATATTCATTATTCATTAATCATTATTCATTAATATGGTTCCCGAAAAATTCTACACTTGATAAATTCGATTATTCTGAGCTATCTTATAAATTTCTTTTTACAACGAAGAGTTTGATCCTGGCTCAGGATGAACGCTAGCGACAGGC
>ONMU01000041.1 GCA_900319035.1 uncultured Bacteroidales bacterium
AAGTACGGCGAATATCTGTCAACGATCCCGAAAGGCAGCACGAGACATTACAAGTTCTTCGGCTGGATGTACACACAGATCTATCAAGGATTGAGAAAGGAGGCAGAAGGGGGGTAAAAAGGTCGGACGAAAAGAGGCGGAATGGCAATTTTTACACAAAAGTGTCAAAATTTACGCACTTTGAGCTTGCAAAATAAAAATTTGTACGATTTGAGAGTCGATTTGTACGATTTGAGAATGAAGTTTCAAAAAAAAGCAGTACTTTTGCACGCAGTTTTGAAAAACTAACCAAAAACAATACATTATGAGAAAAATTTTATTCTTCGCCTTTGTGCTGGTAGCCGGCGTAATGAGCGTAAACGCAAAAACACAAGTGGATGGTATCTGGTACATCCTCGATGAGGAGAATGCCACTGCCACAGTAACCTACGGAGAAGAAGATGGCACCTATGCCGGCCGTCTCATCATTCCGGGTAGTTTCTACACCCAAGACGAGAATTACAATTACTATGAATTCACCGTTACCGCTATCGGTGATAGTGCCTTCATGAACTGCCCGAACTTGACAGGTATCACCATTCCGGGGTCGGTAGAAAACATAGGCTCGGCTATTACCATCGGCTCCGACTACATCACAGAAATGAAGTTCGAAGACAGCTCAACACCTATCGCTATGTTCGAGAGTTCGTTCATCGGTGCTACACCTTATTCATGTACATACCTATACCTCGGTCGCAATGTGGCGGATAACGGCGGTGTACCGCCTTTCCATACTTGGAGTTCCATTCAGAACGTTGTCATCGGCGAATTAGTGACCGAACTGCCCCTCGCATTCTGTCCCTTCTGCCGCAACTTGCAGTCCGTACAGATCAACACGGCTTCTTTGCTGGAACCCGGTCCGCGCACCTTCGCTTTCTTGGATGAGGACAGACCTCAACCGGACGCTTCACAAATCATCCTCTATGTACCAGAAGGCCTCGGAGACACCTATCAGGCACACTCCTTCTGGGGACGCTTCAACGTACAGGAGATGGATCAGATGAAGCAATACGGTATACAGTTTTCTTCCAACTACGTTGATTTCTATCAGAATGGTCTGTACTACAAAATCTGGCAGGACCAAAACAATCCCGACCATAAATACCTCGCTGTTGTGATTCCGCAGGTATGGTACCTCAACCCCGACGGCTCCTATGTCAGCCAGTGGAGTTCCGAGTTCCCGTACAAACAGTCCTCTGTCAACATCCCCGATTCCGTCACCTTCTACCATTGGTACGATGGTCGTACAGACCGTTATTCCGGCAGACAGGAAAGCGGTGTCTATCAACCCCTTACATACAAAGTAGAAGCAATTGGCGACTACTGTTTCCGCGGTGCTTCGAACCTCACGGATCTCCATATCCCCAATACCGTTAAGTTCATTGGCACGGAGGCGTTCGAATACACGGACAAACTGCACTATCTCACCATTCCGAACAGCGTAACGGAAGTAGGATGGCTCGCTTTTGCCCGTACGGGACTCAAAGAGATCGTTATCCCCGCTTCGTCTTCGAACTGGTTAGAGAGCGATGCGGCCTTCCAGGATAACGCGAACCTCACCAAAGTGACTTTCGCACAGGGTACCACGGCTATTCAGGACCGTATCTTCTTCGGTTGTACAGCCCTGCGTACCATCATCATCCCCGATGAAGTAGAATACATCGGTCCGGGTGCTTTCGCGGGTTGCGAAGCCTTGACGGAAATCCACCTACCGGCATCGTTGCAGGTATTGAACAACCGTCTGTTCCGTGGATGCCCGCTCCGTTCACTGGAGATCCCCGCGGGAGTCTTTGAGATCGAAGGATCGGCTTTGTTAGGAACCCATATCGCTAAACTGACCGTCAACCCTGCCAACACCGTGTTCGACAGCCGTGACAACTGCAACGCCATCATCCGTACTGCCGACAACACCCTCGTAGCTGCAACCGACGGTGCCTTTATTCCGGCTACCGTGGATTCTATTGAACAAGAGTCGTTTAACGAACTGTATGGTATTCGTTCGATCACTCTGCCGGCTGACCTCAAACATGTATCCCAATACAGTTTCATGAATCTGGAGAACCTTACGCTCATCACCTCGCTTATCGAGAATCCTGCCGGCGTGCTCGAAGAAGATGCATTCGGAAATTGGTACGGCAACACCTATGAAACCGCTACCCTCTATATCCCTGCCGGCACGCTCGCAGCATACCGTGCTGATGCACAATGGAACCTCTTCCAACATATCATCGAGATGGATCCGGAGAACAAACCTGCTGAAGTAACCGACATCGAGCCGCTCGCAGAAGAAGGAACGATCTCTGTAGCTAATCTCCCGGCTGAAACCGACCTCACCAATGCCGTTGTGGACAACCTCTATATCACCTGCGACACCCTCAACGGTGACTACTACGATGCAACGGAACAAGCCATCGTCCTCAATACCGTGGTCGATGAAGTGATGCTCGAAAACATCCTCGCGAACCCAGATAACAGCGATATTATCCGCAATAACTTCAGCGGTATGATCGTTGAACTGCCTGCCGGACAGGGAACCCTCTCCCTCACCGTCAAGACCGAAGGAGACCACCTGCTCGCCGTACTTATCGGTAACAGCCTGCAAGACTTTGAGAAACTCGTCAAAGGGGTAGTTGAAGCGCCTTATACCCTCGAAGCCGCTGCACGCGCATATATCTTCGGATTCATCCCCGAGCCTGAACAGCCTGCTGCCGCACCGACCAAACACATGCCACGTCGTGCGAAAGCCGACTGGATCGTAGAGGATGAAGACCTCACCCCGTCCGGCTCTGTAGCCATCTACGGAATCAGTTGGAACATAGAAGAGACCTCCGCCCTCGACGAAATCAGCCAAGAGCCAAAAACCAAGAGCCAAAAGCTGATTCGTAACGGTCAACTCGTTATTGAGCGTGACGGTCGCACCTTCAATGCCCTCGGTACAGAAATAAAATAATATATCGATCATTTTGACTAAAAAACAAATAGTTATGAAAAAATCTTTATTCCTCGCCTTAGCGCTTGTAGCAAGCGTACTGGCATTTGTATCCTGCAACAAGGATGACAAGAAAAACGACGAACCGTCCTCTACTACGGTGAACCCTACCGACTACATCAAAACAATCTGGCGTATTGACTCCTGCTATGTCAATGGAGAGAAGCAACGTCCGCCTCACGGCATTATTCGCGTATTGAATGACAAGCAGGCTACCTTCAACGGTGACACAGCTTCCTATGAGTTCAAAGATGGCAAACTCGTTTTCCGTGACACTGAACTGACGATCGTCAAAGCCACCAAGACCTTTGCGAACCTGTCTGCTCGCGGTGGAAATGTCTATCTTTCCAAGTTGCCCGAACTGGACACGGATGATATAATCATGGAGCATCAGGCATCTGACTTTGTAGGCACATGGAAACATGCGTACTACAGTATGGATGCATACACGCCGGGAGAACCGACATGGCACATAGAGGGTAGCAACCCCTGGGTAGAAACCTGGGAGTTCAAAGCCGATGGTACTTGTATATACAAAGACTATTTTACCGGTGAGACCGTAACGGGTACGTGGGAGTGCGACCAATACCAGATCAGATTCTCCAAGAACCCTGCAGAAGGAACCGTCATTGAAGAGGGAGAACCGATCACCGTTCAGCCGCTCACCAAGAACTGGATGCAGATCCTGCGTGGCACCGGCTCTGGCAGCACCACGACCTACTACTACTGGTGGTTCTACCGCGTAAAATAATGAATAATGAATAATGAATAATGAATATTATGAAAAAGATTCTTTTGTTTGCCCTTGCGGCAATGACATTGGCTTTCGTGGCTTGTGACAAGAAAGACAAGCAGAAAAGTGAGCCGGAACAGAACCCGCTCGTAGGCACATGGCAAAATATCGAAGAGTACGGAGACGTACGCAAGGAAGTGAAATATACTTTTGATGGAAGTAACAATTTCTCGTACAGTGACTATAAGTACATGGGCGGTCAGGTACACTTCGGTCAGATTTTCAAAGGTTCATACCGAATCGACGGAGACATGGTATATGTACACTATACCGGTTCCTCGTGGACCAATGACGGTGAACATATAGAGGAGCAAACAGATTTTGAGCCCTATGATGCAAACTTCAAATACTCCATCTCCGGCAATACGCTGACCATTATCAGCGGTGAAGACACCGAAACATACACCAAGCAATAAATTAATATGCGTAAATTCATTATTTTCGCCATCGCACTGGTAGCCGGTGTATTGGCATTCACTTCTTGCAAGAAGAAAGACAAAATTGACAGCCCGATCGTAGGTACATGGATGCGCGTCGCAGGCGAATCTGACTTTTTCTACACCTTTGGTAAAGACGGTACGTACCAACGTGTCGAGGATTATTACATGAACGGTCGTGATGTAGTAGCTCATGAGCATATCGTCGGAGACGGTACGTTTAAGATTGACGGCGATGTAATCGATGCTACGCTCAATTCCATCCTCGTCTATATGGACGGCAGTAAGGACGGTGATGATTTCAGCGAGTTCTGGCCGATGAATGAAAAACTGAAATTCAGCCTGAAAGGCGACTACCTGACGCTGATTCATAACGCCGGTACAGAAGAAGAATGGCCGGAACTATTACTCAAGCAATAAAAAATATGAAGGTTCGTGCAAATCGATTGTAAGCTTGCTTACGCAAATCGATGCAGCCGAAGCTCCAGAAATTTAATTCATTAAATTTATGAAAAAGATTCTATTTTTCGCCTTTGTGCTGGTAGCTAGTGTATTGGCATTCACAAGTTGTAAAAAAGATAAAAACGCACCGGAAGATACGGATGCCGTTGTTTACAATGCTGTCGGCGAGCTCCGCGGTGTGATGTTTGATGTGAATAACCCCCAACAGAAAGCCGTTGTGACCCTGCACTCCAAGACCAATACCATCGATGTGAAGTTTGTGCAGGTAAGTATCTCCGATGGTGAGACACCGAAGGATATTTATATCTACGGTATGCCGGTTAGCACGGAGGAAGGACATTTTGCACACATTAAACTTGTGTTGGCGGACGGCTCAGCCTACACGAATTTCCCGAAATCGTACGCTTATGCAGCGATGAATGCGGCGCACACGACGTTCAACATGCATTTCGGCAACGATATAGAGAGCGACACGCAGGTTTATCTCGTCTATAACGCCACACTCAGCAAATAATTCAAAATATAAAAGACATGAAAAAAATCTTATTCTTCGCCTTTGCGCTGGTAGTCGGCGTATTGGCATGCACGTCTTGCAAGAAAGACAAGAATGGAGCAGACGAGCCTGAACTGAAAGGCACCATTTATCACTATCATGGCACATCGTCCATGGAAGAGTTCTCTTACGAGCACGATCTCTATCTTGGTTTGGAGGACAACGGCAACATGACCATGAAGTGGGAGGGTGTTAAGGCCTCAAAAGATGCAGAGCCTGTGAACTTATATATGTATAATGGTAAATGGGAATCAGATGGCGGTACCGGTTTCCATTTCGGCTTCGATGGTAAACCTCAACTGCCAAACGGCAAGCCATTTGACCAATGGGATTCATTCGATGTAGATGGTTGGGGCGATGCCACCGAATGTAGTTTTGACTACCACGTCAATGGTGCCACTATGGCTATCTTCGACGGTCAAATAGTGAAATAACAGAAAAAAAGGAGATACCAGTAATAAATTTACTGAATGCAATACATGAAAAAAAACAATCTCCTTTTTCCGCTGCACTCCTACGGGGTGCAGTTTTTTTTAGGAAAAAATAGCGATAACTATTGCGTATGTCATTTTTTTTTAGTAATTTTGCACGCAAAATTGTATAAATCGCTTAAATAACTAAAAACATATACAGATTATGAGAACAAAAATGGTTGCAGGTAACTGGAAAATGAACAAGAACCTGCAGGAAGGTGTAGCGTTGGCTACCGAGTTGAAAGAAGCAGTAAAGAACCCGAAATGCGCCGTTGTGATCGGTACGCCGTTCATCCACTTGGCTACCGTAGCTGAGCTGCTCAAGGGTTCGGCTATCAAAGTAGCGGCAGAGAACTGCGCAGATCACGAGAAGGGTGCATATACCGGTGAGGTATCCGCTGAGATGGTGAAATCCACCGGTGCTGAGTACGTCATCCTCGGTCACTCGGAGCGTCGTCAATACTACGCTGAGAGCTATGAGATGCTGGCTGAGAAAGTGCGCCTCGCTTTGGCTAACGGTCTGAAGGTCATCTTCTGCATCGGCGAGGTCAAAGAGGAGCGTGAGGCAGGCAAGCAGAACGAGGTAGTAAAAGCACAGCTCGAAGGATCTGTCTTCGGTCTGAGCGCAGAGGAGTGGAAGAACATCACTCTCGCTTACGAACCGGTTTGGGCTATCGGTACCGGTCTGACCGCTACTCCGGCACAGGCAGAGGAGATCCACGCTTATATCCGCTCTCTCGTAGCAGAGAAATACGGCAAAGAGGCAGCAGAGGACACCACGATCCTTTACGGCGGAAGCTGCAACGAGAAGAACGCAGCAGAGCTCTTCGCTTGCCCGGATATCGACGGTGGTCTGATCGGTGGCGCTGCTCTCGTAGCAGAGAAATTCTTGGCGATTATCGCTGCACGATAATAGACCGCCTGTTTGAAGGTTTGAGTCCTTTGGACTTGGTTTGAAGGTTTGGATTTTTTCCAAAAATCTTGTTAACCAGCGAAGCCAAACAAGGACGCAGTCCCAAACAAACGAAGTCAAACAACTATGGCTTTGATAAAAGCAATAAATAGAAACGGAGAGATTCTTACTCCGCGCATCGCGGACGACGTGTTCATGGCGGAGAACGCCACCGTCGTCGGCGATGTGACGGTGGGAGAAGGATCGAGTCTGTGGTTCAACTCCGTCCTCCGCGGCGATGTCAACACCATTGTTATTGGCAAACACTGTAATATCCAAGACGGCGCAGTACTCCACACGCTCTATCAGAAATCGACCATCAAACTGGGCGATTACGTCTCCGTCGGACATAACGTCACTATCCACGGCGCCGACGTAGATGACTACGCGCTCATAGGCATGGGGGCTACCCTACTCGATGACGCGCATGTGGGCGAAGGAGCGATCGTAGCTGCCAACGCGCTTGTCCTCAAAGGCACGCAGATCGGACCGCACGAGATCTGGGGAGGCGTACCGGCGAAGTTCATCAAGAAAGCCGATCCCGCCCAAACCGAAGAAATAAACAAGAAGATTGCCAACAACTACGCAATGTATGCCTCTTGGTACAAAGAGTGACTTTGTCACGTTAAACAGTTAAATAGTTAAAATGGTTTTTATTGCATAAAAACGTTAAATTGTTACTTATGTACAAACGCATTTTATTAAAACTTTCCGGTGAGAGCCTTGCAGGAGAAAGCAAACAGGGTATCGATACCCAACGTTTGGCGCAATACGCCGAACAAGTGAAGAACATCGCTCAGAAAGGTGTGCAGATCGGTATCGTCATCGGCGGAGGAAATATCTTCCGCGGCTTGTCGGGCGCACAGAAAGGTTTTGACCGCGTCAAAGGCGACCAGATGGGCATGTTAGCTACCGTCATCAATGCTTTGGCGTTGGCTTCGGCATTGGAGTCCATCGGTCAACCGGTTCGTGTACTGACCTCTATCCGCATGGAGCCGATCGGTGATTTCTATAGTCCTGCTAAAGCACAACGCTTACTTGAGAAAGGCAATGTAGTCATCCTCGCCGGAGGAACAGGCGCGCCTTATTTCACAACCGACACCGGTTCGTCTCTCCGCGCACTGGAGATCAAAGCCGATGTTATGTTCAAAGGTACGCGTGTGGACGGAATCTACACCGCCGATCCGGAGAAAGACCCTACTGCCACGAAATTCACCGAGATCACCTATGACGAAGTCATCAGCCGCGGTCTCAAGGTCATGGACCTTACCGCCACCGCCATGGCGAAAGAGAACGGACTGCCCATCTATGTCTTTAACATGGATCAATACGGCAACCTCGAAAAAGTCATCAACGGCGAGAAGATAGGCACTCTGGTCACTCCGTGACATTTGAAAATTGACAATGGATATTTGACAATTCATAATTTTTAATTTTTAATTTTTAATTCGAATATGAATGACGAATTAGAATTATTTGAGTCTGCAGCCGAAGAGCAAATGCAGAACGCAGTCGCTCACTTGGACGACACCCTTCAGCACATCCGTGCCGGTAAAGCAAACCCGCGTATTCTCGATCCGATCAAGATTGACTACTACGGAGCTATGTCTCCTTTAGCCAACTGCGCTACGATCACTACGCCGGACGCACGGACTATCGCCATCACCCCGTGGGAGAAGAAACTCATCGGTGAGATTGAGCGCGCGATCATCAACTCGAACATCGGACTTGCTCCGTCTAACAACGGTGAGACGATCCGTCTGATCCTTCCGCCGCTGACCGAGGAACGCCGTCGCGAACTCTGCAAGCAATGTAAAGCAGAAGCAGAGAACGCAAAGATGTCTATCCGCAACGCACGCCGTGATGCTATCGAGGAGTTCAAGAAACTCGTCAAGAACGGTCTAAGCGAAGACATCGAGAAAGATGCCGAAGAGGATATGCAAAAGACCCACGACAAATACGTGGCTAAGGTCGAAGCCCTCTACGCCGCAAAGGAAAAAGAGATTATGACGGTATAGTGATTAATGAATAATGAATAATGAATATTTTACACAGCGAGATGCTCACTAACCGGATCGCTTCACGAGATATTCATTGTTAATTATTAATTATTCATTGAATGAGAGGTCTCGTCATCAAATCAACGGGTAGCAGTTACATCGTTCGTTTGGACGATGGTACGAATGTGGAGTGCCGTATCAAAGGCAACTTCCGCATTCGTGGTATCCGTTCCACTAACCCTGTTGCCGTCGGAGACTATGTGGAAGTACAAAGGGACAATGTACCATGTACAAAGGACAAATGTCAGTCAACCTCTTGGATAACCGATGTATGTGAGCGGAGGAATTATATTATCCGCAAATCTACAAACCTCAGCAAGGAGAGTCATATTCTCGCGGCGAACATTGACCAAGTGGCGCTCATCGTTACCATCAATCATCCCGTGACGAGCACCACTTTCATCGATCGTTTCTTAGCTACCTGCGAGGCCTATCGCGTGCGCGCGATCCTTATATTTAATAAGATTGACCTTCTCACGGACGAAGAACTCGCACAACTCGCCGACCTCCGCGCACTCTACGAATCTATCGGCTATGAGACCCTCGCACTCTCCGCCCTTGATCTCAACAGCTCAACCTCAAACAGCGAAGCCTCAAACAGCGAAGCCTCAAACGCCGAAGGCTCAAACGCACGAAGTGCAATAAACTCCCTGCTTGCAGGGAAAGTCACCCTGCTCTCCGGCAACTCGGGTGTCGGCAAATCGACTCTTCTCAATGCCCTCTTCGGGCGCGAACTCACACGGACCGGAAAGATCTCCGATGCCCACGACAAAGGAATGCACACCACCACTTTCTCCGAGATGTATTTCTTAAATGAAATGTCAAATGCCAAATGTCAAATATCAAATATCAACGCAGGAGCGTTGATTGACACCCCGGGTATCAAAGGTTTCGGTACGATTGATTTTGAGCGCGAAGAGGTGAGTCATTTCTTCCCCGAGATCTTCCGCGCGTCCCAAGAATGCCGTTTCTCCAACTGCACGCATACCAACGAACCGGGATGCGCAGTGCAGCAAAAAATCATAACGGGAGACATCGCTATCTCCCGCTATGAATCCTATCTGTCGATTCTCGACGATACTACAGAAGGAAAGTATCGAGCGTAGTCGTCAGCTCATCAAAAGTCTTTGCTTTCGCTTTCTCGCGAACCGCAGCAATCTGTTTATTCACCGCCTCGTTATAGGTCTCCGCCTCTACGCTACGGATCACACCTAAAGCAATAGGAAGATCATCCTTTGTACATTGTACATTGTCCATTTGTACATTGAGATACCTGTCTTGTCCCATGAGCGCCAACAGACGATGCAGCGTCGGGTCGGGCTGCGTCGCATCGTGCGTCAGCACACGCGGATCGTCCGCAGGCACCACGATGATCTTCGGCACAAAGGTCTGCGGGTCAATCTCCACTGCGAGACCTTTATCTTTGTTGGCTCCGAAAATCATCTTCTCGCCGTGTTTCAGGATGATACTATGCTCGGCGCGTTGCTCGCGATCGGCTATCCATGCGTGCGTGCCGTTATTGAAGATCACGCAGTTCACCAGACACTCCACAACCGAGCAGCCTTTATGTTGCTGTGCTGCCACGAGACAATCGACCGTAGTCGGCATATCGACATCCAGCGTACGGGCAAAGAACGTACCGCCTGCACCTAAAACGAGTTGTGCCGGAACGAAAGGACGCTCTACAGTTCCGAACGGCGAGGACTTGGAGACAAATCCCTTGGGGCTCGTCGGCGAGTACTGACCTTTGGTCAGACCGTAGATGCGGTTGTTGAACAAGCACACGTTGAGATCCACATTACGCCGAATCTCATGAATGAAATGGTTACCGCCGATAGCGAGACAGTCACCGTCACCGCTCATCTGCCAAACGGTCAGTTCGGGATGCGCCGTCTTGACGCCGGTTGCGATCGCACCACCGCGACCATGGATCGTATTAAAACCGTACGTGTTTAGATAGTGCGGCATACGGCTTGAGCAACCGATACCGGAGATCACTGCCACCTCGTGGGTCGGAACACCTATCTGCGCCATCGCTTTCTGCAGCGCCATACAGATAGCATGATCGCCGCAACCCGGGCAGAAACGTACATATTGATCAGATTTAAATTGAGATGCTTCCATAATTTTCAAATTTCAAATGTCAAATTTAAAATCTCAAATTGCTGCTTGAACGAATTTCACGATTCGTTCAACAGCAAACGGCTGTCCTTGAATCTCGTTGTACTGCTCGATCTTCAGATCCGGGAACTGCGCACGCAAGTACGCTGCAAACTGACCTGTGTTCAGTTCGCAAACGATGATACGTTTGTATTGGCTGAGTACCTCGCGTGTGTTCTTCGGCAGCGGGCATATATAATTGAAATGCGCCAAATCGCAGCCCAACTCATTCGCTGCAGCGTGCAGATGACCTTCCGTACTACCCCAGCCTACAAGCAGCGTGCTGCTCGTTTGAAGGTTTGAGGGTTTGATGGTTTGAAGGTTAGGAATGGTATTGGCGATCTGTTCGATCTTATGCTTGCGGGCAAGAACCATCAGTTCGTGGTTCTCGGGGTTCGTGGAGATGGTACCTTTGGCTGCATCGCGTTCCAGGCCGATGTTACGATGCTCGTACCCTTCCATTCCCGGGTATGCCCAATAACGCACACCGCGTTCGTCACGCAATGCGGGGTTATACTGTCCTTTCAGCTCTTCGGGCACACTCTGCGGCTTGATCTCCGGCAGTTCCGCTAATTTCGGTATCCGCCACAAGGCTGATCCATTCGCCAAATAAGTATCTGTCAATAAAATGACCGGCGTCATATTCTCCAAAGCGATCTTACATGCTTGGTATGCAAAATCAAAGCAGTTAGCGCTGCTCGAAGCGGCGATCACCACCGCCGGACACTCACCGTTACGCCCATAGAGTGCCTGCAACAAGTCTGTCTGCTCGGTCTTCGTCGGCAGTCCCGTACTCGGTCCACCGCGCTGCACATCGATCACCACCAACGGCAACTCCGCCATCACTGCCAAACCGATCGCTTCGGATTTGAGACTCAAACCCGGACCGGAAGTCGAGGTACAAGCGAGGTCACCGGCGAAAGCTGCGCCGATAGCCGTACAAACACCGGCAATCTCGTCCTCTGCCTGCACGGTCATGACGTTCATATCTTTGCGTGCTGCTAACTCATGCAGGATATCCGTAGCAGGGGTGATCGGGTACGAACCCAAGAACAACTTCTTTCCGGCTTTCTCTGCCGCCGCTATCAAACCCCACGCTGTCGCTTTGTTGCCCGCAATCGAAGTGTACAAAGACTGCTGCGCTGATAGACCGCTAACGCTGTTAGACCCAGACGAGGGTCTTGCTGTTAGACCGCCTTCGGCTGAAAGATGTATCTGGTTGACATTGAGTGCCAAATTCTGACCGTAGTTATAACCGTCCACCATGACCTTGGTGTTCGGAGCCACTAACGCCGGTTTCTTCTTGAATTTCTCTTCCAAGAGATGGATCGCTTTCTCCATCGGTTCGTCAAACAGCCAATAGATCAGACCCAAGGCGAACATATTCCGGCACTTGAGCACGGACTTGTTGTCCATGCCGCTGTCTTTGAGAGCCTCTTTGGTCAGCGTCGTCAGCGCCACCGGCACGATCTGCACACTCTCCGGAAGCCCCAATTCCGTGAAGGGGTTATCCGTGTGATAGAGGGCTTTCTCCAAGTCCTTGTCCGTCAATGAGTCGGTATCCACGATCACGATGGCGTTGCGATGGAACAACGAGAACGCCTCATCAAAATGTGCCTGCGGATGATTGAAATGCGAACCTAACGCACACACTTTCAATGCCGCCGCATTCATCGCTACGACCACATCTGCTTTGTCACCCGAGGTATATACCTCACTACCCAGCTCTACTTGGAAAGCACTCACGCCGCCTAATGTACCTTGCGGCGCACGAATCTCTGCCGGAAAATCCGGCAAAGTGGAGATCTCATGACCCATTTCCGCAGCCAATTGAGCAAACATGTTGCCTGTCAGCTGCATGCCGTCGCCCGAATCTCCGCAAAATCGAACTACAATATGTTTCACTTCTGGTATTAAATTGATTTGTGGCTGCAAATTTACTACAAAAATTGCACATATGCAAATTTTCGGGTATTTTTCGTCTAATAAAATGCAATTTTATGGATTTTGTGCCGATATATAGCGGCTATGCTTGCATAAGACGATATATATGGGTGCAAAATACGAAAGCCGTTAGGCTGAACGAAAAATACCCGCCTTTGCATATGCACCGCGGGACGCGAACGTACATTCGGAGGGAACCCGCCCTAAATTATTTAAATTATTTAGGGAAGGGGCGTGCCGAAGGTACTAAAAATTAAAAAATATGAATCAAAATTCGTATAATTCGCCAAATTCGCCGTTTTTTAGTTCGTCCAAAATGTCCCCATATGTCCCCAAAAAATCTCTTTTTTAACATCGTCAGGCTATTTAGATAGCACTTGCCTCCGTTCCGCCCTCGTTCCGCCCCCGTTCCGCTCCCGATAAGATAGTTAGGATTTGATGGGAGCATAGACTTCTTTAAAGATTAGAGTTTGGAAACTCGTGTTTTGTACGTTTTTTAGAGTTTCGAAACTCTTTTTTTGCTATGTGCCCAAAAGCAAAACGGTCTCAACTTGCCAAAATGCATCTATTTTGCAGTCATTTACAATACCACATCGTTACCACTACGTACCGTTCGAGTTCTCTATAACCCCAAAAATCGCCCCATTGGGAGCGATTTTTGGGTTATAGATGGAGGTGTCATTTTAGTCATTTAGCATGTCTGAGGCTGCGGACTCACGTTTTACGTCAAAAAGGGACAGTTCTTTTAATTGGCGGGCGATCCATCCTTCATCTACGCATAACCAACTATTCGCTTCAAAGCGCTTGTCCATTTTGATAGCCTGACATTGTTCTTCGTATTTTTTCATAGATACGGAGAATGAGTTATTCCGTTCCTTGTTTATTGATAGGCGATGGAAAATCATTCTTCCGTAGTTTGTATTATCCGCGGACTTAATGACTTTCTCAAAAAACAGTTTTTCTTCATCGCGTATAAGAGTCGTATCTACATAGTGGGTCATGATATATTTCATTTTTTCAATAGCAATATCGTTCAACCCTTGTTCAAATATACGGATTTTTTCTAATAGTCGATTCGGATCGTACACTACACGGAAAGAATATCCATACTCCAATCCTTTATCAGGAATAGTTTGATGAGATAGATCATATTTCTTATCCTCATCCACCTCTCGGTAAAAGAGGTATACCATAAATTTATTTTGGGGATCATGATAAAGCGTATCAAAATGAGCGGAAAGCAATTTGCCGCAATGAGGACAAACCCACCGAAAAACGTTTCCTTTCATCAGTTCGTCGCGCATTTCCGGATCTAAGAACACATTGATGGAATCCCATATAGTGAACTCACTTGTCTGTCTGCATTGAGGACAGTGTACTACCTTATTTCGTGTAAGAGACATAGTTATGTAATTTTAGGTTGCAAAGGTACTACAAAAATTCGACACGTGCAACTTTTAAGCATAAAAAAGAGTTTGGAAACTCGTTTTTTGTGCATTTTTTAGAGTTTGGAAACTCTTTTTTCATTATGTTTCCCCAAACCGAACGGTCTCAACTTGCCGAATGAAACGGTCTCAACTTGTCAAAAAGCATCTATTTTGCAGTCATTTACAATACCACATCGTTACCACTACGTACCGTTCGAGTTCTCTTTAACCCAAAATCGCCCCAATTATTTTTGCAGAATGGTTACGTTTTGAAAAAAATATAACAGGAAATTGGAAGTTTGTAGGTAAGTACTAAAGAAAACCGCAGAACGTAATGTCTGCGGAAATTTCTAATGTAAATTTATCCAATAGTATCGTACTTGTATGAAAATACAGTATTTAGAGGTATATAATAAACTGTAGCTAAAACATATGATGCTATCTGAATAGCAGTATCTATATCATCGCCAAAATATGCTAAATATGTATTCTCGTCTGGCCGGCTATAATCTTTAAAACAAGTTTCCCAATAAAAGTTCCTTTTAAATCTCTCACCATATTCTGGTCCATAATTATCTGGACAAAAATATATACCTATGTCAAATGGTTCACCATGCGCCAAATCAGAGTCGGCCATAAATTGTAAAACTACATGCTTTGAAGGCGAAGAATTAGGTATGGAGAAACATACATCTATCATTCCATGGTTTGCTTTAGAATCAATCACCTTTTTAAAATAGTCACATACTGCTTCATACATTCCTCGATACATAAAGCATTCGTTAGGACTTATAAGAATTGGTTGTTTAGGCATATTGGATAACATTTTCTTCATATCTGGAATCGTTTCACCGTGCCACGTTATCGACGACGTAACCTGAGTAACAGAAGATACGATTGATTGCTGATCTTTTCGGGCAAATTCTACAGATTTTGCGATAGAATAAATCAAAATCGGTAAAGCTATGACTAAACCTATTGTAATTGCAACACTGTTTTCTCCCATAATCAAAACTATTGCAAAAAAAATACCCGTAGCGCCAAGACTACCAAAAATCACAGTTAAATTTGATTTTGATTCATTTTTCATACGTATAGACAAATTTAAACAATATTCCCAATCATATTAAAATTTCGGGATTACTATATACTTATATTATTTTCCAAATAACACTTGTGCTCCCACACACCTGCCAACATACCAAGACCTAAGTTGTACTAATGTTTCTGCATTAAACACCTTACTGATGTACATATGGAAACGAATGATATTGACAATAATTGTTAGTGAGAATTATTAATACTATCTAATCGCATTTGGATTATTTTGCGATATCTTCTCCATTGCCTACATTCATCATGCAGTTTCGTACGTTCTTCAAAAGATATAAAAGGAGAATCCACCACTTTTAATAATCTCTTTAATTCTTTTTCTGCCTTGGCAATATATTCCTGCATTTGTTTAGCATTCATCGTTACACCGAGTGTGTCAGCTGGTATAATACAAGCAGTGCCATTTTTAGTTGCCATTAGACGTAATGCCATATCTTCTCTCTCGTTCTCCAATATTTCAATCATATCATATGCTCTTAAACGATCATCGTGAGTTGTCAATGGATTTCTTTTTACTTGATACAGCATAACTAATGGAAATTTTACGTCCTCAATAAAATATTCCATTTCTTGAATCATCGGTTTTGCATTG
Source organism: uncultured Bacteroidales bacterium (assembly GCA_900319035.1). Taxonomy (GTDB): domain Bacteria; phylum Bacteroidota; class Bacteroidia; order Bacteroidales; family Paludibacteraceae; genus Colicola. The sequence continues at coordinate 15,995 of ONMU01000041.1, forward strand.
TTTTTGATGTATTCTGCATATGCTATAGCTTTCTCTGCTTCTGCATTAGCTTTCTCTGCTTCTGCACTAACCTTTTCTACTTTCGCTTTGTGTGAGAGATTTTCATCTACTTGAGATTCGGTTATATCATTAGCTGATTTTACATTCTCGGTCTCTGCTAAGACGAGAATGTTGCAAAACATCAAAAATACAATTGTTATAAATACCTTTTTCATTTTTGAAAACATTTTTATCCTGCTCTTACTGCTTTGCAGGGATTGCATTTAAACGTTGTAGATACATCTCTAAATGTTCTTTATAAGAACGATTCATGGGCTCATG
>ONMU01000088.1 GCA_900319035.1 uncultured Bacteroidales bacterium
CAAGTGGTTGATGAAAGCGGAGCTGCGCAAAGTGCCGTTCATCGGTTCGGGCTGCAAGGCTGCTGGACATATTTTCGTGGAGAGAAAAAATGCCAAAGCGGCTTTAGAGAGCCTCAAAGAGGTGGAGAAACAGTTGGTGGGCGGTGTCAGCACGGTTATTTTCCCAGAGGGAACACGTTCTGCTAATGGTGAAGTGGGACGTTTCAAACGTGGCGCATTCCAGATCGCTTTGGATCTCGGTCTGCCGGTTATTCCGCTGTCTCTGAGCGGATGTTATGAGGTGCTGCCGAAAGGCAAACCGTTTGTGCATCGTCATCCCGTGCATATGCACATAGGCGAACCCATCGACCTTAAGCAGTTTGCCGATCCTAACGAAGCTATCGAAGCTGTTAGAAATGCCGTCATCAACGGGAAAAAATGAATTTGTAATTTTTAATTTTAATTAATACTATGCATTCTGATCCTAAAGATTGTCTCTATTGTACCAATAATGAGACCCTTCACAACCTGATGATTGAAATCGCACATCTGCGTGTTTCTCGTGCTTTCCTCTTCAAAGAGCAGACCTATCACGGTCGTTGCTTGGTAGCCTATGACGAGCATGTGAACGACCTCAACGAGTTGTCTGATGAGCAACGTAACTTGTTCATGGCAGACGTAGCGGACGTTACGCGTGCTATGCAGAAGCTCTTCAAGCCCGAGAAAATCAACTATGGTGCTTATTCCGATAAGCTCAGCCACCTGCATTTCCACTTGGCTCCGAAATATGTGGACGGACCGGACTACGGAGGTACATTCCAGATGAACCCGGGTAAGGTCTATCTCTCTGATGCGGAATACGCAGAGATGGTAGCTGCTCTTAGAGCAGAATTAAAAATTTAAATTAAGAATTAAGAATTGCTTTTTCGTGAGATCATAGGACAAAAGGGAACGAAGCAACTATTGCGTCAGGCGGTGCGTGAGGGACGAATACCTCATGCGCAGCTTTTTACGGGTATATCGGGTATCGGTAAGTTGCAGTTAGCACTTGCTTATGCCCAGTATCTCAACTGCCCGAATCGAACGGAGACGGATAGTTGCGGTACATGTCCGACCTGTTTGCAGTTTGAGCATTTGCAGCATCCGGACTTGCATTTCGTCTTTCCTATCGTTGGTTCGGACGAGACCTGCGATTCGTTCTTGGAGCAATGGAGAGGTATTATTCTGAACAAGCATTATTTTGATCTGGATGATTGGCATCAGGCTTTAGGCGTGGAGACCAAGCAGTCGATGATCTATGAGAAAGAGAGCGGCGAGATCCTCCGTAAGTTGAGTCTCAAACCTTACGGTAACGGCTACAAGGTAATGATCATCTGGCAGCCGGAGAAGATGAATATCACTACGGCTAACAAGTTGCTCAAACTTTTGGAGGAACCACCTGCACGGACCGTCTTTCTGATGGTCTCAGAGCATCCGGAGCAGTTGTTGGCTACTATTCAGTCCCGTGTGCAGACGGTTCGCGTACCGCGATTAGAGACGCAGATCATCGCTGAGGCTTTGCAGCAGAAAGGGATTGATGAGGTCAAAGCCAATGACCTTGCCCGTATTGCGAACGGCTCGTACCTTGCAGCCCTTAAAAAAGCCGATGAATCCGAGGAAAATCAGCAAGAACTGCGCGATTTCATCGCTCTTTTCCGAGATGCTTATACCGTTGGTGTGCTCAAAGACCCGCAGAAGAAATTCGAATCCCTCAAACGGCTTCGTCAATGGAGTATTGAGATGTCGGACAGCAAGGTCGGACGTGAGAAACAGAAACATTTCCTCCAATACGCCCAGCAACAGGTGCGAGAGAACTATATCCGTAATATCGGTCAGCCCGAACTCAATTATCAGATGGAGGCAGAGCGGGATTTCTCCGTTAAATTCGCGCCTTTTATCCATAACGGCAATGTGGAAGGTATCATGAACCAACTCGATCTCGCCGAGCGGCAGATAGAGCAGAACGGTAACGCCAAGATGATCTTCTTTGATCTGTGCCTGCAAATGATTGTATTAATCAAAAAGCCCAAACAATAAACATGTCAAATATCAACTATCATATGTCAAATGAATTATCGGCAGCGGCTACGAAGCGCAACTCGGCGCATATGTTGCCTGTGAGCGATTGGTTGTCCGATCTGCCGGAGAATACGCAACTGACTGACCTTGTGGAGGTTCAGTTCAAGAATACAAGAAAAGGTTATTTCCATAATGTGGATAAACTGCCGTTGGAGAAGGGTAAGTTGGTTATTGTGGAAGCCAATCCCGGATATGACTTAGGTGAAGTGGTATTGACAGGCAGGTTGGTGCTTAATCAGATTAAGAAGAATCGTATAGACTTGAATGGCAATCTGGGGTATGAACAGGGCAACCGTCGGCTTGAAGTGCCGGAAGATATGAAGCTTTGCGTGACGCGGCCCGAAGATAAGTTTCGGAAGATACAGCCAGAGCGAAAGGTTGCCCGCCAGAATCGATAATACATAGATCAGAAAATAGGCGGGGAGATCCTCACCGCTGCGGACAAAAACAAAAATACAGATCACGCTGAGCA
>ONMU01000036.1 GCA_900319035.1 uncultured Bacteroidales bacterium
GCCGAGTATTACATCAACCTCGCTGAGCAGCTTATCGAAGGCGGCGCTCAGGAGATCTGCCTCAAAGACATGGCGGGTATCGGTCGTCCGGCTATGCTCGGAAAGATCGTTGCAGCTATCAAGGAGAAACATCCCGATATCATCATCCAATACCACGGTCATACAGGACCGGGCTTCTCGGTGGCTTCGATGTTAGAGGTAGCGAAAGCCGGTGGTGACGTGCTGGATGTAGCGATGGAGCCGCTTTCTTGGGGTAAGGTTCATCCGGATGTGATCACTATTCAGGCGATGTTGCGCGATGCCGGATTCCTCGTGAAGGATATCAATATGAAAGCGTACATGGAGGCGCGCTCACTCACGCAGGAGTTCATCGATGATTTCCTCGGTTATTGGATTGACCCGAAGAATGCGCTGATGACTTCGTTGCTCGTTGGTTGCGGTTTGCCGGGAGGTATGATGGGTTCGCTCATGGCGGATCTCAAAGGTATGCACGCAGCTATCAATGCGAACCTCAAGAAGAAAGGTGAACCCGAACTGAGCGAGGACGAACTGCTTGTACAGCTCTTCGACGAGGTACAACGCATCTGGCCGATGTTAGGTACACCGTGTCTCGTGACACCGTTCAGCCAATATGTCAAGAACGCTGCGCTGATGAACCTCTTCAGTCGTTCGATGGGTGAGAAAGACTTCACACGCATGGATCCGGCTATGTGGGGTATGATCCTCGGCAAGTCCGGTAAACTGCCGGGTGAGTTGGCTCCGGAGATCATCGAACTTGCCAATGAGAAAGGCTTTGAGTTCTATACCGACGATCCGCAGAAACTCTATCCGAACGTCCTGCCGCAGTACATCAAAGAGATGGAAGAACTGGGCTGGGATCGCGGACAAGACGACGAGGAGCTCTTTGAGTTCGCTATGCACGACAAGCAATACCGTGAGTACAAATCCGGCATTGCCAAAGAGCAGTTCAACAAAGACCTCGCTGAGCGAATGCAGAAAGCAGGCAAAGAAGTGCCGGAAGAGTTGAGGAAATATATAGTCTCTCCTCAGCCTTCCACTGAAGGGAAGGGAGCTTCCGCCGACGACATGGCAGCAGTGGCTATGGCATTGCACCTTGCGCAAGGCAAAGAGCACAAAGAGGGCATCATCGAGCTGCCGCAAATCAGACCAACTGCCTGGAATCATAAATATTATACATTAAAATAATCATGAAAAAGTACAATTTCAATGCAGGACCGAGTATCCTGCCGCAAGAAGTGATCAAAGAGACGGCTGAAGCCGTGATCGATTTTCAGGGTGAAGGACTTTCCATCTTGGAGATTTCTCACCGTGCTAAGTATTTCCAACCCGTTATGGACGAGGCGGAAGCGTTGATGAAAGAGCTGTTGAATGTGCCTGAGGGTTATCGTGTGCTGTTCCTTGGCGGCGGTGCAAGTCTTCAGTTCTGCATGGTTCCGTTTAACCTCTTGGAGAAGAAAGCAGCGTACCTCAATACCGGTGTTTGGTCGAAGAAAGCTCTCAAGGAGGCAAAAGGTTTCGGTGAGGCTGTCGAAGTAGCTGCAAGCACTGACTCCATCCCGACAGATTACGAGATCCCGCAGGACGCAGATTATTTCCATATCACCACCAACAACACCATCTTCGGTACCGAGATCAACGATGAGAAACTCGCTGAGATCTATCGCAAGAAAGGTAATGTACCTTTGGTTGCTGATATGAGTTCGGATATCCTCAGCCGTCCGATTGACGTCAGCCAATACGACATCATCTATGGTGGCGCACAGAAGAACCTCGCTCCTGCCGGTGTGACCTTTGTCATCATCAAAGAGTCGTGTCTGGGCAAGGTAAGCCGTTACATCCCGACGATGCTGAACTATCAGACCCATATCGATGGTGGTTCGATGTTCAACACGCCTCCTGTACTGCCGGTCTATACGGCTCTTCTCACGCTTCGTTGGCTCAAAGCGCACGGTGGTGTGAAATGGATTCAGGCTCGCAACAAAGCAAAAGCTGATCTGCTCTATAAGTGCCTCGATGAGAGCAAGTTGTTCATGCCGACCATCTCTAAGAAAGAGGATCGCAGCTGCATGAATATCTGCTTCGTCTTCAAGCCGGGCTATGAGGAGCTTCAGGACGATTTCTTCAAGTTCGCTACGGCGAAAGGCATGGTGGGTATCAAGGGTCACCGTCTCGTGGGTGGTTTCCGTGCTTCCTGCTACAACGCCATGGATCTGGAAGGCGTTCAAGCACTCGTGGATTGTATCAAGGAATACGAGAAATTACATTAATTATGGGATATTCTTATATTTTGCCTACGGATCGACATCGGATCACGACATCGACAGGTAAAACAATAGAACTCACAACATTTATTAAACCTATGAAAGTATTAGTAGCAACAGAAAAACCTTTTGCGAAAGTAGCCGTGGACGGTATTCGCGAAGTGGTGGAGAGCGCAGGATATGAGCTCGCGCTCTTGGAGAAATATACGGATAAGCAAGCTTTACTGGACGCAGTTGCTGATGCCGATGCGTTGATCATCCGTTCGGATGTGGTGGATGCTGCGGTCTTGGATGCTGCCAAGCAGCTGAAGATCGTCGTTCGTGCCGGAGCCGGTTATGACAATATCGACCTCGATGCTGCAACTGCACACAAGGTGGTAGCGATGAACACACCGGGTCAGAATAGCAATGCCGTAGCAGAGCTCGCACTCGGTCTCATGGTCTATGCCGTTCGTAACCTCTATAACGGTACGTCCGGAACCGAACTCAAAGGCAAGAAACTGGGTATCCATGCCTTTGGTAATGTCGGTCGTAACGTAGCGCGTATCGCACAGGGCTTCGGCATGGAGGTCTATGCGTACGACGCATACTGCCCAGATGAGGCAATGGTAGCAGCAAACGTGAAGCCGGTTCATTCTGCTCAGGAACTGTACAAGACTTGCGACATCGTTTCGCTCCATATCCCGGCAACGGCGGAGACCAAGAACTCCATCAACCACGACCTCGTTAACCTCATGCCCAAAGGCGGTGTGCTCGTTAACACAGCGCGCAAAGAGGTGATCGATGAAGAGGGTCTGATTGCGCTCATGCAGGAACGTGCTGACCTCAAGTACATGACCGATATTATGCCGGTAGCCGACGCGAAGTTCCGCACACTCTTCGAAGGACGCTACTTCGCAACGCCGAAGAAGATGGGCGCACAGACCGCAGAAGCCAATATCAATGCCGGTATTGCTGCTGCTAAACAGATCGTGGACTTCATTCAAAACGGCAACACTCGTTTCCAAGTAAATAAATGAAAAGAACCATTTTTAGCATAATAGCTTTCCTCGCCCTCCCTTTAGGGGGGGCTGGGGGAGGCTTGCTATATGCACTTCCGATGAACGTGGCGTGCATAAGCAAAGCTACGCAGATCATTCACTCTGGTGACACGCTGTTTATTTTTAAGGACAATATAGAGATGAAGTCCCTCATCGGCAAGGTCGATTGGTACTCCACCGAGAGTGCTATCCCTGTGCAGACGGACTCCGAAGAAGCGTTTACCTTGGAAGAAGGCGGATATTATATCAAGAAAAACGGAGTGCAGTACGGCGATTTCTATGTCTTCCAAACTAAACCGACTGACATCGCCATGACCGTCGAGCCGACTTGCGATAATACGTTCCTCCATCTGACGGGTACAACCGATGGGTACGAATATGTGCGTTCAGATGGTTCGATGGGCACTTATGCGCGCGCGTGTACCTTAGATTATAATATGCTCACATGGAGCGGTGAGGCATGGACGGACTCCCAAGCTGGAGATGGACTCCGCTTGCGTGACCGACACGCTCTATAGAGATAGCGTGATTGCTATCGATTTCCACTTGGAGTCCTTAGCCACCACACGTGGTACAAAAGGCGAGAAGAGCAATGAGCTGAATCGTCCGACAGACCAGAAGATCATTACCGCTACCACCTCTGAGGAGTATAGTGGAATCTTGGATGTCGCTTTCTATAGCAATCCGACACCGAGTCCGAAGCCCATCTTCTATAAATGGTCGATCTACAAAGCCTCGCAACTCATCGCTACCCGTTCGGACAAAGATATACGCTATGATTTTAGTGAACCGGGTACATATAGGGTCGTTTGTTGGGTGAACAGTTACGACTGCAAACTTGACTCGCAGGAGATGAAAGTCAATATCGCGGAGTCGTACCTGCGTGTGCCGAATGTGTTCACGCCGGACGGTAACGGCAAGAACGATGAGTTCCGTGTCTCGTATCGCTCCTTGCGGGAGTTCCATTGCTGGGTATATAACCGTTGGGGCAAACTGGTCTATGACTGGACTGACCCCGCAAAAGGGTGGGATGGTACCATCAATGGTCGCAAGGCGGCGGAAGGTGCGTATTTCTATGTCATTCGCGCTATGGGTACCGACGCTCCGAAAGATGCCAAATACATCGGACTGAAAGCTTCCTATAAGAAGAAACAGAAGAATCAGGACGAATCGGTCATTGGCATCTATCAGATGTCCGGTGACATCAATCTGCTGCGACGAAAAGAATAAATATACAAATAGTAAATGACAAAATGAGAAAATTTTTAACCATGGCTTTAGCCACTACTGTTATGGCGGCAACGGCTGCCACCAACCCGTTCTTCGATTATAAGAACTGGAAAACTCCGCATGGCACCTATCCCTTCAACGAGATCCATGCGGAGCACTATATGCCTGCTTTTGAGGAGGCAATGAAACAGGGTCTCAAGGAGATTGACGACATCGTCAATAATCCTGCAGCTCCGACCTATAAGAACACCATCGAGGCATATGAGAAATCAGGCGAGATGCTGACCATCGTTGCCGGTTGTTTCTATAACCTCACCAGCGCTGAGACCAACGACACGCTTCAGCAGATTGAGATGGAGCTCAGCCCGAAGATGTCGGAGTATAGCGCTACTATTCGTCTGAACGAGGGTTTGTTCCAACGTATCAAGGCTGTCTATGAGCAGCGCGATAAACTCAAACTGAACAAGGCGCAATACAAACTGCTCGAAGACATATACGAGTCTTTTGCCAACAACGGTGCTAACCTCTCTGATGAGGACAAACAGACGTACCGTGAGCTCTCTGCTAAACTGAGCAAACTGACCCTCCAATACGGTCAGAACGTCCTCAAGGCTACCAACGCTTGGACGATGCTCATTACCGATGAGGCGCTTCTCGCCGGACTCAATGACGACACCAAGGCGATGCTGCGTTCCAACGCCGAGAAGAAAGGACTTGAAGGCTGGCTCTTGAATCTCAAACCGACCACTACCATCCCGGTGATGCAGGATCTAGACAACCGTGACATCCGTCGCGAGTTGTATATGGCAAGTGCTTCCAAGTGTGTGGGCGGTGAGTTTGACAACACCGGCTTGATCGTCGAGATCGTCAACACCCGTCTTGCTCTCGCAAACCTCTTCGGCAAGAAGACATATGCAGAGAAATCGCTCTATAAGACCATGGCAGAAACGCCCGAGAACGTCTATAAACTGCTGGATCAACTCCGTGACGCATATATGCCTGCTGCACGCGAGGAAGTGAAGGAACTGGAGGACTACGCTCATGCGCATGGATTCTATGCCGCACATCTCCAACCTTGGGATTTCGGTTATTACTCCAAAAAACTCAAGATGGAGAAGTATTCCATCTCCGATGATGATCTGCGTCCGTATTTCGAGTTGGAGAACGTGAAGAAAGGTGTCTTCGGTTTGGCTCAGAAACTCTATGGTCTCCAGTTCAAGGAGAACAAGAAAATCCAAGTCTATAACCCCGAGGTAACGGCTTATGAGGTCTTCGATGAGAAGGGCAAATTCCTTGCTGTGTACTACGCTGACTTCCATCCGCGGGATGGTAAGCGTGGCGGTGCGTGGATGAATGATTTCCAGCCGCAGTATATGGAGGGCAAAAAAGATCATCGTCCGCATATCGTGAATGTGATGAACTTTACGCGTCCGACCGCAGACAAACCGGCATTGTTTACTTATGATGAGGTGCGCACGTTCCTGCATGAGTTCGGTCATGGTCTGCATGGTATGTTGACTCGTTGCCAATATGCGGCTCAGAGCGGAACCAACGTACCGCGTGATTTCGTGGAGTTGCCGAGCCAGTTCAATGAGAACTTCATCGACGAGAAAGAGTTCCTCGATACCTTTGCTAAACATTACAAGACAGGTGAGTCCCTGCCGCAAGACCTGCTCGATAAGATGCACGCTTCGCAGACGTACCACGCTGCTTATTCCTGTGTTCGTCAGCTCAGCTTCGGCTATCTCGACATGGCTTGGCACACCTTGGACAAACCCTTTGAGGTAAATCCGACCATTGGAACCGTTGAGTCTGTAGTTCGTTTTAGCGACAAATCGATGGAGCAGGTTCAAGTCATGCCGACCGTTCCCGGCACGCAGATGTGTTGTGCTTTCACGCATATCTTCTCCGGCGGCTACGCAGCAGGTTATTATAGCTACAAGTGGTCAGAACTTCTTGACGCTGACGCATTCTCTGTCTTCAAAGAGGCGCAAGCTAAGAACGGTTCTATCTTTGATAAGAAAGCTGCAAAACGTTTCCGTGAGAACGTCTTGGAGAAGGGTGGTACCGAGCGTGCGATGGACTTGTATGTCCGTTTCCGTCAAGGTGAACCCACCATCAACGCCCTCCTCGAACGTGATGGCATCAAAGTCCGCGAGATCAAGTAATTTGAGCTTTTTGGAGCCTATTTGGATCTCTTTGAATCTCTCCAAAAAATCTGCATCAAAAGTGCAGATTTTTTTTTGAATATATGAGAAAAAATGGCTATTTATAGAGTTTTTGAAATTGGTTATAATTATTTGAATATGTGGTTGTTATAAGGTGTTTATAAGTAGTATGGTCTAGGTAGCCTCCGTTGCGGTCTCGAGGCGGTCTCGAGGCGCTCTCGGTCCGGGGACGGAAGAGGAAGAAAACTGCCGCAAATATGTGACAGAAATGAAAAATGGCAGAGAAGGAAAATGAAAGAAAAATGCGATGGACTATTGTGTATGTCAAAAAATAGTAGTAATTTTGCAGCACATTTTCGAAGTGTCGTAAACGAAACGGAATCGAATATGGACATCAAGAGAAGAAACAGATATATACAAGGAAACAATATATATACGGGAAACAAATAATATATGCAACTATCAGAACGAGTTAAACAGATAGCACCGGCGAAGACGCTTGAGATGGCGGCTAAAGCACGGGAAATGAGAGCGCAGGGAATCGATGTGATCAGTATGTCCCTGGGTGAACCCGATATGGACACTCCAGAACATATACGCAATGCCGCACATGAGGCGATAGAGGGCGGATACTCACACTACGGACCGATACCCGGAATACCATCTCTACGTGAGGCTGTCGCAGAATACCAAAATAGGCAAAGCGCGGATTGTATGAAGAGCTATACGCAACAGGCTGATTCTATTGTCTTTACGGGTGAGGATGTGATTGTGTCTGTGGGAGCGAAAATGGCTATTTACAATGCTATTCAGACGATTGTGAATCCCGGGGATGAAGTGATCATCCCGATGCCTTCGTGGGTGAGTTATCAAGAGATGGTGAAGTTGGCAGAGGGCAGGGTAGTAGCCGTTCCGACGAAGTATGAGCAGAACTACTGCCTGACGCCGGAAGAGTTGCGTGCTGCGCTTTCGGAACGGACTCGAATGCTGATTCTCTGTTCGCCTAATAACCCGACGGGAAGTATTTATAGCCGTGAACAGTTGCAGGGCTTGGTGGATGTGTTGAGGGATTTTCCGCAGGTCACGATCCTGAGCGATGAGATCTACTCGTGCCTGTCTTACGATGCTCAGGCAACGACGATGAGCGTGTTCCAAGAGCTTGCTGATCGGCTTGTTATCATCAACGGCGTAAGTAAGGCATATGCTATGACAGGCTATCGAATAGGCTGGATGTTGAGTAAGAACAAGCCCTTCGTAGTAGCTTGCACGCGTTTGCAAGGTCAACAACTGACCTGTGCTACCATGGTGGCACAGCGAGCTGCGGAGGCGGCTTTGCGGGGTGATCAGACGTGTGTGGAGGAGATGAAAGCAGTCTTTGCAGAGAGACGAGAGTTGATCTGTAAGATGGCAAAGGCGATACCGGGATGGAAGTTCCGGAACCCTCAAGGGGCGTTTTATCTCTTCCCTGATGTGAGTGAATTAGGCGGCGGCGATGTGGTAGCTGAGCGGCTGTTGGAAGAGGCGCATGTGGCAGTGGTGTCCGGTTCGGCTTTCGGTTGTCCGGAGTGCATTCGACTGTCCTATGCCATCTCCACGGAGCAGATCATGGAAGCGATGCGTCGGATTGCGAATTGCTATAAAGGGCATTTATAGACGTTCTGGGCGATTGCTGTATTTTTATCGATACCCCCTCGAAAAAGTGCTTAAAATGGCTAAAAACGGCTAAAAATGCATAAAAAATATAAAAAAGTAACGTGCGCGCTTGCGCATGTTAATTTTTTTTTGTAACTTTGCAGCCGATTTTGGCGCAAAGCGCTAAAAACGTTAAAATGGTCGAACATGTTCGACGTTAAAACGTTAAAATGGTCGCTACGCGACGTTAAAGTGTTAAATCGTTAAACTGTTAAATTGTTAAAACAAAAATATAATGGAAGAGAACAACGAAATGATTAAGAATGATCACATTATTCCTGTGAAGATTGACGAGGAAATGAAATCCTCGTATATCGATTACTCGATGAGTGTGATCGTGAGCCGTGCGCTGCCGGATGTGCGCGATGGTTTCAAACCGGTTCACCGCCGTGTGCTGTTCGGAATGAATGAACTCGGTAATACGAGTGACAAGCCGACGAAGAAAAGTGCACGTATCGTCGGTGAGGTAATGGGTAAGTATCACCCGCATGGTGACAGTTCTATTTACGGTACGCTCGTTCGTATGGCACAGCCTTGGGCAATGCGTTATTGCCTCGTAGATGGTCAGGGTAACTTCGGTTCTGTCGATGGTGATGGCGCAGCGGCTATGCGTTATACCGAGGCTCGTCTGTCGAAGCTGGCTGAAGAGATGCTTCGTGACATCGAGAAGGATACCGTAGATATGCAGAATAACTTCGACGACTCGTTGAAGGAGCCGACCGTTCTGCCTTGCCGTTTCCCGAACCTGTTGGTGAACGGAGCCAGCGGTATTGCAGTTGGTATGGCAACGAACATGCCGACGCATAACTTAAGCGAGGTGATTGACGGTTGTTGCGCGTACATTAATAATATTAAAGCGCGTATGCACGATGCGTCGATTGAGGATATTACTGTTGAGGAACTGATGGAGCATGTGAAAGCTCCGGATTTCCCAACAGGCGGTACTATCTACGGCTATCAGGGTGTGAAAGACGCTTATGAGACCGGTCGCGGACGCGTAGTGATCCGTTCGAATGCGGACATCGAGACCGACGATAACGGAAGGGAGCGTATTGTGATCACCGAGCTGCCGTATGGCGTAGTGAAGAACGAGTTGGTGAAAGCGATTGCTGAGTTGGCGAACGAGAAGAAGATCGAAGGTATCTCCGATATTCAGGATCACTCCAAACGCGATATCCGTATTGTGATTGATGTGAAACGTGACGCTAACGCACAGGTAGTGCTCAATAAGTTGTATAAGTTCACCGCGTTGCAGTCGAGTTTTGCTGTGAACAGCATCGCCCTTGTGAAAGGTCGTCCGATGCTCTTGAACCTCAAGCAGCTCATCGGTAACTTCATCGAGCACCGTATGGATGTAGTGACCCGTCGTACGAAATTCGAACTCAAGAAAGCAGAGGAGAAAGCCCATATCTTGGAAGGTTTGATCATCGCGGTAGATAACATCGATGAGGTGGTACGTATCATCCGTGCAAGCCGTACCCCGGCAGACGCTCAGGCGAACTTGGAGAAGCGCTTCAACCTCGATAACCTGCAGTCGAAAGCGATCGTAGATATGCGTCTGTCTTCGTTGACAGGCTTGCGTATCGATGAGTTGAAAGCTGAGTATGAGGAGATCGAGAAATTGATTGCTCATTTGAACGAACTGTTGGCAAGCGAGGAGATGCGTTATGACGTGATTAACGCCGAGCTTGTGGAGATCAAGGAGAAATACGGCGACGAGCGTCGTACCCAGATCGTGAAGATGGCTACTGAGTTCAACCCCGAAGATATGTACGCAGACGACGATATGGTAATCACCATCTCGCACCTCGGATATATCAAACGTACTCCGCTGGCAGACTTCCGTCAGCAGACCCGTGGCGGTATCGGTTCGAAAGCCGGTTCAGCACGTGATCAGGACTTCATCGAGTATGTACACCAAGCTTCGATGCACTCGACGATGATGTTCTTCACCGAGATGGGTCGCCTCTACTGGCTGAAGGTTTACGAGTTGCCGGAGGGTAACAAGCAGTCCAAGGGTCGTGCTATCCAGAACATGATCAACCTGCAGAAGGGCGATAAGGTTCGTACGTGTATCAACGTGAAGGGTCTGAACGACCAAGAGTATATCGAGAATCACTACCTGATCTTCGTGACCAAGAACGGTCTGATGAAGAAAACGACCTTGGAAGCTTATTCCCGTCCGCGTGCTAATGGTATCATCGCACTCGGATTGCGTGAAGGCGATGAGCTGATCGCTGTTGAGATGACCGATGGTCAGAGCGAGATGATGGTAGCTTCGTACAATGGTAAAGTGGTTCGTTTCAACGAAGGTGGCGTACGTCCGATGGGCCGTGGAGCAACCGGTGTGAAGGCAATAACTTTGGAAGAAGATGGTCAAGATCGCGTAATTGGCACGGTTTGTGTAGAGAAGGGTACAGACAAGAATATCCTCGTGATTTCTGAGAACGGCTTCGGTAAGCGTACGCCGGTTGATGATGAGGAAGGCAACCCGATCTATCGTGTGACGAACCGTGGCGGTAAGGGTGTCAAGACCATCGAGATCACAGAGAAGACCGGTCACCTTGTAGGCATCGAAGCCGTTACCGACGCAGACGACCTGATGCTGATCACTAAATCCGGAACCGCTATCCGCATGGATATCTCGACCATCCGTCAGACCGGACGTGCGGCACAAGGCGTTAAGCTGATCGAACTCCAGAAACGTAACGACTGTCTCATGAGCGGTTGTATCGTTCCGAAAGAGGAAGAGGAGAATGGTGACGCTCCGCTGAATGGTGAAAATGATGCAAATGATGATAATAACAACGAAACAAACGAATAAATTATGAAGAAAAGTTTGATTTTGGCAGCACTCGTGCTTATAAGCGCAGGCTGCTTTGCACAAAAGAACCCGGCTACTAAGAAAGCCAAGAGTTACATGTTATCTGAGAGCCCGGATTTCGGAGCTGCTCGTGCATCCATCGCAGAAGCATTGGAGCAGGAACCCACAGCAGAGACGTACTACTGGGCAGGTATGATCGGCTACAAGGAAGTGATGCTGCAGAACTACAACCAGATGATGGGACAGTCCGCAGACGTAGCAGCAGCCGGAGCAGCCGCTGAGGAGAGCTATGAGTATTGGCTCAAAGCAGACGAGTTGGCACAGGTGCCTGTACTGAACAAGAAAGGTGTAGAAGTACCGACCGACCCGAAGATGCGCGGTAAGATCGCTAAGATGATGCTGGACTACTACAAGAACCAAGATTTGGTGAAATACGGTGTTCATCTGAACGAGAGTCGTGACTATGCAGGCGCTTTCAAGGCATTTAAGATGCATGTGGAGATGCCGGATCTGCCGATGATGCAGGATCCGAAGATCCAGAAAGAGATGCCGCGTGACACCACGTATATCCAGTACAAATACTACGCAGCTATCTTCGCTGTTCAGTCTGAGATGCACGAGGATGCAATCGCTCTGTTGGAGCAACTCAAAGACGGAGAGTACGAGGCTATCTCTACTAACCAGTTCCTCTATCAGGAGTACGTGAACGTGAAAGATACCGTTAAGTTCTTGGAGACGCTGCAGAATGCAGTTGTTCGTTTCCCGCAAGAGCCGTGGTTCCTCCAGAACCTGATTAACTACTATATCTTCACGGGTCAGGAGCAGACTGCCATCGATTATCTGGCACAGGCTATCGAGCGTGAGCCGAACGTAGCACAATACCACCTGATCAAGGGTAACCTCGATGAGAACCAAGGTAACTACGAGGCTGCATTGGCAGATTTCGATGCTGCTTTGGCAATCGATCCGAAGATGGCAGACGCGATGGCAGGTAAGGGTCGTGTATATTACAACCAAGCTGTCAAACTGAATGAGGCTGCTGCTAACATCATGGACAACAAAGAGTACAAGAAAGCACTCGACGAGATGAACGAAGTGTTCCGTCAGTCGTTGCCGTTCTTCGAGAAAGCCCATGAGATGGCACCGGAGGAGCGTAGTTATATCCAGACGCTCAAAGGTCTCTACTACCGCTTCGGTATGGAGGACAAAGAGAACGAGATGAAAGCTCTGCTCGAATACTAATGGGACGTATTCTCGCAATAGATTTCGGTCGCAAGCGCACAGGATTAGCCGTTACGGATGTACTCCGCATAACGGCTAATCCGTTGCTTACGATTGAGACGAAGGATTTAATCCAATGGTTGACTGACTACTTCGCGCACGAACCCGTGGACGAGGTAGTCATCGGTCATCCGACGCAGATGAACGGCGAGGATTCGGAGAGCATGAACTATATACGGCCGTTCATGGGACAATTCAAGAAACAGTTTCCTGAAAAACCGATAACTATGTACGACGAGCGCTTCACGTCCGTGTTAGCGCATCAAGCAATGATAGCCGGTGGAATGAAGAAAAAAGACCGGCAGAACAAAGCCGTGGTGGATAAGATCGCGGCGTGCATCATACTCGAGGGTTACCTCGAGAAAATTAAAAATTAAAAATTACGAATGTTATGATACTTCCAATATATTTGTACGGGCAGCCGGTACTTAGAAAACAGGCTGAAGAAATAGAGAATACACCGGAGTTGAAGCAGTTCATCTCGGATATGTATGACACCTTGGCACAAGCGGAAGGCTGCGGTTTGGCTGCTCCTCAAGTGGGCAAACCTTGGCGTTTGTTTATTGTGGATGGATCGGAATTGGCGGAAGACTATCCCGAGTGCAAGGATTTCAAGCGTACTTTTATCAATCCCGAACTGATTGAGGAGAGTGAAGATACCTGTACGTATTCCGAGGGATGTTTGTCGTTGCCGGGCATCAGCGAGAATGTCGTGCGTCCGAAAAGCATTGTGCTGCGCTATCAGGATGAGGATTTCAAGGAGCATGAGGAGGAGTTTACAGGCTTCTGCGCTCGTATCGTTCAGCACGAATATGACCATTTAGAGGGACACGTCTTCACCGATCGTATATCGGCGATCCGTAAGACTTTTGTTCGGAATAAGTTAGCTTCGATTGCCAAAGGCAAAACCGGCGCTAAGTATAAGTACAGGAGAAATTGAAGATTTGACATTTGAGATTTGAGAATTTAAAGATTTGAGATTTATGGATTGGCTGAATGTCATCATAATGGGAATTGGTTTGGCGATGGATTGTTGTGCTGTATCGGCAGTACAAGGATTGAACCAACGTAAATGGCATCCACGGGCTTTGCTTATGGCTGCCATCTTTGGTGCATTCCATATGGGAATGCCTATAGTAGGTTATTACGCCGGTAGTTTGTTCGTGTCCTTTATGAAGACGTACGCTCCGTGGATTGCTTTAGGATTATTAGGCTTTTTGGGAATAAAAATGATCTGGGAATCGTATCATGAAGATCATGACAAAGAGAAAACGGTTAATTGGGAAGTTAGTCATTTGCTGTTGTTAGCTATAGCTACCAGCATTGACGTGTTAGCTACCGGATTGCTTTTCGTTCCTTATCCCGATTGGCTGTATCCTTCCGTCGTGACGATAGGAGGTATCACCGCGCTCTTTTCGTTAGGCGGGTACCTGCTTGGCGTGTTTGTGGGCAAACTGAAACTGAATATGGAGTTGATAGGAGGATTAGTCCTCATCGGTCTTGGAATTAAGATTTGTTTAGAAGGCCTATGTTTGTGATCGGAAATAATACACTCGTCAGTCTCGACATTTTGGAGAAAGAGTTCTGCTGCGATTTGGGGACTTGCCGCGGATGTTGCTGCATCGAAGGCGATGCCGGAGCTCCGCTGACAGCCGAAGAGGAAGAAAAGATACAGAGTATCTTGCCGATCTTGCTGCCAGACATGACCAAAGAAGCCAAAGCTGTGGTGGAAGCGCAAGGGATTGCCTATAATGATCCTTCCGGAGAGAGAGTTACTTCTATTGTGAATGACAAAGATTGTGTCTTTGCCCGGACGGATCATAACGGATGGTGTTATTGCTTGATTGAGAAAGCGTACAACGCCGGAAAGATAGATTTTAAGAAGCCTATATCGTGCCACCTCTATCCGATACGATTGACGCAGGTAGGCGAATATACAGGACTTGAATATCATCGTTGGGACATATGTCATTGCGCCCGAGTATTAGGAAAGAAAAACCATCTGCCTCTCTATCAGTTCCTTAAGGAACCGCTGATACGCCGATTCGGGCAAGCATGGTACGATGAATTAGAACTAACAGCATCAGAGTGGAAAAAACAATGCGCGCAGAAATAATTACTATAGGAGACGAACTGCTGATAGGGCAGGTGGTGGATACCAACTCCGCTTGGATGGCAGAGAAACTGAACGAACATGGTATAGAGTTATACCAGATCACGTCCGTTCATGATGATAGGGAGCATATTATCAATGCCTTGAATGAGGCGTTTGGCAGAGCCGATCTTGTGCTGACAACCGGCGGACTCGGGCCAACGAAAGATGATATCACCAAACATGTGTTGTGCGAGTATTTCGGTTCACACCTTATAGAAGATGAGCGCGTGCGCGCACATATATACGAACTCTATAAGGAGCGCCCGGATGTGCTGAACCGTCTGACGGCGACTCAATGGCTCGTGCCTGAATGTGCTCAGATATTGGAGAACAGGGTAGGAAGTGCCCCATTGATGGTTTTCCATAAAGGCGATAAGATCTTAGCTTCTATGCCCGGTGTGCCGTACGAGATGAAGATTGCGATGGAGGAGCAGATACTGCCGTATATTTTGGAATTAAAAATTAAAAATGAAAAATTAAAGATTATTCATAAAACGCTGCAGGTGACGGGAATTCCGGAAAGTTCGTTGGCGATTCTCTTGGAGGAATATGAGAATACCAAACCTGAGTACCTCCATTTAGCTTATCTGCCGAAGGATGGTATCATCCGTCTGCGTCTGTCCTCTTATGGCGAGGCTTTGGAGGAGGAGATGCAGGAATGGTTCGACCATCTGAAAGGATTGGTAAGCGATTATCTGATAGCCGATACGGATGAGCCCTTGGAGGTGATTGTCGGCAATTTGCTGAAAGCGCGAGGTGCTACAATTGCTACGGCAGAGAGTTGTACCGGCGGAAAATTGGCGGCGTTGCTCAATAAACATGCAGGTAGTTCAGCCTTCTATTGGGGCTCGGTAATCAGCTATGACAACTCTGTGAAAGAGCATCTGTTAGGTGTGCCTCAAGAGATGATTCAAGCGCACGGCGTGGTAAGCGAAGAAGTGGTGCGCGTGATGGCGGAGTCTGTTCGCAAACAAATTGGAACTGATTATGCTATTGCGACGAGCGGTATCGCAGGACCTACCGGAGGCAGCAAAGAGAAGCCTGTCGGCACGGTTTGGATGGCGTGGGCTACTCCCGAGGGAACAACCGCAGAGTGCTTCCATTTGGGCAAACTGCGTGAACAGATCACAGATAGAGCTTGCACAAAAGCGCTTGTAGGAATGATTAAGAGGTTAGAGGTTAGAGGTTAGAGGTTATGAGTTCAATAGAAGACTTTTTGTTTCATCCCTCCATCACACAGTCCCTTTTGTGGCTGACCATAGTGATGACAATTGGCCTATGGCTTGGCGAGAAAGCGAAGATCAAAAGCTTCTCGCTGGGCGTTACGTGGGTGCTCTTTGTGGGCATCGCCTTGGCTTCCGTTGGCGTGAATATAGATCATAGTGTGGCACAGTTTGCTAAGGATTTTGGTCTGATACTCTTTGTCTATTCAATTGGTTTGCAAGTTGGTCCATCGTTCTCGCCGTTCAAAAGAGGGGTATTGCAACTGAATATGTTAGCAGCGGCTATTGTGCTGTTGGCGTGTGTGTGTACGATCGTGCTACATTATGTCACGGGTATTGATATGGCAACTATGACGGGTGTGATGTCCGGAGCTGTGACTTCCACTCCTTCGTTGGCATCGGCTCAGCAGGCTTATCAAGATCTGACAGGTACCATTGAACCGACTATTGCTACCGGTTATGCCGTAGCTTATCCGCTTAGTATAGTGGGTTTGATCTTGGCATTTGAACTGGTGCGCAAAGCATTCCGTATCAGTCTGCCGCAAGAAGAAGCACAACTTAAAGAAGCAGCCAAAGCCACGACCGAAGAGCCTGTTTGTGTGGATATAACACTTAATAATCCGCAGTTGGATGTGTTGACGATAGATGAGTTGGTACAACTCTGTCCGGTGAAAGAGATAGTAGTCAGCCGAGTGATTCGTCCCGACGGATCGGATGAGTTGGTGAACGAGCAAACGACCTTCCGAAACGGCGATACGCTGCGCGTGCTGACCGAGAAACAATATATTCCTACGCTGCGATTATTAGGTCAGACCAAAGATTATGATTTGCATGTGCAGAGCGAGAAATCCAATCATCTTATCTCACGCCGTATAGCCGTTACCCGTCCTGAGTGCAACGGAAAACGTATTCGTACATTCAATCTGCGTCAGCAGTATCATGCTACTATCACGCGTGTCAACCGTGCCGGTATTGACCTGCTTGCCACACCGGATATGATCCTCCAATTGGGAGACCGTATCATGGTTGTGGGAGACAAGAACGATGTAAGCCGCGTAGCGGATACTTTTGGAAACGAGTTGAAACGTCTGGATGCACCGCATTTGTTACCGGTCTTCTTCGGTATTGTATTGGGTATCTGCGTCGGACTGTTGCCTATCCCGATTCCGGGTATGGGTACGACTTTCAAACTTGGATTAGTGGGCGGTTCGCTGATTGTGGCGATTTTGATCGGTCATTACGGACCGTACTACAACATGGTGACGTTCTCTACTACATCGGCAAATATGATGCTGCGTCAAGTGGGTCTGACCTTGTTCTTGGCGGCATTGGGTCTCTCGGTAGGTGAGGATTTTGTACCGACGGTAGTCAATGGCGGATATCTATGGATCGGATACGGATTCCTGATCACCATCATTCCGCTGTTGATAGTAGGCGCCATCGCTTATAAATGGCTGCATATGAATTATTTCAATGTGGTGGGGCTGATGGTAGGCTCCATGACCTGTGCCATGGCTTTGCCGTACGCGCAGTCGCTATCGAATGAGAATAATCAGGCGGCTATTTGCTATGCTACCCTTAGTCCGTTTGCTACCTTCCTTCGTGTGATGGCAGCTCAGCTGTTGATCCTCATTTTCTGCAGTTTCACCCCGGCGGACAGCATTCAACCCCAATTGTTGCCCAACACCGTCAATACCGAGATCGGTGAGGAATACGGTCCTACGCTCACCTTGGATGATAACACTCTCTATTTCGTGGGACTCAATCGCTCTGAATCGAACGTGACGGAAGATATTTTCATTTCCCGTCGAGATCGAAGAACAGGTGAGTGGAGTAGAGCCATGATTGTTCAGGGACTCAGTAACCCCTATCGGAACGAAGCCCCGACTTCTGTCAGCGGTGACGGACGATTGATGTTAGTGTTTGTGGAAGGACGGATGTGTTTCTCGCAACGCGGCGCACAAGTATGGACGGAACCTCGTCCATTGCCAGCGTATATGCAACTTGGTAATTGGCAAGCAGATGCGATGATAGCAGCAGATGGTAGTGCACTTTTGTTTGCCGCCAATTATCCGGCAGAGGGAGAAGAAAAGCCTTCGCTTAATATCTTCGTTTCCGAGCATGATGCACAAGGTCGTTGGGGGAAACCGTATTCCATTGGCTCAGTCATCAATACGCCGGGCATGGAGCGTTCGCCCTTCTTGCACCCAGATATGAAAACGCTCTATTTCTCTTCCAACAGAGAGGGAACGTTAGGCGATTTAGATGTGTGGGTGAGCCGCCGGTTGAGCGATACGTGCTGGAACTGCTGGTCGGAGCCGGAGAACTTAGGGGAGCAGATCAATACACCCGGACGTGACTGCTGGTACAAGATCTCTGCCGATGGTAAGACTGCCTATTATGCGCAGAAATCCGGCAGGAAACATGACATATATCGTATTACCCTGCCAGAGGACAAACGTCCGGAACAGATTACCGTTCTTAAGGCGAATGAGGCGGTGGCGATTAACAACCTGCTCTTCGAAACGGGAAGCGATGTGATTATGGAGGTGTCGTTACCCGAACTGAAACGAATTGCGACTTTTGTAAGTACGTATGGTTACAAAGTTCGTTTGGCAGGACATACGGATAATATCGGTCAGCCGGAAGCGAACAAAACCCTCTCGCAGGCACGTGCTGAAGCGGTACGTAAACAGCTAATCGCTTATGGTTGTTCACCAGAGAAGATAAGTGCTTTTGGCTACGGAGACACGCAGCCTGTAGCGGATAATAATACAGAGGAAGGGCGGCAACAAAACCGTCGTGTGGAGATAACTATACAATATTAGAAGAATGAAAAAAGTATTTTTATTATTGCTGTTTTTGCCAATGAGTCTAATGGCTCAGGAACGAATCATGGTCATTGCGGATCCGCATGTGTATGCGCCTTCGTTGACCGATTATGGACAAGCATTTGAGCAGATGATGGCAGGACAGCGAAAGATGATTGATCAGAGTGCTGCTACATGGCAGGCATTGATGGATACAGCTCTTTTATACCGACCGGATCTACTGCTCATCCCGGGAGATCTGACCAAAGATGCAGAAATAGAGAGTCATCAGTTCGTCGTTTCTTCGCTCAACACCTTGCAGGAAGCGGGTATTAAAACCCTGTTGATCCCCGGAAACCACGATATAGGCGGCAATGCCTATGCGTATATGGGCGAACAGAAAACAAGCATAGAGAGCCTGAGCGATGAAAGCTGGGAGAGTACGTACAGCCTCGTTTACGAACAAGCGATTGCTAAAGATCCTGCTTCGCATAGCTATGCTGCAGAACCGTTCCAAGGTGTGACGGTATTAGGTATTGACGGTTCGCATAACAACGCCGGTATTGGTTCACTTTCTGATGAGACACTCGCTTGGCTGTTGGCACAAGCAGACAGCGCTGTAGAAAAAGGAAACATGATCATCGCCATGTGCCATTGGCAACTGATGGATCATTTTGATATGCAGGGTCAGTTGGAGGCAGCCTGCCAACTTAAGAACGCAGCAGCTGTACGGGATAGTCTGATGCATCATGGCGTGCGGTTCGTGCTGACCGGACATTTCCATGTGAATAGTATTACCACTTGGCGCGATACCACGGGGCTGACGACGGACAGTATCGTGGAGATCTCCACCGGTTCACCAATCACTTATCCTTGTCCGTATCGATGGTTCACCGTTTCGGAAGATCGAATGGATGTGCAGGTAGAGACCGGATATATCACTTCGCTGGATACTATTCCTGACATGACAAGTTATAGCCGTGAGTGGATGGCGGAGCATACAGAGATTATGATTCCGACTTTGGCTCTGCGCGCTTGGCAGAAAGTAGATAACAACTGGTCTCTCGTCGAAGCCAAGTTAAACTCTATACACATGGGCTATTTGGCTCCTTATCTCAAAGCCGCGCTGCCGCAAACGGATTCGGCTAAAATAGATCTCGTGCAGCGTCATATAGGAAATGCGGCGGTTAATCTGTATCTGTTTCATAGCGAGGCGAATGAGAATGAACGTCCGGAGATAGGACAAGCTCTCGCCGACTCTTTGTACAACGGCATGGAAAATATGCTGATGGAAGTATATAGCTCCTTTGGCGAATTGGCAACAATATTTGCTTCCATGGCTAAAGTGATGGCAAGAGAACCGGTTCAATCGCTAGTGGAGGATGTGACACTTTGGAATTTAAGTATGTACAGCGATCAGACGGACGATTTGCATCCGATGCTTCGTATAAATTCCTCGCAGCAAGAGGCAGTGGAGAATGTCCGTATGGGAATTGAAGACGACACCATTTACGACATACTTGGTCGTCCGGTTACCGATCCTTCGCAACACGGAGTATATATCCAAAACGGTCAAAAAATAATCCGCTAATCCATAGCTCATCCAATAATGAAAAGAATCCTTCTCGCAGCTGTTTGTGCGATAGCAATAGCAGCTTGCAACAAACCCAATGAAAGTATGAAAAACGAAGCAATTGAGAATCTGATGACACGTGTCTCGGTGCGTGAGTTCTCCGGTGAGAAGATCTCCGCCGAGCAGATTGATACTCTCCTGCGTGCTGCGATGGCAGCTCCTTCGGCTCTTAACAAACAACCATGGGCGTTCGTCGTAGTAACTGATGAGAAGATCATCGCTCAGTTAGGCGAAGCGCTGCCGTACTCACGCTGCAGCAATCGTCCTGCTTGTGCGTTTATCCCTTGCGGAGACTTGAGTAAGACCATCGAAGGCGATTTGGCTGCCTTTTGGATCAACGATGTGTCCGCTGCTACAGAAAACCTATTGTTAGCTGCTCATGCGATGGGACTTGGAGCCGTTTGGACAGGTCTGCATCCGGATATGAACCGCGTGACGATGGTACAACAACTATTGGGCCTGCCGGAACACATTATTCCGCTTTGCGTAGTGCCTGTCGGTATTCCGGCTGAGCAACCGGCAGTAAAAGACAAATACAAACCCGAAAATATACACTATAACGGTTGGTAATTAATCACACTTTAAAATACATTAATGATGAAAAAAGTTCTTTTAGTAGCAGCTGCTGCCATGTTAATGACAAGCTGCGGAATGATGCAAAGCAATGCAGGAACGAACGCTCCTGCCAGTACAACAACACCCACCACTACTACTCAAGCAGCGCCCAATGCAATGAATGCCGGACAGGGAGCCGGAACCGCGTTGCTCAGTCTCTACAACCAGTACAAGGCGGACGGCAATAAGTACGATTATTCGAACATGCAGAACGTACTGAACACCATTGCCTTGATTTCTAATTGTCAGGGATTGAAGGCGAACTACAAAGATCAAGAGTACTTGAAAGGTTTCGGTAAGGGCTTGATCGCTTCGTCGTTGGGTCTCGTTACGCAGAATAATGTACAGACCGTAACGAACAGTTTGGTGGACATTGTGAAGAATAGCGAATCGGTTCAGCAGATCTCCGGTCAAGCACAGAACACAGCTACTTCTGTCTCTCAGTACGCCAACACAGCATCCCAATATGCCGGTGCTCTGAGCACACTGCTCTCTGCTTTCTCGCAGAAATAAGAGAAAATGACCATTAATGGCTTTGGAAATAGCACAAAATCATCATAAATCGCTACAAAATGATGTTTTTTTGATTTTTCTTTCCAAAAAATTTGGTCAAATCAAAAAAAAGCAGTAACTTTGCACGCTTTTTTGCGTGAGTGTGTATTATGCACATGCGTAAAGGCGCAATTAAAAATTATTATAAACCGTAAGGTTGGGCGGTGCCAAGAGGCTCAATAGATGTCCGTC
>ONMU01000002.1 GCA_900319035.1 uncultured Bacteroidales bacterium
GTGGCACTCGCCGCACAACGTCTTGCAGACCCTGCTGCTATGGCAGGAGGCGTGATAGACCCACTGCCGGACGATGCACCGCAGTTCGTCAAGGACTACCACGATTACTACAAGACCGCCCGTGGTTATCACGCCCGTTCCGGCAACTCGAATGACGGTTGGCGTGTCATCGGCACGCAAGCATATGCCAACAGCCGTTTCCTGTATTACATCAACGAGATCCGTTCGGCGGTTCTGATCATGCACGGTGAGAACGCACACAGCCGTTATTTCGGCGAAGCGGCATACCATTACATGGTGGACGGCAAGGCGGACGGCTACAAAACCGTGGTGGCTCCGAATCCCTGTCCCGAGAACAAAGAGTTGCTTATCATTCCCGATGCATCGCATTGCGACCTTTATGACGGCGGCTATACCGAACCGGCAGGTCAAGGCGAACCCAAGAACCTCATTCCTTGGGACAAGTTGGCTGCGTTCTTTGAGAAAAATCTGTGATAAATAGTTAAAATAACAAAAAAAATCCTGCATACATTTGCGTATGTGGGATTTTTGTTGTACCTTTGCACCCGAAATATATTGAATTTTGAATTTTTAATTTATAATGAAGGTATTATTGATCAATGGTTCGCCGCGAAAGAACGGCAACACCTTTACGGCGCTTAGCGAGATTGCCAAGACGCTTCAGTCCGAAGGTCTCGAAACCGAGATCGTTTGGATCGGCAACAAACCTATCCGTGGCTGTGTAGCTTGCGGTACATGCAAGACGAAAGCGAACGGTCGTTGTGTCTTTGACGACGATGTGTGCAACACTATCTCTGCCAAGTTCGCCGAAGCGGATGGTTTTGTCTTCGGCTCGCCTGTCTATTACGGTCAGCCCAACGGCGCTCTCCTTGCTATCATGCAACGTGCGTTCTTCTCCAACGGCGCGAACCTTCAGAACAAACCGGCTGCGGCTGTGACGATCTGCCGAAGAGGTGGTGCTACGGCGGCTTTCGAGGCGCTCCAGATGCCGCTTCAGATGATGAATATGCCGCTGGCTACTTCGCAGTATTGGAACATCGCTTATGGTCGTGAGGAAGGACAGGCTTCACAGGACACCGAAGGAATGCAGACCATGCGTACCTTGGCGTACAACCTCGCTTGGATGATCCGTGGCCTGAGAGGCGAGAACGCACCCTCCCTGCCCGAAAGAGAGCCTTGGCAACCGATGCATTTCATCCGATAGTTTGAAAGATAAACAATTAAAACAATAATCTTATGACGTACTCGCAGTTTAAGAACCGTGCAGGGCATTTTCTTCGCAAACAACTTAGTTTGACCAATTACATAGATGTGCAGGCAGCGGATGAGAATATCCGTAAGAATATCCCGTTCCGCGGACCGAATATCTACATTTTGTTTGTTGCGATTGTGATTGCTTCGGTGGGATTGAACGTGAACTCTATTCCGGTGATCATCGGTGCGATGTTGATCTCGCCGCTGATGAGTCCGATCATCGGTTTCGGTTTGGGTTTGGGAACCAACGATGCACAGCTGATCATCAAGTCCTTGCGGCATCTGGGTATCATGTTCGTAGTCAGTCTGATTGCCTCGACGCTCTATTTCATGGTGACGCCTTTGGAGATGGATAACCCGACGGAGTTGATGGCTCGAACTAATCCTTCGGTGTATGATGTCTTCATCGCTTTCTTCGGCGGTATAGCTGGTATATTGGAACTCTCGCGTAAGGAGAAAGGAACTGTTCTTTCCGGAGTAGCGATTGCTACTGCTCTCATGCCGCCCTTGTGTACGGTCGGTTATGGTATCGCTAACTGGAATTGGCATTTTGCAGGAGGTGCGCTCTATCTGTTTTTCATCAACTGTATCTTCATCGCTTTAGCGACGTACCTTGTTGTTAAGTATCTACATTTCCCGTCCAAGATAGAGAAGAAATCGTACAAGAGTCTGATCACGTACGGCTTGCTGATCTTAGTAGTGCTCGTACCCAGTTTCTTTAGTGCTTATTCGATCGTTTTGGAGAACCGTTTTGCCAATTCTGCGCGGCATTTCGTAAAGGAGAATAAATCCATCGGAGGTACGTACATCTATGACTACAACACCGATGTGACGTCCAGACCGTACGGGCTGACGCTGCGTCTCGCCGGTGAGAGTCTGACGAATGATAACCGCGCGTTGCTCTATACCGAAGCGGAGAAATATGGTATCTCTCATACACAGATCCATATTCTTGAAGACGCCACTATCGAAGTAAGACGTCTCAATGAGACGGAGATCATGCGGGATTGGTTAGCGACCAACGAGCAGCAGTTGAAACAACGCGACGACTCTATCCGCGTGCTCAATGCCCGCATTCAACGTTTGGCATCCCAACAACTGCCTGCGGAGCAGATCTCTGCCGAACTCAAAGCGCAGTGGCCTCAGATAGAAAACGTTACGTTGGCGCGCAATGAGAATCAGATCGTCTTGGTGCTCGATTCTAAACGTTCCATCAAGAAAGATGATAAGGAACGAATACGCGAATGGCTATCCGTTCGTTTGCAAGCCAAGAACATCTTGGTGGTTAATCAATGAGCACTACGAACAATAGAAAATTCATGTAAACCCAAAAATAATAGTAATATGGCAACCATTTATGATTTCAAAGTCCTCAATAACAGAGGCAAAGAAGTAGATTTCGCAGACTACAAAGGTCAAGTGCTCCTCATCGTTAATACCGCTTCGAAATGCGGTTTCACGCCGCAGTACGATGGTCTGGAGGCACTGTATAAGAAATACAAAGACCAAGGATTCGTCATCCTCGGCTTCCCTTGCGATCAGTTCGCTAACCAAGAGCCGGGCAGCGATGAGCAGATCGAGGAGTTCTGCCGTCTCAACCACGGTGTGACCTTCCCGCTAATGGCGAAGAGTGATGTCAATGGTGAGAACGCTAATCCGGTCTTTGAGTACCTCAAGGCACAAGCTCCGACAGAGGAGTACAAAGGCGTCAAAGCCAAAGCTACGCACCTCATGCTCAAAGGTATCAGCAAGACGTACAAGAAAGAGAACGATATTCTTTGGAACTTCACCAAGTTCCTTGTATCGAAGGACGGCAAGACGATCCAGCGCTTTGCACCGGTAGCGGAACCTAAGGACTTCGAGGCAAACATCGTAGCCGAGTTGGCAAAATAACCAACGACTTTCTCTCCTCTTATCAATCGTACCTCGGAAAAGTATTCATCGTAAAATCGTCAATAATTTACGTTTTTTTGTCGTTTTTATTTGCATATGTCCCATTTTTGTAGTACCTTTGCAGTCGATTTGAAAGAGTGCTACTGTTTTTCCACTCTCCGTAACAATAAAAACTGAAAACAATATGCGAACAGAAAATGAATTACAGGGGGTTACCCTCCTTGGGAACCAACACGTGCAGTATAGCGATAATTACAATCCCGACGTGCTGGAGACCTTCCCGAACAAACACCCTGAAAACGAGTATCTCGTTACCTTCAACTGCCCGGAGTTCACCACGCTTTGCCCCAAGACAGGACAGCCGGATTTCGGACATATTTATATCTCTTATATCCCGCGTGAGAAGATGGTGGAGAGCAAAAGTCTCAAACTCTACCTCTTTTCCTTCCGCAACCATGGGGATTTTCATGAAGATTGCGTGAACATCATCATGAAAGATCTGGTCAAGTTGATGGATCCGAAGTACCTTGAGGTAACAGGCTATTTCATGCCTCGCGGCGGAATCAGCATCTATCCCTTTGCTAACTATGCGGACGAAGCTCATCAGGAGCTCAAAAAGCAGCGGCTTTTTGAGCAGTTAAAAGCCGCAACCAATAGGAATTGAGATATTAATTATTCATTGTTAATTATTCTTTATTCATCGTGAAAGACTCAATTATTGTTCTGTCCGGTGGGTTAGACTCCACCACACTTTTGTACGAATACCAATACCGAATTGGTATGGCGCTTTCGTTCCATTATGGAAGCAACCATAACGACCGAGAGTTGGAGTTCGCCAAACTGCATTGTGAGCGTTTGGGTATTCCTCATAGGATCATTCGTCTGCCGTTCATCAAACAGTTCTTCAAGTCCTCGCTGCTCGAAGGAGCTGACGCTATTCCTGAGGGTAACTACGATGAGGCGAACATGAAATCGACCGTTGTGCCGTTCCGTAACGGTATCATGCTCTCCATCGCAGCAGGTATAGCGGAGAACAACAAACTGCAATACGTCCTCTTGGCAAACCATGCCGGAGACCATACGATCTATCCGGATTGTCG
The DNA here is from genome assembly GCA_900319035.1 of uncultured Bacteroidales bacterium. Taxonomy (GTDB): domain Bacteria; phylum Bacteroidota; class Bacteroidia; order Bacteroidales; family Paludibacteraceae; genus Colicola. The sequence goes on from ONMU01000002.1 coordinate 4,269, forward strand.
TCCGGAGTTTGTGGAAGCGATGAACAACGCAATCCATTTCGGCACATGGAACGGCGTTCAGTTGCTTACGCCTTATACCCATCTGACCAAGGCAGAGATCGCGTCCAAAGGCAAAGACCTGCATATCGACTACTCGGAGACTTGGAGTTGCTACAAAGGCGGCGAGCATCATTGCGGAGTCTGCGGAACGTGCCGCGAACGCAAAGAGGCTTTAGCACAAGCCGGGATTGAGGATCATACGGTGTATGAGAAGTAAAAATTAAAAATTAAAAATTAAGAATGTACTACGTAGAGAAGAGGATAGAGATTTCTGCGGCGCATAATTTGATGCTTTCGTATGAGAGCAAATGCGAGAACCTGCATGGTCATAACTGGATCATCGTCGTGTATTGCAAAGCCAAAGAGCTGAACCAAGACGGTATGGTGACCGACTTCACGCATATCAAGAAAGTGGTCAAGGACACTTTTGACCATAAGTATATCAACGAAATACTCGATGTCAACCCATCGGCGGAGAACATCGCCAAATGGATCTGCGACCATGTGGAGAACTGCTATAAAGTCTCCGTCCAAGAATCCGAGGGCAATACGGCAATCTATGAGAGGGATTGATGTATCGCGTTAACGAAATATTTTATACGCTTCAGGGAGAAGGAGCACATAGCGGCATCCCTGCGGTGTTTGTGCGATTCAGCGGATGTAACCTTCGCTGCCCTTGGTGTGACACCGATTTCACGGACTACAACGAGATGACGGCGGAACAGATCGTAGCGGAAGTGGTGGAGCTGTACGACATTCCCAACGAACGGCATAAGATGTGCGTGCTGACGGGAGGCGAACCTTCCTTACAAGTGGACAAGTCGCTTATTGACGCCCTGCACGAGGCAGGTTTCTATATTGGTATAGAGACCAACGGCACACGTCCGCTTCCGGAAGGCATCGATTGGATCACTTGTTCACCCAAAGAGGGCACGAAGCTGGCTCTGCGCAAGGTGAATGAGGTCAAAGTGGTCTTTACCGGCACGTATGATCCGGAGGTCTGGCGCGAACAGATAGAGGCGGAACACTGGTTGCTTCAACCGCTTCGTTTTACGGGAGATTGGCTCATCGAGAACGTCGATGCCGGCGAAGATGACCGCAATGATAATCTCGATGATACCGTTCGGTATATCCTTTCTCATCCTTTCTGGCGGTTAAGCGTCCAGTTACACAAAATAGTCGGGCTTCGATAGCCCGACTATTTCTTTCTCTAAACTCTAAACTCTAAACTTTATTTCACCGCCTTGAAGCTCATGTCGAGGCTCTTGTAGCTATGGGTAAGCGCACCGACGGAGACGAAGTCCACGCCTTGCTCAGCGTACGAGCGAATCGTATCGATGGTGATGCCGCCGGAGGACTCGATCTCCATATGACGACCTGCTTTCTTCTCCCATTCACGGATAAGAACCACTGCTTCGCGAGTCTTCTCCGGCGTGAAGTTATCAAGCATGATGCGGTCGGGGATATTGGTCGAAAGGGCTTCGTTGATCTCATCGAAATTACGCACCTCAATCTCGATCTTGAGGGCTTTGCCCTTTTCCTTACAATAATCGCGTGCACGCGTAAGCGCGTTCGTGATGCCTCCTGCGAAATCCACATGGTTGTCCTTGAGCAGTATCATGTCGAAAAGACCAATACGGTGGTTCATTCCACCTCCGAGTGCTACAGCCTCTTTCTCCAGATAGCGCAGTCCCGGCGTCGTCTTACGGGTGTCGAGCACGTGGCAACCGGTGTCCTCGATGAGGGATTGATACTTATGCGCGGTGGTCGCTACGCCGGACATACGTTGCATGATATTGAGCATCGTACGCTCGATCTGCAGGAGACTCAGCTCTTTGCCATAGACCTTGAAAGCCACGTCTCCGGGCTTCACATAATCGCCGTCATGCAGGAACTGTTCCACACGGCACTCCGGATCGAAATAGGCGATGATCTCTTTCGCTACCTCAACACCGGCTAACACGCCTGTATCTTTGATGATCAACTGCTGGCAACCCATTTGGGTCGGAGGAATACAACTGAGCGAGGTGTGATCACCATCACGGATGTCCTCTTCAAACCAGATAGCAATAAGCTTACGAAGTTCTTGTTTTTCCATAATCTGTAAAATTTATGCTGCAAAATTACTCTTTTTTTTGCACATATGCAAATTTTTTTGTACTTTTGCAGCGTGAAAAAGATATTTTGTATATTTTTCTTGCTTTGCGCCCTTGTTTCCGGTGTCTTTTCGGCAAGCCGAACCGCCTATTTGGAGAGGCGTCATGAGTTGCGCATCGGATGGGATGGTGTCATGGGAAATAACGTCATCTATAAATTCCATTGGACAGGCGAGGACTACGAAGCCTATTACACAGATGAAGATTCATTTATTTATGATTGGATCAACGAGTGACGCTCGTCTCCAATCCCTCATCGACGAATACCGTCAACGGCTCAAACACTATGTGCCGTTTGAGTTGGTGGTGATACCGGATGTCAAGAATGCCAAATCGCTCAGCCAAGAGCAGCTGAAGACGGCGGAAGGTGAAGCCCTTTTGGCGCGTCTCACGCCTTCGATGGACGTCATTCTTTTGGACGAACACGGCCGTGAGTTCCGGTCTATGGACTTTGCTGATTATCTGCAAAAGAAGATGTCTTCCGGCAAAGACCTTGCTCTCGTCATCGGCGGTGCTTTTGGTTTCAGTCCGGCTGTCTATTCCCGTGCAAACGGCAAACTGTCTCTCAGTCAAATGACGTTCTCCCACCAGATGATTCGTCTCATGGCTATCGAACAGATCTACCGTGCTATGACCATTCTTCGCAACGAACCATACCACCATGAATAAGACTGCCCTTCGGGCTGACAGACCATTTCATTGACAGACCATTACATTGACAGACCGCTCACTTCCCTCGCTGACGGACTGATTATCTAATAGTAATCAGATCTGTATTCTGTCAGTGAACGAAGTGAACGGTCTGTCTTCTGTCAGGCGTAGCCGATCTATCTCACTCTCAGTTTCTGTCCGATCTGGAGCACTTTGGTCTCCTTGATACCGTTCAGACGGCAGAGCGCTTTGACGGACGTACCGTATTTCTTGGCAATACCGGAGAGGGTGTCGCCGCTTCTGACCTTATGGTACTTCATCGCTGCAGCTGCTGCACGAGCTTGCTTCATCGCCTTGATGCCGATGAGGTGCTCGTCTTTGTTGCGCAACTCACCTGACGCGAAGTTGATGACTTGCTCAGGGTTGATCGCTTCGCCTAAGTAACGCAACTCGAAATGCAGATGGCTACCGGTCGAACGACCAGTGTTACCGCCCAGACCCAAGACATAACCTGCCTTAACCGGCTCATATTCATCCACTAACGGACGGCTGAGGTGACCATAGACGGTCTCCAAACCGTTGTAATGACGAACCACTACGAAATAACCATAACCTCTCGGGTCCCAGCCTACGATACGCACCTGACCGTCCCAAGCGCAGCGGATCGAATCGCCCACTTGCACTTTGATGTCCGTTCCTTTGTGCATTCGGTTACGACGCCATCCGTACGGGCTGGTTACGTAACCCGGAGCCGGCAGACGGAAACCTGCCATCGGAATATGCACATCGTCCTTGAGGCTGTCGAACATCGTGCCATACGGGTTCACACGCTCATCCGTCCAGATGAAACGGTAGATGCTGTCCGCAGGGTGATGGTTGATAAGCGTGGTGTCCAGCATGAACTGCGGTGCGATCTTATAGACCACATCGCCTTCTTTGGTACGCACCACGATCTTCTGCGGCAGAAGGTCTAACTCGCATCCTAAGATCAGCGTGTCATGCGAAAAGAGCCCTGCCAGACATTCCGGTAACTGATTAGCCCTGATGTCTATATCGTCCAGTTCTTCCAACTCATCGCCTTCGCTGTCAACGGCGGCGCTGTCCAAGGGAGTATTCGTTACCGCAGGCACATCCTGTGCAAAAGCAAAACCGATGGCTAACAGCCAGCAGCTGACAATCAATAGAGCCTTTCTCATTCTGCGCCCTCCTCTGCTACGGTCGCAACAGGCTCAACAGACTCCACTTCTTCCACTACTGGCTTTTCCGGTTCAAGAACAGCCTCTACTTCTGCTTTGTTTACCTTCTCACGATTCATATAACGATAGATGCCGTAACCGCCCAGACCTAAAATAGCCACAAGGCTGAAATACAGCATCACAATCACCCACGGCGTCAGATGATGTTTCTTCACTTTCACGATCGGGAACGCTACCTGCTCGGTCAGCGTACGACCGAAGATGACGGAGATGATCGCATCGGAGTTGACAGCCCAGCCGTTTGCATTGAGCACCGGAGCTAAGTTACGACGACGCAACTTAAGCCAAGCCATGATCATGCTCGGACCGCTGATAACCAGCAAGATACATACAAAGATGAGCATATACTGCCACCACGTAAATCCTTTCATACCGTGTGCTACGCTCACCAACGCCGAGCCGATCATACCTAAAGCCATACCGATGGCAGCGAAGATACCGGCGAACTTAGCGATGTCGAATGCAGGTTTCTTCTCTGCGTTCGGATCAGCTGCTGCGTCGGCTTTAGCGGTCAGATCGCCAAACGCTTTCGCGTCTTTCTCTGCCGCAGACTTGTTGATCTTCTCCTGAATCCAGTTGCCGAACTTACGATACGGAGTCCAGAACGCCTGACGGATAGAGATCGGGTTGTCGATGATCTTCGTCACCGTAGCATCGTAGTCGTTGCCGTCGTTGTCATAGAAGACAGCGTTCTTACCGATGCTGAGGTTGTTCACCTCGCCTTGCGTTACCGCCGCTACTATCTGCATCGACTTGCCCAGTTTCTTGCTCTCACAGTTGCAGTACAGCAGATACATGCCGGACAGCGGAGCTTGCGCATCGTGTTTCGCAGGGTCTTGTACGCGCATACACAGGCGGCACGCGCGCTGATCTATAATAAGTGTACCTGCCTCAAACGAAGCAACGGTCTTCTTGTCGTTGTCATAGAAGTCCTCCAAGGTCACGAAGTTACGCAGCAAACGGTAGAAATCGCGGTGTAACAACAGCAACTTACGAAGCGGCATGAACTCTGCTTTCGCAGCCTCCAACGCATCAGCGTTAGCTTTCTCTGCTTCTGCCTTAGCTGCCTCATAATCAGCGATCTGCTTGCCCATCTCCAAGAAATCTTTCTCCTTCATGCCGGGCTTCGGAGTCTCTTCGGCGATAACTGCCAAACCCAGTTTCTGCAATTTCTCTTGCTCGAAATAAGCCGCATATTCCGCCTGTTTCTCCTTGTAAGCCGCCATCACATCCGCAGCCAAAGGTGCCTCCGGAACGGGCTTCGCCTCGATCGTCACACCATCGATAGCTGCCTGCACATCGGCAAGGCTCACCACACCGCCTTTCGCTAATTTCTCAGCAACGGTCTTGATCGCCTCTTCGGTGATGTTCCCCACTTCGAGCTCATCTTTCTGCTCGAACAAGGTCTCGGGATCTTTGAGTGCGCCGCAGAGGTACTCAGCCGTAGCGATCACCTCTTTGACACGCAGCTTACCGTCACCATCGAGATCCATCAGGCTCAGCGAATCCGAGCTGATCTCCAAACCCGTGGTTGGACAGGACAATACCGTCCACATCTTCTTGTCCAACTCACCCAAATGGCGGATGTCCTCCGCCGACTGAATACGAACGCGGGTCACACCACCCACGTTCGCAAAATTCCAATTGTACTTAGCCATATTATGCTCTTTTTTAATCATCTATACCGCTCATCTGGTACTTGCTGTTGAACTTGAGCTCCAACTGATTGCTCAACTCTGCTTTCCAGCCCCAATCGTCTTTGCCCCATTCTACGATCACGGCTTGCGGGAACGAAGCTTTTACTTGCTGACGAACGATCTCCGGCACCAAAGCGTCCGGAACGGCACGGAACTTACAATCCACACTGTGAAGACTGCCGTCGCCTTCGAACTTGATCTCCGAACCATCGTTGAACTGCACTTTGTACTCTTTGCCGAGGAACTCGCGATCCAAGGTGCAGAAAGCGATGTTTGCTTCATCGAAATACTGCTTCACGGTGTTTTGAGCTTCTACCGGCAGCTGTGCGAAGGTTACCAACTGATCGTCTGCGCATGCACTCAGGCTGCAAACGAATGCCATCAAGGCTACCATAAATGAGTTTTTCATATGCTTAAAATTTACTCGTTTATATTCGTAATATGCAATTTCGCTGCAAAATTACTACTTTTTTATCAAATATGCAAATATTATGCCGAAAAATTTGCGTATTCCGAAAAAAAGTCGTACCTTTGCACGCTTTTTCGCGCGCCGCTATCAAAGAGTGACGGCTAAAAGGCTAAAAATACTAACTTTTAACGAGATTTCGGTTGTTCGTCATTACGTCATTACGTAAGTACGTAATTACGAAAATTGGATCTCACAAATTTTTTCTCATGGCAGAAAATCTTTCTCTCCAGAACTTCGACTGGGATGCCTATGAAGCACAAAAGCAAGGCAAACAAAACGAAGCAGAAATTCAAAAGTACAACGACACTCTCGCAGCTATCAAGGACAACGAGGTAGTAGAGGGTACCGTTATTTCCATCAACAAACGTGAGGTAGTTGTTAACGTTGGTTACAAGTCGGACGGTATCGTTCCGGCGGCTGAGTTCCGTTACAACCCTGAGCTCAAAGTGGGCGACAAAGTAGAGGTGTACATTCAGTCCCAGGAGGACAAGAAGGGTCAGCTCGTGCTCTCTCACAAAGAGGCTCGTACGGCTCGCGCTTGGGACCGCGTTAACGAGGCTTACAATGCTGGTGAGATCGTTACCGGTTACATCAAATGGCGTTCGAAAGGCGGCATGATCGTGGACGTTCTCGGTATGGAGGCATTCCTCCCGGGTAGCCAGATCGACGTGAAGCCGGTTCGCGACTACGATATTCTCGTAGGCAAGACCATGGAGTTCAAGATCGTTAAACTGAATCCTGAGTTCCGTAACGTCGTTGTTTCTCACAAAGCACTTATCGAGGCTGAACTCGAGGCTCAAAAAGCTGAGATCGTTGGCAAGCTCGAGAAGGGTCAGGTACTCGAGGGTACCGTTAAGAACATCACCAACTATGGCGTATTCATCGACCTCGGTGGTGTGGACGGTCTCATTCATATTACCGACCTCAGCTGGGGCCGCGTAAATGATCCGCACGAGCTCCTGCAACTCGACCAGAAGATCAATGTCGTTATCCTTGACTTCGATGAGGATAAGAAACGTATCGCTCTCGGTCTGAAGCAACTCGCTCCGCATCCTTGGGATGCTCTTGATCCGAACCTCAAAGTGGGCGACAAGGTTCACGGTAAGGTAGTCGTTATGGCTGATTACGGAGCATTCGTTGAGATCGCAGAGGGCGTTGAAGGTCTTGTTCACGTTTCCGAGATGAGTTGGAGCCAACACCTCCGTTCCGCTAACGACTTCTTGAAAGTGGGCGACGAGGTAGATGCTGTTATCCTCACGCTCGACCGCGCTGAGCGTAAGATGAGCCTTGGTATCAAGCAACTCAAAGACGATCCTTGGGCTAACGTGGAGACCAAGTACGCTGTGGGTACCCGTCACTGGGCTAAGGTTCGTAACTTCACCAACTTCGGTGTCTTCGTTGAGATCGAAGAGGGCGTTGACGGACTCATCCACATCTCTGACCTCAGCTGGACCAAGAAGATCAAACACCCGAATGAGTTCACCCAGATCGGTGCTCAGATCGAGGTTGTTGTTCTCGACATCGACGTAGCTAACCGCCGTCTCAGCCTTGGTCACAAGCAACTCGAGGAGAATCCTTGGGAGGAACTCGAAGCTAAGTTCGGCGTGGACACCATCGTAGATGGTAAAGTAGTTGAACTGACCGACAAGGGCGCTGTTGTTTGTCTGGAAGAGGGCGTTGAGGCATTCTGCACAACTCGTCACCTCCAGAAAGAGGACAAATCGCCGGTTGCTGTGGGCGACGAACTGCCGTTCAAGGTAATCGAGTTCAACCGCGACGCTAAGCGTATTCTCGTAAGCCACCTCCGCACTTGGGAGGAGCGCAAAGAGGCTCCGGCTAAGGCTGCTAAGAAAGCTGCTAAGGCTGAGGAACCCGCTCTCGACCTGCCGAAGGTAGAGAAGACCACTCTTGGTGATCTCTCCGCTCTCGCAGAGCTCAAAGCTTCGATGGAGGCTGAGGCTGCTCCCGCTAAGAAAGCTCCGGCAAAAAAAGCCGCTAAGAAAGACGCTGAGTAATTAGTGTTAGAATTTTATCAAAAGGAAGCAACTCGTTTGAGCTGCTTCTTTTTTTTGTATCCGCCAATCTTGGCGGATTGGAAATACCGCTTTCCTCTTTCACTTCTCCCAAGGGCTCTCCCCGAGACCGGATAGAGAGTGGATCGAGACCGGAAAAGAGGCATCCTAGACCATGCTACTAATAACACCACCATAATAACCACATATACAACGATTTACAGCCAATTTGTAAACATCTAAAAACAACCATATTTCCCCAAAATACTTCGTTTAGTTTCCCCATAAAGGTGACGGAAAAAGCACGCGTCTTTGCAGATTTTTGAGAAAAAATCCTTTTAAATTTGCATATATGCAAAAAAATGTGTACCTTTGCACCGCAAAATGTAAAATCAGCAGATTACAGAATTTATGAAACGAATATTTGCATTTCTCTCGATTGCCTGCTCACTGATGGGCTGCAGGGTTCAAGACTACTTTCCCTCTTCTTCTGTGAAAGGAAATTTGTGTAAATATAGTTATTTCTATGTAGTTCCTACAAATGGTGTTACCTCTAATTTCGGAACAATAAGCCCGTCTGAAATAGTAAGCGGTTATTTAATGAAGAAGGGCTATAATGTGTTGTCTTCGGAAAGTCCTGAGCTTTTGGATAAAACATTAGCGGTGACATATGGGGTTATAGGAAACGGCATTATTATTCAAATGAAAGATGCGAAGACGCAAGAATTAGTTGCTACCTATCAAGTTGACGGTTTTTACGTTGGGGCTGCAAGTCAGATTCGGGAGGCGACGTACAAAGCATTGGAAATGTATGAATACAGTTGTGCGCCGGAAATTGAGGTGGGCTTCAATTTCTCAAAAGTGTACAAGAATGGAATGTCTATATATGCTATCAATAAGACCCCTAATGTAGTTAATCAAATAGATTTGCGCATTACGTATTACTTGGAAGGCGCATTTGTGCATGAACAAAAAACGACCATTGGCAACAATCTGTACCTTAATCCGGGGTATGAAATCCGCAAATATATCAAACGAGACAAGGAGGCTCGTTCGAAGAAATACCAAATAAAATTGGAAGTCTTAAGTTATCAATAATCACCATGAAAAAAACAATTATTCTTATGCTTTCGGTAGCATTGACGGCGTGCGGAGTGAAGCAGCCGAGGTTAGAGGACGAATGCCTCTACAGTAGTTCCAAGACACAGTTTGCCTTCTGGTCCAATGCGGCGGAACAGATGGAAGTCACTATTTATGAACAAGGTGAAGCCCTCTCTGTAGAGGAGGCAAAAACGGTTGTTCCTCTGGTCAAAGGCGAGAATGATTTCTGGACAGCAACCGTCAAGGACGATTTGGCAGGCAAATACTACACCGTTCGTTCGTTCCAGAACGGTCAATGGGCACCCGAAGCACCGGGTATCTTCGCTAAAGCGGTGGGCATCAACGGTCAGCGTGCTGCTATCATCGACATGAAGAAGACGAACCCTGAAGGTTGGGCGAAAGATGTGCGCCCTGCGATGCCGGACATGACCGATATAGTAGTCTATGAGACCCATCTGCGTGACTTCACCGTCTCGCCGAACTCGGGCATTGCGAACAAAGGCAAGTTCCTTGCGATGACGGAAGAGGGAACGGTTTCTGCAGAAGGCGAAGCAACCGGTATTGACCACCTCAAAGAGTTGGGAATCACCCATTTGCAGGTTCTGCCGATGTTCGATTATGGCTCCATCGATGAGACAACTCTGGACAAGAACCGCTATAACTGGGGTTACGATCCTGTGAACTACAATGCGCCGGACGGCGGTTATAGCACTGATCCGTACGACCCCTCTTGCCGTATTCGCGAAGCGAAACAGATGATCCAAGCCCTGCATAAAGCAGGTATCCGCGTAATCATGGACGTCGTTTATAACCACACGTACGATGTGATGGGTTGTGCGTTGGGCAGAGTAGTGCCGCAGTATTTCTACCGCCTAAACGAAGATGGTACGTACGCGAACGGTTCGGGTTGCGGCAACGAGACAGCTTCGGATCACGAGATGATGCGGCAGTTCATGGTGGAGTCCGTTTGCTACTGGGCACGCGAGTACCACGTGGACGGTTTCCGTTTTGACCTCATGGGCATCCATGACCAAGAGACGATGAATGCTATCCGTGCAGCCTTGGACGAGATTGACCCGACCATCCTGACCTACGGCGAAGGGTGGGCAGCGATGAGTCCGGCTTATCCGTACGAGCAGTTGGCGATGAAGCAATGGACCTATAAGATGCCGCGTGTGGGCGCGTTCAGCGATGATATCCGTAACTCGCTCATCGGTAGTCCTTTTGACCACGAACGCGGATTTGCGTCCGGCAACGGAGCTTGCAAAGAGGCGTTGATGAACGGTCTGGTGGCTTGTCCGGAGTGGAGCGGCGAACCGATGCAGCACGTGTCGTATATCACATGCCATGACAACTACTGCCTGCGTGACCGTATCGAGGTGAGCGCCAAAGAGGAGAGCGAGGAAACCAAGCTACGCATGAACAAATTAGCTCAGACAGCCGTGCTCGTGTCGCAAGGAATGACGTTTATCTACGGCGGTGAAGAGCTCTTCCGCACGAAGAACGGCATCGACAACAGTTACCAGAGTCCCGATAGCATCAATATCATCCCTTGGGAGAACAAGGCAGCGTACCATGACCTGTTCACGTATTATCAGCAGATGATCGCTATCCGCCGTGCGCACAAAGGCTTCCGTTTGGGCAGCGCAGAGTTGGTGAAGACCCATTGCGAGATGGTTCCGACCGAGAAGGAGCATCTGATCATCTACCGCATCAATGCGCTCGAAGGTATTGACAGCGCTAAATCGCTCATCGTCCTGCTCAACGGCGGACCGGAAGCAGAGCAGGTCGAAGTCCCCGAAGGCGAGTATCAGCTCTTGGCTTTTAACGGCGAGGCAAACGTGAACGGATTGTCGGATTTGCATGAGGATCACGCCTTAGTAGCGCCCTATTCGGCTACTATTTTGGCTGAGAAATGATAAAAATGCATGAAAAATAAAAAAAGTTGCTCAAAAATTTGCATATATGCAAGATTTGTAGTACCTTTGCACCGTGATTCGATTGAGGGGACCTCGAAAAGGTCTCCTCGTCGTTTAAAAAATAACCTGTATTGGACAATTGAAAGTGCGAGATATGATTTCAAAACAAGACCTGACAAACTGGATTGAAGAGTATCTGAAGGATACCGATTATGAGTTGATCACGCTGAATATATCAGCGGGTAACGATATCTTAGTGGAGGTGGATCGCCTTACGGGCGTAGATGTGGATTTCTGCGCAGAGCTGAACCGTTTTCTCGTGGAGAAACTCGATGCCGTGGATCCGGACTACTCTCTGGAGGTCGGCAGCGTGAGTCTGACTGATCCCTTTAAGACGAAGATGCAGTACGAGAAGAACCTCGGGCACGATGTGGAAGTCTTGGTCAGTACAGAGGGACAGAGCATCAAGTACAAAGGGCAGCTCGTCTCGGTGGATGAGGAAACCTTCTCGGTCGATTGTGTAGAAAAGGTTGCGGTAGAAGGCAAGAAGCGCAAAGAGACGCAGATCGTGACCCATACTTGGCGGTATGACGAACCTAAATACGTCAAGTACGACCTCAAGTTTTAATTAAATTGTAAATGACAAAATTGTAAATATATATGGCCACAGCAAAACAAACATCAATCAACTTGATTGACATTTTTTCGGAGTTCAAGGACTTCAAAAGAATTGACAAACAGACCTTCATCAATGTGTTGGAGGATTCATTCCGTAACGTGATCGCAAAGATGTACGGTACGGACGCAAACTACGATGTCATCATCAACCCCGACAAAGGCGACTTGGAGATCTATCGTAACCGTCTGGTAATGGAGGATGACGATGTAGCAAACCCGGAGACCCAGATCTCCCTGAGCGAAGCACGTGAGACCGACCCCGAGATCGAAGTCGGCGAGGACTTTACCGATAAGGTAGATATGCAGTCCTTCGGTCGCCGTATGATCCTCAACCTGCGTCAGACCTTGGCTTCGAAAATCTTGGAGCTGCAGAAGGAGAACCTCTACCTCAAGTACGCAGAGATGATCGGTCAGGTCGTTACCGGCGAGCTCTACCAGGTTTGGAAACGTGAGATGCTCCTCTTGGACGAGGAAGGCAACGAGATGTACCTGCCGAAGCAGAACCAGATCCCGACCGATTATTACCGCAAGGGAGAGATGGTTCGTGCCGTAGTAACGCAGGTGGATAACCAGAACCAGAACCCGAAGATCATCCTCTCTCGTACAAGCCCGCTCTTCCTCCAACGTCTCTTTGAGCAGGAGGTGCCAGAGGTCAAAGAGGGTCTGATCTCTATTAAGAAGATCGCCCGCATCCCGGGTGAGCGTGCGAAAGTAGCCGTTGAGACCTTTGACGAGCGTATTGATCCGGTCGGTGCTTGTGTCGGCGTGAAGGGTGCACGTATTCATGGTATCGTTCGCGAGCTGCGCAATGAGAACATCGATGTCATCAACTACACGACGAATACCAACTTGTATATCCAGCGTGCTTTATCGCCGGCAACGATCAGCAGCATCGAGATCGATGAGGAGGCAAAGAAAGCAAAGGTATTCTTGCAGCCCGAAGAGGTGAGCCTCGCTATCGGTAAGGGCGGTTTCAATATCAAGTTGGCTTCTATGCTGACGGGTTACGAGATCGATGTTTACCGCGAGATGAGCGAGCAGGATATGGACGATATCTATCTGGACGAGTTCAACGACGAGATCGATCAGTGGGTACTCGATGCCTTCAAAGCCATCGGTCTGGACACTGCTAAAGATGTCTTGGGTACCAGCAAAGAGGACTTGCTCGCCAAGACCGACTTGGAGGAGGAGACCATTGATGACGTACTCCGCATCCTCAAAGCTGAGTTCGAGGAGTAAGGGGTGCCTAACCCCGACCCTTCCCTAAAAGGAAGGGAGCAAAAACCATATTAATAACCCGAAAAGAGAATAGTATATGGCGATTAAGTTAATAAAAGCATGTAAAGAATTGAATATAGGTATGGCTACTCTCACCGCTTGGTGCGAGAAGAACGGTCATACCATCGAGTCTGATCCGAACGTGCGCATTGACGACGACTTGTATCTGCTGCTTGCCAAGGAGTTCAACAAGGACATGGCAACGAAGATAGAAGCCGACCGTCGTGCGGCAGAGCGTCAGGCGAAAGAGGAAGCAGCGAAAGCAGCAATCGATGCGGAGCAACGTGCTAAAGCCGAAGCTGAGGCGGCTCTTAAAGCTGCTGAAGAGGCGAAGAAAGAGGCTGCACGTCTGGCTGCTCAGAAAGCGGCAGAGGAAGCTGAGGCTGCACGCGTAGCTGCAGAAAAAGCACGTGCTGAGGCTGAGGAGGCGAAAAACAAAGCCAAAGAGGAAGCGGAGGCTGCTCGCAAAGCAGAGGAAGTTAAGAAACAGCAGGTGAAAGCAGCTGAGGACGCTAAGAGACAGCAGGAGAAGCCTGCGGAGAAGAAAAAAGAGATCTTCACCCTCGGTAAGCCCGAACTGAAAAATGCGCCTAAGGTCATCGGTAAGATTGACCTCGACTCCATCGACACCTCTACCCGTCCTGCCAAGAAGACCAAAGAGCAGAAACGCAAAGAGCGTGAGGAGCGTCAACAGGCACAACAGGCACAACAGCAAGCTGCGGCTGAGAAGCGTAAAAGGGAGCGTATAAAGAACGCTGCCAAGGTCGATCCGACCGACAAACGCAATCAAGCTGGTAAGAAAAACAAGAAAAATCAACCCCGTGAGGCTACTCAGGAAGAGGTCGATAAAGCACTGAAGGAGACCCTCAACCGTCTCCAGCAGAAGCAGAACAAGTTCAACTCCTCTAAATACAAACGTGAACGCCGTGAGCAGGAACGTGAGAAGCACGAATTGGAGATGATGGAGGCACAGGAGCAATCCAAAGTGCTCAAACTGACCGAGTTCGTGACCGCTAATGACTTGGCGAACATGATGAACGTGCCGGTGAACAAGATCATCGGTACCTGTATGTCACTCGGTCTGTTCGTTTCCATCAACCAGCGTCTTGACGCCGAGACCATCAACCTCGTTGCCGAGGAGTTCGGTTTCACCACCGAGTACGTCTCTGCGAAAGTGGTAGAGGAGATCAATGCCGATGAGGTGGTGAGTGACGAAGATCTCGAGCCGCGTTGCCCGGTGATCACCGTCATGGGTCACGTCGATCATGGTAAGACTTCGCTCTTGGACCACATCCGTAACGCGAACGTCATCGCCGGTGAGGCAGGAGGTATTACCCAGCACATCGGTGCATACAACGTCAAGCTCAAGAACGGTCAGCATATTACCTTCCTCGACACCCCGGGTCACGCCGCCTTCACCGCTATGCGTGCGCGTGGTGCGAAAGTGACGGATATAGCGATCATCATCATCGCTGCCGATGATGCGGTCATGCCGCAGACCATCGAGGCTATCAACCACGCGCAGGCTGCCGGAGTGCCGATGGTCTTTGCCATCAACAAGGTCGATAAGCCCGGTGCTAACCCCGATAAGATCCGTGAGCAGCTCTCGAACATGAACATCCTTGTGGAGGACTGGGGTGGTAAATACCAGTGTCAGGAGATCTCCGCAAAGAAAGGTGACGGCGTCTATGAGCTCTTGGAGAAAGTGCTCTTGGAGGCTGAACTGCTGGATCTGAAGGCGAACCCCAAACGTCGTGCGAAAGGTTCGGTCATCGAGTCCTCTTTGGACAAAGGTCGCGGATATGTAGCAACCCTCTTGGTACAAGATGGTACGCTCCACATGGGCGATATAGTGCTCGCAGGAACGTACCACGGACGTATTCGTGCGATGTTCAACGAGCGTGGTCAGAAGATCACCGAGGTACACCCGGGTGAGCCTTGTACGATCCTTGGTCTCAACGGTGCGCCGCAGGCAGGTGATGAGTTCAACGTACTGCCGACCGAGCAAGAGGCACGTGACATCGCTAACAAACGTGAGCAACTCCAACGCGAGCAATCGATCCGTACGAAGAAACATATCGGTCTCGAGGAGATCGGTCGTCGTATGGCTATCGGTGACTTCAAGGAACTCAATATCATCATCAAAGCCGATGTGGACGGTTCTGTAGAGGCACTCAAAGACTCGCTCATCAAACTCTCCACGGAGAATATCCAAGTCAACGTCATCCACGGAGCTGTGGGTGCTATCTCGGATAGCGATGTGATGTTAGCAGCGGCTTCTGATGCGGTCATCGTCGGCTTCAATGTCCGTCCGACCGGTACCGCTCGTAAGATGGCAGAGCAGGAGGAGGTCGATATCCGCATCTACTCCATCATCTACGATGCTATCAACGAACTCAAAGACGCCATGGCTGGTATGTTGGCTCCGGAGGTCAAAGAGGAAGTTACGGCTACCCTTGAGGTGCTCCAGACCTTCCATATCTCGAAAGTCGGAACCATCGCTGGTTGTATTGTCCGTGAGGGTAAGATCAAACGTGGAAACAAGGTACGCGTCATCCGTGATGGTATTGTTATCAAGACTGCCGAGCTCGCATCCCTCAAGCACGTTAAGGATGATATCAAGGAAGCCGGTGTCAACACCGAGTGCGGTCTGAGCCTCAAGGCGTACGACGACCTCAAGGAAGGCGATATCTTGGAGGCTTACGAAGAGATCGAGGTTGCTAAGAGCCTTTGATAAAGTTGAAAGTTTAAGGTTTAAAGTTTAAAGAATCAGGGCACCCCGTTTGAGGTGCCCTGATTTTTTTTAGATGCGCTCCATATTTTGTTGTTTGATCCATCCTTCGTTATTACCGACGCGGATGTTACACCATTCTCCGAGAGTTTCTCGGATCGTCACTTTTGTGCCTTCGTGAAGAGTGAAGAGGTCGGTTCCTGAACGGTCAGGCGAAGACTTGGCATTGACGACGCCTTGGGTGATGATGGCTTCGTTGCGCAGAGTATCGCGTTTATGCAGCGAACCGGCATTGAGACCTGCGATGAGCGAGAAAAGCAGCGCAATCCATGCGATGTGGAAAGCGGTCTTTCGCAACCAAGGCTCGTGACCCAACAGGAACAGCAGAATACCCGTTAATCCCAAGATAAACAGAACGATGGAGATCACAAGCCACGTGTGCTCCGAGAGGTTATTACGGACCGTTCGCGCCCACGAGGAGAGGAAGAAATCCTGCTCGGTGATGTTATCCGTGATCTTGCTCTGCGCAAAAGAGAGGTTATACTGCGCGTCCTTATAGTTCGGTCTCAGGCGTAACGCGCGCTCGTAACAAAGGATAGCTTGTGCTAATTCGCCTTGTTTATACTGCGCATTGCCGAGATTATAGTACAGCACGGCATCCGGCTGCTCATCAATCATAGCTTGATAAAGCGAAGCGGCTTCATCGTAACGTCCTTCTGCGTACGCTGTGTTGGCTTGCTCAAACGTCGTTTGAGCGAACGCGTTGAGATTAAAAACGAGTATTGCCGCAAGGCAAAGTCCTTTCAACTTTAAACTTTCAACTTTCAACTTTATCATATTTTCTGTTCCTCCAAGTTGTTAATCAAATTCGTTGTCGCCGTATAGAGGTCATCCATCGCATGATCGGTGCTCGGTGCATAACGGGCGAACTCAGCCGTAGAGAGGACGTTCTTCACATCCGCTATCAGCGTCTCGCTCACACCTTTCTGCTGCAAGATGGACGTGATATTCTCCTTATTCAGATCCGCTGTCGGGATAGAGAGACGGTCACTGAGGTAAGTCCAAGCGGCTTGTTCGATAGCTGCGTAGAAAGCATCTTTGTTGTTTGCCTTCAGGGCTGCTGCTGCGGCTTTCAGACGTTTCTGTGCTACTTTGTTAGCACGTTTGTACCGCACGCGGGTGATATCCGCGTTCTCCAACATCTGCTTACGCAGAACGACCAGCACGATACCTGCCAGAACCAGCGGAAGAACGTACCACATCCAAAGGTATTGATAATCAATTAAGGACGATTGTGCCTTGGCTTTCCTCTGCAGCGGTTTGGCGTCAATATAACGGATGTCCGAACCGAGTTGTTTGATGTCCTCCTTATGGGCATGATACACCACAGCTCCTTCTTCGCCGGAAGAGTTTCCTGCGGACGAGCCTGCTCCGCGTTTTACATGAAGCGTATATTCCGGCGTTGAGAGGGTCTTGTAGGCTTTGTCCTCGATATCGAAATAGCTGAAATGCACGGCAGGGATCGTGTAGTCTCCTGCGCTGCGCGGAATAGCAAGATATTCAATCGATTTGGTACCACTGACGCCCGAAGAAGTGGTCTTGAAGTTATTGGTCACTTTCGGGTCGTAAGGCTCAAAGCCTTCGGGCCAATCTATCGAAGGAGTCTTGAGCAGTTTCATGTTTCCGGAACCCGAGATATCCAATTTGATGGTCACCGCATCGTTTGCTTGCAACTCTGTTTGGGAGATCGAAGGCGTGAGGGTGAACTTACCGACACCTCCTGAGAATCCGGCAGGTTTGCCTCCAGGTAGAGCCGCTACATGAATCGTCACGCCCGGAGCAGTAAGCATCTTGGTGACGTTGGTGTACGAACCGAAGAAGTCGTCAAAGATCGAACGAACTTGCTGTCTGGTCTGCACGCGAAGCACTGCCTCAAAGCGCGCCGGGTCAATCGTGATATCGCCCGAGTGCTGCGGATAAAGGATCGTGCGGTAGAGCACCGCCGTCTGATAATTACGACCGTTATAGTGCTCCAACTCGGTTTGTATCTCGCCTTGCTCCAACTCTTGTTTCAGGAAGCCCGTGAACTCCGGTAACTTGGTGTTATTGGTCAATTGGGCAACATCCACATTCGCGAAATAGAGCTTATACATGATCATGAACGCTTCCTGTTCATGCACCTTGGTCTTGGTAGTGATAGTGCGCACAAAGAGGTTCTCGGAGGACACTTGTGAACCTTGCGAGCCCTGCGAGGACTGTTGTCCTTGCCCCCTCCCTTGAGAGGCGGTCTGTTGCGGTTGTTGGTCTTCCGGCAACACCTGTATCCGCACGCCGTTGGATTGATAGTTCGAGCCGTCCACCTTGATGCTTGCCGGACCGATGGTAAAGGTACCGGTACGTTGCGCCATGAGGGTGTACGTGTACGTCTGCTCGTATGACGATGTACGGCGTCCGTTCACAAACGATATGCTGCTGCTTGTACTGGAATACGGACCTGCCAATACGTCAAAATCCGTGAACTCAGGCGCATTCAGATCACGGCAACGCTGATTGACAGTGTACGTCAACTGAAACGGACGTCCGGCAATGACCTGACTTGGCGCGTTCGCCTTAAATACGACCTCATCGGCAAACACACTTAGTGCGATGCCGATGAATACTAATATCGATAAAATCTTCTTCATAATTACCATTCCTTTTCTACGCGACGTTTCTTACCTTGCTGTTTTTGCAACTTCTCTTGGGTATCCTGTTCGTCTTGCTCCAAAGCCTGCAAGATCTGCTCAGCGGTCTCTTTGTCCATCTGGTCTTCGTTCTGCTCTTGTTGCTGCTGCTCTTGTTGCTGGTCTTGGTTTTGATCTTGTTGTTCTTGTTGCTGTTGTTGCTGTTGTTGCTGTTGTTGGTCTTGCTTCTGATCTTTTTTGTCCTGATTCTGCTGCTGTTGTTGCTGTTGTTGCTGAAGCATCTCCATCGCTTTGACCAAGTTATACCGTGTATCATTGTCCTTCGGGTTCGAACGCAAGGACTCCTGATAAGCAGCTACGGCTTTGTCGTACTGCTGTTGCGCGAACGCGCAGTTACCGATGTTATGCATCGCCTTGGAGTAACGGGTCTTGTCTTCCTGTTTGTCCAAGATCTTTGCTGCGGTCTCAAACTCAGCCTGTGCGTCGGCATACTTGTCCTGCTTGAACAACGCGTCGCCTAAGTTATAATGTGCCTCGTAACTGTTTTTATTTGCCTCTAAACCACGACGGTAGTTCACCTCCGCCTCGGTGTAGTTCTGCTTGCGGTATTGCTTGTTGCCCTTACGCACATCGCTCGATTCCTTCTGCGCAAAAACCGCAGAACTGAATGCAATCAGCAACACTAATATACTATAAACTTTTAACTTCATAACTTCTTTCAACTTTCAACTTTCAACTTTCAACTTTTCTCCGAATATATCCCATTTGGTTAACGACTTGTTCTTACGATTGAAGATGAAGAAATCAATCACAAGAAGGAACAAAGCGATCAGAGCAAAGCTCTGGAACTGCTCGTTGTAGTCGGTAAACACCTGTGTCTCAATCTCTTGCGTAGATAACTTATCCAGCTCTTTCTGGATCGTCTTGGTAGCGGTGTTGGTGTTGTCGCAACGCACGTAGAGTCCTCCTCCTGCCTGTGCTATCTCGCGGCACATCTCTTCGTTGAGACGGCTAACCACCACGTTTCCCTGACGGTCTTTGATGAAGTTATTCGTGCCCGGCAGCGGAATAGGGGAGCCTTCGGGTTTACCGATACCCACTACCAACACTTGTATCCCTTCCTCTTTGGCGCGTTTGGCAACAGCTACGGCATCGTCCTCGTGGTTCTCACCATCGGTGATGAGGATGATCGCACGGCTCGCATCGCTCTTCTCTCCAAAACAACGGATAGAGGTGCTCAAAGCTTGACCGATAGCCGTTCCTTGCGTCTTGATGAGCTCGGGTTTGATGGAGTTGAGGAACATCTTCGCGGACACGTAGTCGCAGGTAATAGGCAGTTGAACGAAAGCGTCTCCGGCAAAAACCACCAGACCCACCTTGTCGTTCACCATGTTATCCATCAGTTTGGAGAGCATCTGTTTGGCTCTGTCCAAACGGTTTGGCGCTACGTCTTCTGCGAGCATGGAGTTGGAGATATCCAGTGCCACGATGGCTTCGATACCTTGCCTTTTCTCCGTGCGCTCACTCTGACCGAACTGCGGACGAGCGGCGGCGATGATAAGCAGCGTCAATGCTACCATCACAATACAGAACTTCGCTGTCGGACGCGCATGACTTGCGTTCGGCATGAGCTGTGCCATCAGTTCGGGATCACCGAACTCCTCCAACTGTCTTCTCTTATGACGCGTGTATAACCAGTATCCGATAGCGAAAACCGGTATACTCGCCAACAATCCTAAGACTTCTATATTTGCAAAACGAAACATTGTAATTCGTAATTTTTAATTTTTAATTTTTAATTACTTATTGTACGAAGCACAAAGTACCTCAGTATAACTTCCAAGAGCAGGCAGATGAGTGCTGCTACGAGGTAAGGCATAAAGTTCTCTGTATGTTTGCTGTACTCGCGCACACGCAGTTTGGTCTTCTCCAACTGGTCAATCTGCTCGTAGATGCGCTTTAGGCTACCATTGTCCGTAGCGCGGAAATACTGTCCTCCGGTGGTCTCGGCGATGCCGCGCAACGTGCCTTCATCAAACTCCGAATCCATCGTCACGTACTGCCTTCCCATCGGCGTGTTCACCGGTACGCGGGTCTGACCGTAACTACCGACGCCCACCGTATATACGCGGATACCAAAAGTCTTGGCTATCTGTGCAGCCGTCTGCGGGTCGATGTCACCACGGTTGTTCGATCCATCGGTCAACAGAATGACCACTTTCGATTTCGTCTCGCTGTCTTTCATGCGGTTCACCGCGTTAGCAAGACCTAAACCGATAGCCGTTCCGTCTTCGATCATTCCGTACTCAACGGACTTGAAGAGGTTCACGAGCACCGCGTGATCGGTGGTCAACGGACATTGTGTAAAACTCTCTCCGGCAAACACCACCAGACCTATCTGGTCGTTCGGCCTTGCTATCACGAAGTCCGAAGCTACCTGTTTGGCTGCCTCCAGACGATTCGGACGCAGGTCTTCGGCTAACATGGTTCCCGATATATCGAGTGCCATCATGATGTCGATACCTTCGGTCGATTCGGACGACCAGCGGTTCGTCAGCTGCGGTCGAGCCAAAGCGAGACTTAATAAGGTCACAACGGCTACGCGCAGTACAAACGGTACATGCAGCATCCATATTCGCCAACTCTTCGGCTGAGCTGCCAACACACTTGTGTCAGAGATCTGCACGCTCGCATCGGATTTGTACAGCTCGTACGCATACCACGCGATGATCGGTATCAGCAGCAGTAATAAAAATAAATATCCCGGATTTGCAAAACTCATAAACTTACAACTTTTAACTTTCCGACTTCTCTAAACTATCAACTTTCAACTCCTCCACAATCCTTGTCTCTTGGACAAACTCATACGCAGTAGTCAACGCCTGTTCGTTCTCGTCCGGCGTAGTGTGCCACTTAGCGAACTTAACAAGGTCGGCGAGTTGCAGCATCTTACTGAGTTTGGCAAAGAGAGCCTTTCCATCATTAAGCGAAGCGTCACCATTAATCAATTCACCATTTAAGAGAATTGGTTTCAATTCTCGCAGCGTCTCGTCGGAGGTCTTTTCTGTACTCTGTACGTCGAAACGACGACCGATATACTCGCGCACAACATCCGTCAGGTCGGTTTGGTACTCTTTGACCTTACCGTCTTTCCAGATCTTCGCCTCTTTGATGGCATCCAATTTCTCCAACGCCACTTCGTCCGCAGGACGTAGCAGTTCCGGATCAATAGGCTCTTCGGTGTTCTTGCGTTTCTTCTCGTACCACTGCCACAACCACAATCCGCCTCCGACCAACGCAATCAACAGCAATCCCAACAAGACAGAACGGAAGATCCCCCACCACCATATAGGTGCTTTCTCGATATCTTTGATATCGGTGATAGCAAGGGTAGTGTCCACTTCAAACGGCTGAACGATATTCAGCGCTAACGCTTCGGTCCAGAATGTATCTTCGCCGCTGGCTATAGCTATCGGTTCGATGGAGAAAAGGCTGTCCTTGAACGAGGTCAGCGTCAGGTATTGGTTCAGCTGCACGCGTCCGTCGCTCAACTTCAGCGTGTCCACGATCGTCTTATCCACGATCTCAATCCCGTCTTGGAGCTGCTCTCCGAAAATAGGCATCTGAACCTGCTCCGTCGCCTCATGCGTGACCTGCAGATGTAAATCCGTCTGATCGCCCAACATCAGCGTCGTGGAGTCAATACTCGCGCTAACTACTATTGCTAATAATAAATTATAAAACATAACAGTTTAACGTTTTGTTGCAAACAAAACCATTTTAACTATTTAACATCTTAACGTTTTAATGCCTGAATAGGCGCATTAAAACTTTTACATAGTCCTCATCCGTGCGCATGGATACATGGTTCATGCCGGTTTTGTTGTACATCTCTTCCAACGCCTCCTGCTGCTCTCTCCATGCTTTCGCATAAGCGTCACGCACACTCTTTATACTCGTATCCGCCCAGACGCGCGCACCCGTCTCCGGGTCTTTCACTTTCAGCAAACCCACATCCGGCATCTCCGCATCCCTCCGGTCGTAGATCTGTATCGCACTCAGATCATGCTTCCTGCTCGCGATCACTATAGGAGACACACCACGATCCTTTGTACTTTGTACATTGTTAAATTGTACATCCATCAGGTCACTGATGATAAACGCCGTACACCGTCTCTTCTGCGCATTCGTCAGATATTGAAGGGCTGCGTTGATGTCTGTGCCATGATGTTCCGGCTCGAACGACAGCAACTCACGGATGATGTGCAGCACGTGGCTCTTACCTTTCTTAGGCGGAATAAACTTCTCCACTTGGTCGGAGAAGAAGATCACACCCACCTTATCGTTGTTCTCAATGGTGGAGAAAGCGAGTGTCGCGGCTACTTCAGCTATGGTGTCACGTTTCATCTGACTTTGGGTACCAAAGTTCCGACTTCCGCTGACATCAACCAGTAACATCACCGTTAACTCACGCTCTTCCTCGTACACCTTGATATACGGTCGGTTCATCCTCGCGGTCACATTCCAATCTATCGATCGAACGTCATCGCCCGGCTGATACTCGCGCACCTCGCTGAACGACATACCGCGACCCTTAAACTGGCTGTGGTATTCGCCTGCGAAGATATTCCGACTCAATCCGTGGGTCTTGATCTCTATCTTCCGAACTCGTTGTAATAATTCTTCTGAAGTCATAATATGGTTTATCAGTTTATTAGTTTATGGGTTTATTAGTGGTTAAACTGGTTAACCTGTTTAACTGGTTAAACCACCGATAAACTTATCAACCGATCAACTCATCAACTATTAGGGAACCTGAACTGCGTTCAGAACCTCCGTAATCACATCCTCCGTCGTCAGGTTATTCGCTTCCGCCTCGTACGTCAGACCGATCCTGTGACGCAGTACGTCATAGCAAACGGCACGCACATCTTCCGGCGTCACGTATCCTCTCCTATGAATAAACGCGTACGCGCGAGCTGCCTTCGCGAGGTTGATACTTGCACGAGGACTACCGCCGAATGCGATCATCTGCTTCATCTCCTTCAGACCGTACTCTTCCGGCTGACGAGTCGCAAACACGATATCCACGATGTATTTCTCGATCTTCTCGTCCAGATACACCTCCTCAACGATCTTACGCGCCTTGATGATGTCGCTTGTACTGAGGATCGGCAGCACTTGTTTCTTCTCGGAAGCGATGTTCTGACGGATGATCGCTTGCTCCTCTTCTTTCTTCGGATAACCGATCACCACCTTCAGCATAAAACGGTCGGTCTGCGCTTCCGGCAGCGGGTACGTTCCTTCCTGCTCAATCGGGTTTTGGGTAGCTAATACGAGGAACGGATCGTCCAACTTAAAGGTCTGTTCGCCGATGGTCACTTGTCTCTCCTGCATCGCCTCGAGCAACGCACTCTGCACTTTTGCCGGCGCACGGTTGATCTCATCTGCCAACACAAAATTAGCAAAGATCGGGCCTTTCTTGATCTTGAATGCCTCATCTTTGATGCTGTAGATCTGCGTACCGATCACATCGGCAGGCAACAGATCCGGCGTAAACTGTATACGGCTAAAATCTGCCTTGATAAGATCGCTTAAGGTCTTGATAGCTAGGGTTTTTGCCAAACCCGGCACGCCTTCCAACAATATGTGCCCGTCGCTCAACAGACCGATAAGCAAACTCTCAACGAGGTGTTTTTGACCTACAATAACTTGATTCATGCCTAACGTCAAGGCATCTACAAACGAACTCTCGCGTTCCACACGTTCTTGAAGTTCACGAATATCAACTTGCATAATCTATAGTGTTTTAATAATTATCTTTGATAATCTCGTTACTACAAATTCCGTGCCAAACCATGTTTTTATGGTGTAAAATATCGAAAGGATCAGACTTAAAGCCCATACAACGCTTTTGGGATGTAAAAGAAAGTCATAAAAAGTATATATACTACGTATATATAGGTAAAACTATAAAAATGACAAAAACAGGTGTCTATCCTTGGGGTATCCTTTGGGTATGTTTGGGGTAACATTTGGCGTGGATTCGTGTTTGAATCGAGTTTTGCTTGTGAATGCGTCGAGTTTGAACCGAGTTTGAACCGAGTTTGAGTTGAGAGAGGGGAGAGAAGAGAGGTCTTGCAAAGTGGAGAAAACAGCACTCTTATAGAGTGTTGCTTAATAATCGTATGTTTTTTCCAAATAATCGGTATTGTGTACTTGACAAATTAGCAGTAATTTTGCACCCGATTAAAAATGCGCCTTTTTGGAGGCTAAAAAAGTAAAATTTTTAATAAAAATATTAATATGAGTACATTTCAACAACATTTGCAACGGATGTTCATCCTCGTAGCGGTCTTTTTGCTGCCGATGACGACTTCGTTGCGCGCACAACAGTTGCCCGATCCGCATTTCGAGGATTGGAGCGGCTCAAAGTTTGATGGCAAAGAGCAGCTCAAAAACTGGAACGCATCCAACGTGGAGCAACTCAGTTTTAAGTTTAACTTTGCCCACAAGGAAGCAGGCCGTTCCGGTTACTGTATGATGGTACAAGACCAAGACGTCGGAGCCGCAGGTATCACCGAGACTTCGCCGGGTTATTTCTCACTCGGTCAGCCTTGGGTCTATCTGGAGAGCTTGACCAAGATCAGCGAAGCGACAGCCGGTACTGCCGGCGGTATAAGCTGGAACCACCGTCCGGACTCGATGTCCGTTTGGATCAAACGTACCGGTAGCAACATTGACAAGGAGGACTTCTACCTCCTTTACTACGCATGGTCGGGAACGGCTGTGGGTAATAAGTTCAAAGGCAAAAACGGTAAGTGTACCTCGGTCACCAAACAGGACGAGGAGTCGGATGTCCGTTATGAGCTGAACGGTAACGAGTGCGGAACCGTCACCAAGGCAAACCAGATTGCCGAGGGAATGTGGCGTGAGCGCAAACAATACGGCAACTGGACGAATATCCGCGTGCCGATTTACTATTTCAACAGCGATGCGCCGACCAAGATGAACATCATCTTCTCGGCTTCCAACTACCCGAACTACCGCGCTAACAGCGGTCTCTATGCCGGTAACAGCCTGTATGTCGATGACGTAGAGCTCATCTACTCCTCGAAGATCCAGAAGCTGTTCATCAAAGGCAAAGACGGTGTTGAGAAAGAATGGAAGGGCTTTGACCCGAACTCGACCGAAGTGCAGGTCTATTCCTTGGGTGAGACCGCCACAACGATCCCGGATATCGTAGCTACCCGTGGTGTGGGTTCGCTCACCAACGCACGTGGTAAGACCGTCGCTTTCTCGGGACGTGTGCTGTCCGGCAGCGAGATCACCATCACCAAAGGTGACTTGGAGAGCACCCCGACACGCATCCTCGTCAAAGCCGAGGACGGTAGTTCGCAGACCCTCTATCAGATCCAGTTCCAACGTGCCCCGAGCAGCAATGCCAGTTTAGCTGAGGTGACGGTCAACGGCGAGACCTATGCCGCCTTCCGTCCGGGTCAGACGAACTATAACGTAGAGCTGCCTTACGGCACAACTGCTGCTCCGGTTATCGGTTACACCGCAGCCGAGGACGGTCAGGTGGTCACGGTGACGCAGGCTACTTCTCCGACGGGAACGGCTACTATCCATGTAACCGCTCCGGACGGCGTCTCGACCATGACGTACACCCTCTCGTTCTTCGTGGGTCAACTCAAAGATGTGACCTTGCAGGACATCAAAGTGAACGGCAAGCCGATCATCGGCTTCACACCTTCGCAGGCAGTCTATAAGGTCAGTCTGCCGGTCGGTACTCCTTCGCTGACGGTAGAGCCGGTTTCGGCTTATCCTGCCGGTGAACAGACCATCACCATCACTCCGAATCCGCTGCCCACAGGCGAAGCCATCAACGGTACGACCGTACAGATCGTCGTTTCTGCTCCGGGTGCTACTTCGACCAAGACCTACAAACTGAACATCAAGATCGAGGAGTCTTCGTACTCCTACTTGGCTGATTTGCAGGTAGTAGGCGAACAGGTGTCGGACATCAACCCCTCTGTCTTCAACGACCCGACGATCTTGGCGTTCGACCCCGAGGTGACGACGTATTACGTCAACCTCAAGATGGGTACGAAAGAGTTACCGTACATCCTTTATACCCCGGGTGACGAGTACCAGACGATCACTATTGATGATGGCGGTCTCGATGGAACAACCCGTATCTCCGTCTTGGCAGGAAACCGCTCCGACCAGACGGTCTATAAACTCGTTTTCTCCACCGCTAAATCGGAGATCTCGACCCTTGCCGGTCTGGAGATCGGCGGAGTGCCTGTGGTCGGTTTCGCGTCGGATGTGACCAACTATACGTACGAGCTGCCTATCGGAACGACCGTCCTGCCGGAGATCACTCCTATTCCCGGAGACGAGTTCCAAGAGATCAGCGTGACCCCCGGTGGTGTCAACGGTAAGACCCGTATCTCTGTAACGGCAGGTAACGGTAATACGACCAATTATTATATCACTTTCTCTGTGAAACGGTACGACGACAACACGCTCAAGAGCCTGAGTGTCGGTCCGGACTACAGCTTGCAGGACGAGAACTATCACCCGATCGCTTTTGACCCGCTGCGTAATGACTACTACGTGAAACTGGAGAAAGACTCCCTGCCGACCGTGCATTTCGAGCTGCAAAACGAGAAGTACCAAGACACAGTAGTCATCCGTCCGACCTCTGCGAACGGCAAATACAAGATCACCGTCCGCCCCACCAACGGTCTGAGTCGCACCTATACGATCCAGTTTGTCTATAAGAAATCGGACAACACGGCATTGCAGATGATCTATGTCAACGATACTATCAAGGGCGTAGTCACACCGCTTCCGGATTTCGCACCCGATAAGATCGATTACACCTTCACCCTCGACACCGGAACGACCGTCATGCCGGATGTGATCTACGACCTCTCCGAGCCTTCACAGGTGGTGACCAAAACATGGGATGCGAACAACAAACGTGTCGTTCGTCTCTCTGTAGTGGCTGAGAGCGGTGCGAAACGTACCTATAAGATCAAGTTCATGGTGCCTTCCGCTGCAAGCACGCAGTTGGATAGCATCCTATTGGTGGAAGGCAAGGACACGATCCTGCTACCGGGATTCAAGAAAGATGTCTATGAGTACACCTATCCGTTGACGACGGAGACCTGTCCGAAGATCTTGGCTGTCAAGGCAGTAGAGGATCAGCAGGTGACGATCACCGCTCCTTATGCCGCAGGTATAGCTACCGTCCTCGTCAAGATGGACGAGAGCACCTCGCAATACACCATTGACTTCGTCAAAGCACCGGTTGCGACCGTTCAGCTGAGCGATATTCGCATCGACGGCGTCAGTCTGGAGGGCTTTGTGCCGACGCAACTGAGCTATACAGGTCTGCATTTCAGCGGTAATCTGCCGAACGTAGAAGGCGTTGTTTCCGATGCTTCCGTTGAGGTTCGCTGGAAAGAGACTACGGCTTACTTGAACGTACAAGACCTGTCGGGCAATAAAGCTATTTATTCGGTAGCTTTCGAGCGTGACTTGTCGGGCAATAATCAGTTGGAAGGCATCTACGCTGACGGCGTGCTCATCGACGGTTTTGCGAAATCGCAACTCGACTATACCTTCGATCTGTCTGCCGGTAGCGCTTATCCGAGCTTGAGCTACAAGGCTTCGCAAGACGCCGAGGTAGTGTTCTTTGGTCAGGTAGCCGAAGGCAAATGGGCAGTAGTAGTGAGTGCTGAGAACGGCGAGAAACAGACCTATACCGTGCAGTACAACATCGCTAAGTACAGCGATGCTACGCTCGTGAACATGGAGCTCGCAGGCTTCAGCCTGACCCCGGCTTTCGATTCGAATACTTTCGAATATGCGGTGACCATCGATGAAGGAGCTTCGCTGCCGAAACTGACAGTTGAGACTCGTCCGGGTCAGACCATCATGCAGAACAACGCGAACGACACCTTGCAGCAAGTCATCGTCTTTGCGGAGAACGGTGCAAGCAACACCTATTCCGTTCGTTACGCTCGTCAGCTGAGTAGCAACGCCCTCTTGGCGGACATCCTCATCAACGGCGTGAGTCTAGAGGGCTTCGACCCGATGGTGGAGAACTATACCGACTCCTTGGCGCGTAACACGCAGGTAGTGCCGAATGTCTTCCCGATAGGTCAACTCTCGAACCAAACCATCACCACCTATTTCAGCCGTCCGAACGGCGTGACACGTATCCACGTGGTGGCACAAGATAATACCGAGAAGGACTACACGATCGCGTTCCCGGTTCGTCAATCCAACAACACCTTATTGGGCGACCTCTACCTCGATTCCGAGGACGCAGAGATCAAGTTCAAGCCTGCTACTACGGACTATGAGGTCATCCTCCCGTACGAGGCTACCGAGTGCCCGAAGATGGTCTATGAGAAAGCCGAACCCGAGCAACGTATAGATGTTGTCTCCCGTCCGATCGGTCAGACAAGCCAGATCATCGTTACCGCGGAGAACGGTGACGCGCGCACGTACAATATATTATTCAAGCGCGCGGTCCTCAAAACCCGCAACATCCTTGCTGCAATCCATATTCTGGAGCTGGACAAGGATCTGAGTCTGAAAGACAAAGACCAACGCGATTTCAATGTGGAGATGCCGTTCGGTTCTCGTTCGCTGACCGTTTCTTATGAGAAGATGTACCCCGAGCAAACCGTCTTCGTGCAGCCCGGTGGCGTCAAAGCGCCGACGATCATTACCGTCAAGGCGAATAACGATTCGATTGCCGATGAGGTCTATCGTATTATTCCGACCCTCGCTACCCAGAATCCGGCTGTACTCAATAGTATCATGGTGGACGGAGTGAACGTACCGGACTTCGACCCGAATCGCTATACGTATATTGTCAACAGATCGACGAAAGCTTATCCGAAGGTTTCTGCCACCAAGAACAGCGGTGTGGAAACAGAACCGGAGTCGTCCATGTATAAATGGGAATGTACCGTTTCAAAAGATGGTTTTGTGAACAAATATACTATTTTCTTCCATTATGTGAATGATATTATTCCGAATAGCGATTTCACTCAATGGGGAACGGCTGTATATAATAATGGAGCAAAACCGACAGGCTGGCAAGTTCCTGCTGATTTCTTCAAAGAAGTGTGCGTAATGAGTTGTTCCAAAACTGGTTCAGAAGTGGTCAAGACGTCTTCTTCCGTAGTCGGTTTGGAGACTACTTATTGGTCTGCTGCCGGAGGTGCTTTGCCTGCTATTATTACATTAGGAAAATTATCCGGTACAATGGCGGTCGCGAATAAGACCCATTATGAATTCTACGACTATATTGATTTTATGAATACACCGGATGAGATTACGGTGAATTATAAACATCAATCGCATGCGGATAATGGAGCTTTCTTTGCTTACCGATTTAAAGATGCCAATAACGCAGAGTATAGTTTTGACTTTACCGATAACTCAACCAGCTCAAGCTACAAGACTAAAACACAGACCCTTACCTTAGATGGTAAACCGATAGTTGGAATGAATATTGCGGTCGATGCTACCAATAAAAGTGAAGGTGCAAGCTCTGGTGCTAAGTTATATGTGGATTGGTTTAGACTGTCCTATAACTCGAAACCCA
The DNA here is from genome assembly GCA_900319035.1 of uncultured Bacteroidales bacterium. GTDB lineage: Bacteria > Bacteroidota > Bacteroidia > Bacteroidales > Paludibacteraceae > Colicola. The sequence goes on from ONMU01000002.1 coordinate 34,578, forward strand.
AAGCTGCTAAGGTCAACGGAATCAATGCTGTCTTGAATAGCAAAGTCTTTACGGTCACATTGGATGATCCGGAGGATATAAACATCCGTTCCTATGAATTCAACGGAGAGGTTTCTGATCAGGCACAGTTGCTCACTTGGAGTGAACCTGTGATCGATGATGAGTACAGTATTCGCACGGCTACTATCCGTAACTTTGCGGAGGACGGTACGTACACCGATGGCTATTCGCTGCAAGTAAAACGTCCGTTGGATATCAATAATCAGTTGGCTCGTCTCGTAGTCGCTGGTGACACGTTGAATACCTTCAACCCGGCAACGACGAGCTACACCATCACCATCCCATCGTCGCAACGTAACCTCCCTGACCTGCAGCCGATACCCGGTTCGTCACTCCAACACGTGACTACCGCTTATAGCGAGACCGACTCCACGATGACCATCACCGTCACGCCGGAGAAGGGTGCACCGAAGGTATATACCGTCAAGTTCGTGACTGCCCTCAGCGATGATGTGACCCTCAAGGCACTCACTGCCGAAGGCATCACCTACGATCCCGACCAGAAGACGTACGACATCACTGCTACTCGTCTGCCGCTTATCTCCTTCGAGAAACAAAGCGACCTGCAGACTGTTGTGCTCAACAACGGCGTACTGACCGTGACCGCAGAGGACGGTGTTACCACCGGTACGTATACCATCAACCGTTTCGATCCGGTCATCGCTCCGAACGGAATGATCTCCGAGTTCGAGCTGAAAGGTAATGTACTCAACGACTTCGGTGGCACTACGTACGAGAAAGAGGCTGCCAAACCAACGGACTACATCACCTTCACTCGCGCACAAGTTACCGACTCTGTGATCTTCGTACAAGCTCCGGATAAGATGACTTGGGCAGTGCCCGGGACCCTTATGCCTATGGTATACACTTGGACGTACCCGACCGATGAGTCCACGAACGCGAACCTGAAGATGATCACCATCAACGGTGAGGACTACCAAGACTTCTTCCCGAGTGAGTTGAACTATGAACTGACCACGGATTCGACTATGGTCATCGTAGCCGAGCCTGCGGAAGAGGTACAGCAACTGGTATCGACCTTCGAGTTAACTAACGGCGGTGTGCTCTATTCAACAACCGTTACCGCACAGAGCGGTGCGTGGCAGACCTATCGGGTACGTGTAACCCGTCCGTTGAGCGATATAGCTACGCTGGATGCTATTCTGTTGGACAGCACGCTCATCGAGGGCTTTGCTGCAGATAAGTTCAACTACACCGTGACGCTTCCGATCGCAAGCGGAGCTAAACAGGCTCAGCCTAAGATGCCGAACATCACGTACGTAGCCGGTCAACGTGGTCAGAAGATCACCGTCACCCCGGGTGAACTGAACGGCGAAGAGACGACCATCGCTGTACTGAGCGAAGATGAGAACGCCGACACCGAATACACCATCTCTATCCGTGCGCAGAAGAGCTCTTGTGCCGACCTCACGGGTATCACGGTCAATGGTGTGGCACTCGACCACTTCGAGCCGGGTCGTCACCACTACTCCGTATCACTCGCTACCAACGACATCAACGTGGACTACACCTCCGATGACCGCTTCCAGACTGTCACTACTCAGATCGAGAGCGTGAAGGCAGGTCATGAGTACCACTATACCTTGCATGTGGTAGCAGAGGACGGTACCGCTTCCGATTACCTCGTAGAGATATACGTGGAGAATCAGTCGAACGATGCGCAGTTGGCGAACATCCTCCTCAATGGACGTTCAATGGATCGTTTCGAACCGCTCTATAACAGCGACATCATCTTCGATGGTGGTAATAACAACTACGAGATCAAACTGCCGGCAACGACCAAGATGCCGGAAGTCAGCGCTCAGCTCAAGATGGACGGTCAGCACGTCGAGATAGAGCATCGCCGCGATGAGCATATGAACATCGACTCGATCCTCCTCAACGTAACGGCAGTAGATAGTGTGACCCATAATATCTACGTCCTCCGTTTCATCCGTCCGATGTCCACCAACTCGCAGTTGAGCCTCATCGAGATCAACAACGAGCCCATTGCGGACTTCGAGCCGAACACCTATTTCTACTCGTACGATATGCAGTCGGGTGAGGAGATGCCGCGTATCACCGTAGAGACGGCGGACGAAGCTGCTACGTACGATGAGCCGGACTACTCCCACGAGGGACGCATCACCATCACCGTCTATGCGCAGGATTATACGATGGATCCGAACCACAAATCCACGTACACCATCGCTATCAACGTCAAGAAATCGGATGTCGCTACCCTCGATATGATCTATCAGGGTCGTGATTCCCTCCCGGGCTTCAAGCCGACCACGTTCTACTATGCGTACGAGTTAGGCGCCGATGAGACCTTCCCGGATCTCAGTTGGCAGGATCCGGATAACTATCCGACCGTCTCGCCGATTGACACCGTTGAGTACGATCCGGTAGCCCAGAAACTCGTTCGTCAGATCAAGGTAACGGCAGAGGACACCACCATCTCCAACACCTATACCGTCGCTTATACCATCCGTAAGTCCGATGTGGACACCCTCCAGATGATCTTCATCGGTAGCAAACCGCTGCCGAACTTCAAGGCGAACATCATGGAGTATGAGTACAAACTGACGGCTGCTGAGGTAGTAGCGCTCGATGGTGAACTGCCGGAGATTGACCCGATCCCGGGCGAGGAAGGCAAGCAGAAGATTGAGGTCCTCCAAGTACGTGATAACTACGGTGTGAAGACCATCGGCTACAAACATGTAGTGACCGTAACCGCTGCGGCTGGTAACTCGCGTACCTATACCGTTCATTACCCGCGTGAGCTCTCCGATGACGCTACGCTCAAGATGATCTTCGTGGACGAGAACCCGCTGCCGAACTTCGATGCCGAGCGTAATAGCTATAAGATCGAACTCGACTACGGTGTGCCCGTACCGAACGTAACGGAGGCGGCTAAGGACTTCCAGAAAGTGAAACATAACCAGCACGGCGATACGGTGGAGATCATCGTCACTGCCGAACTGGAGACTGTACAGAACGTCTATACCCTCGTCTTCGAGCGTCGTAAGTCGGATGTCACCATGTTGCGTAACATCATCCTCTTGGACGCAAAGGGCAAACAACTGCCGTACGACCTCTTTGCTTTCCAAAGCAAGTTGTACGACTACACCATCGAGATGCCGTACGTACCGGGTGACACGACCTATGCCCTGCCGGATATCACGGTAGAGAAAGCCGACTCACTCCAGACCGTCGTCATCGAGACGGAGACCCTCAAGAAGACCGAGAAGATCGTTACCGTACGCGTCATCGCTCCGAACGGAGAGGACGAGGCGGAGTACAAACTGTTCTTCGACTTCCTGCGTAACGACGATGCGTTCCTGACCGAGATCAAGACGGCTGTCAACGACTCGACCTTCGCGCTCATCAAGGGCTTCAAGAGCACGAACTACAGCTATATCTACGAGCACCCCTATGGCTCTGACAGCTCGCAGTTCATCTCCTCAGCGAACGTGAAGGAGAAGATCGCGTACGTCAAGAGCGATCCGCTCGCTACCGACTCGATCTATGTGGAGGCAAACGGTACAATCCGCATCGTAGTCACCGCACAGGATGAGAAGACGCAATCCATGTATTCGATCCAGCAGAAGATCGGTAAGGACACCGTGGACTTCATTAAGATGATCTACCTCGATGGTGTCGAGTTAGCAGGTTTCCGTCCCGATAGTATGAACTATGTCTATAAACTGCGTAACGGTTCCGGTTCGTGTCCCGAGATCACAGCAGTAGCTATGTCGGGCAATGCAGAGGTATCCATTACCCAGAAATCCGTGAACGAGACCTCCTTCGTCATCTGTCAGTCGGATCGCGATAAGAACACGGAGAACTACCGTACCTATCGTATCTACTTTGAGGAATCGACCGTCAACGATGGTCTCACGGCAACGGAGAGGGATGTCTTCATCCGCCGCGTTGCCGGAGCTTGCCAACTCTTCGTGGCAACGATCCGTAAGGACGTGACCTTCATCCTCTATGACCAGACCGGTCATATGGTCAACAAAGTGATGATCCCGGATGCAGAGCCGAATGCCATCAAGGTAGAGCAAGACGGCTTCGATCAGGATGTGCTCCTCAACGTGGATGTAGACCCGAATGCAGGCGTCTTAGTGGACATCAATCCGAACCAGATTTACTTCTACTCCTTCGTCAAAGGAAGAGGCAAACTCATCAAGTCCGGTAAGATCATTGCACTCCCGTAAACGGTCAATATCCGTTAAAAACGAAAAAAATCCCACGTATATTTGTGTATGTGGGATTTTTTTTGTAACTTTGCAGCCGATTTTGTAAATTCGAAGAGGTTTATTATGACAGAAATGAAACAATCGACACGTATTCAGACATCTATCCTGAATGCGTCGGAAAAGAAAGTACTGGTTTGGCTCGGCAATCATCTGCCGAAATGGGTGACCAGTGATATGATGACCATCATCGGTATCGTAGGTGCCTTCATGTGCGGTTTGGGCTTTGCCCTCACGTGGTACGGTATCTATTGGCTTTGGCTCTCGGTAGCGGGTCTGTTTGTACACTGGTTTGGCGATTCGCTGGACGGTACCATCGCTCGTGTCCGTAACCAGCAGCGTCCGCTTTATGGTTATTATATTGACCATAACGTGGACACCATCACCGAGGCAATGATGTTCATCGGTGCCGGTCTCTCGCCGCTCATGCACATGAGTATCGCCTTGGCGATCTACTCCGCCTATCTGGCTATGACGGTCTATGTGAGCATCAATGCGCATATCAAGAGTGAGTTCAAGCTCACGTACGGTAAACTCGGTCCGACGGAGTTCCGCGTCATCATCGCGATCGCGAACATCCTGCTGATGTACGTACCTTTCCTCACCTCCTATCATCTGACCGTGGAGACTGCCCATCGTACCTTTGTGCTCAGCACACTGGATATCACGGGTATCGTCATCTTAGTCATTCTGACGATTATCTATCTCAATAGTTTCTTCAGCGACGCTCGTTGGTTCGCTGAGAGAGATCCGTTGATCAAGAAGAACGATGACAAGTAAGGGCTTCTGGAATATGTGCCTCCGGTACGCCGAGTTCGCTGCTTCTACCCTCGCGGGCACGGCGGTGGATATGTTCGTCCTGTGGATATGCTCGCACTATCTGCTGGATGGAAGCTACTGGAGGGAATATATCCTGTCTCCTTTCATCGGTTTTGAGTTCGCCGTATTTACGAATTTCGTCATCGCCTATTTTGGCGTATGGCGGGATCGTATCTCGGCGCGCTCCACGAGGTCGTTCTTCCGTCATTATCTGGGGTACAACCTCTCCTGTACAGGCGCTTTCTTAATCCGTCTGTGCATCCTCCTTCTCTTAGAGCGGCTCTTTAGTTGGGACGTGTTGTGGTGTAACCTGACCGCCATGTGCTTCTCCGGTCTCCTCAACTTCACCCTTAACGAAAAAGTGGTCTTCCGTCTCAAAAAAGACAAGAAAACCACCTCTAACCTCTAACCTCTAACCCTCTAATCCACTAACCCTCTAACCCACTAACCTCTAATCCTCTAATCCTCTAATCCTCTAATCCTCTAATCCTCTAACCCTTTCACTTCCAATGATACCCCAACGTCAGTGAGAAGGTCTGCGGCAGGATCATCGCATTCGCGATGTCCTGACCTTTCATCTCGCTATAGAAGCCTGCTATATCCGACAGACTGACTTTGTAGTGGAAATTGATCTGCATACCGAACCAGAACTCGTATCCCACGAGCAAGCATAGACCGAAATGGTTATTGTGCAGCGTGTAGAGACGGCTGTAGTCGTATCGCTCCAACGGTTTTTCAGAAGCCTTGGCAGGACCAAAAGCCGGAGCTTTGGCTGCCGATGGCAGGGGATTATCCACAGGTTTGTACTTACCCGTATTGGAAGCAAACGTAAAGTGGGTGAATATACCACCACCGAACTGTATGTAACCCTGTCTCATGTTACCGAAACGACCAAGGAAATAGATCGGTATATCGATACCGAACGACCATAGGTGGTTCGTCGTGTCCGAGGCGGAGATGTTCAGCGTGTCCTTGACGGAGAAATGGTTCTGCTGAGCCGTGAGCAGTACCTGCGGCTGTATCGTGAAATGCTTGGTGATCCTGAAATCCACAAACCCACCGAACTCCGCACCGATACGCATGTGGGAGTGCATCGTGTGGTGGTCACGCGTGATGAGGAAGTTATTGATGTTCGCTCCTGCCAATATACCGCAGGTCACTTTCTTGGGCAGTTTCTCCTGATCGAGGGAGTCTAACATCCGCTCTGTATTCCATTCCGTCAGAACCTGCGAAGCCGATTTGATACCTAACTTCGTACTATCATTGCTTACCGTCGTCTGTGCGTTCATCTCCAACGCCACAAGACCTATCATTACTATAATAAATATCTTTTTCATAATCTTATTCTCTAAACACTAAACACTAAACACTCAACACTAAACATTAAACTCTCAACTAAAAAATAATCATTATTAATTATTCATTATTAATTATAGTGCGATTCGCACAGTTATCTTCACGCCGTTACGACCCCATGCGCCTATTTTCTTGCGTCCGTGAACCATGACCGGATTGCCGCTCTCGTCGAACATCGGTACGCCTGCTCCGTCTCGTTTCTGGATCATATAGGGCAGCTCGTAGTCGTTGTAGGTCAGACGACGGATGTAGTCAATGCGGATGAACTTAAGGATGTTCTCAAATCCGGCGGTGAACTCCATATACGGCAGTTTGCCGAGGGGAGAAGTCGTGCGGTAACTATCGCGGATATAACCGCTGTTGTCAAACGCATTCTCGATATTTCCGTCTTTCCAAGGCGTATGCGGTAGATCGTATAGACCCGAACCGGTCTCCAGATAGGGGTTGTTCTTCTTGCTCAAACCGCCGTAGATACCCGAGAAACTGATTACTCCGCGCAGCTTCAGTTTGTTGATACCCGGAATACGGTTCATGATCCAGCCCTTGAAATAATACGTCAGCTGAATACCCACGTACTGATCCATGATGAACTCCATCGGCTTCATCTGGTTGAAGCCGCGCAGGGAGAGGAAGATGCTCGTCGAGGTATTCGGGATATAGAGTTTGGTGAACGGCGCTTTCTGCCAAATCATACCACTATACACACGCGTGTCGAGGTGTCCGAACGCCGAGAACCAGAATCGTTTCTCAAAGAGGAACTCCGTCTTGTTATAGAAGAATCCGTTTCCGCCGTTATGACGGTCGTCCAAGTAGCCGATATAATGGGTCAGACGCAGGATAGGCGCATCTTTCTCCATACCGAACGAACTGGCTTTGCCCATACGGTCGAGGTACGGACGAACGCCCGGCGAGTATTGCAGTTCTACCATTCCTTCGTAGTTGCGGTACTGACCGATGTTCGAGAAACTCTTCGTCCATGTGGAGTCGGAGTTCATGGTGTACTGCACACGGTCGTAATGGAGCGAACCCGCCGCTTCGTTATTCGTGAAATCGAAGGACGTACGGAAATACAGGTTGTTCTCCCATTCTTTCATATACTCCATCTTCGCGCGGAAGACATATTGGTAGAATCCCATAACGGGTTTGCTGGTCGGGATAGAGTTGAGTATATGATCCCGATCGATCATGTCCAAGGACAGACCCGGCTCCTCTACATCGTATTTGGCTGTCCACCTTAGATGGTGACGCAGACCATCGTACGGATGTTTCTTATGCTTGTCGAAGGTATAGAAGAGCGTTGCCTCATATTTCGGACGCAGGTCTTTCGTTCCGAAAGCGAGATACGTTCGGAAATACACATTCGGATGCAAATCCGCTGTACTCATTCCGCCAAAACGCAGACGTACACCCTCTAACATGTTCCAGCTCGCGAAGCTGAAGATAGGTCCGATGTCGAACTTACTATCGTGCATGTATTTCGCCTTCGTCGTCGGGATATACTCGGTCATGATCGCGTTAGCGGTCAGCGCCAGACTGTTGAACTTAGGCGTGTTGGTAAACTCATTCACCAGATCCACCACCGAATTCTCGTACCAGCTCAGCGGCTCCGGACGGAGCGCATCCCATTTGCGCGAACCGACACGCACGGCGGAGGAGTCGTTGTTCTCGGTCGTGGTAAGAGCCGAGAAAGTCTCCTTGCTGATCGGCGTCTCTAAATCCCAGCCTGTGTAGATCTTCGTCTGACGGGCTAACATACCTCGTTTCTGGTTGATGAGGTAGAACTTGGCGTAGGTCGATATACGATCCGGTGCCCAAAGACCGTTCTCCAACTGCTTGTAGCTCGCCTCCAAGGAGTAGTTGCTCACGAAGTTGAGGTTGATCTCCGGCGGGATGTTTATGGCGTATTTCTTAAGACGATAGGTCGAGTCATTGACGACATAGAGGTGACCCGTGAAGCCGTAACTCTCCGAGTTCACCGGCACGAACGCAAGGTCGATACACGGATAGCCGTCTACCATGATCGTGTCCATGATGTAGTATTGATAGAACGTCACCGCGATGGTCGAAGACAGCGGTGAAACGAAACGGTTGAAGAGCAGGTTCATGCTGTTATCGTTGATCTCCACCTCTTTGAAGATAGCGTCCGTCGCTTGTTTGAACGTACCCGACGCAAGAATATCCTCAATACCGAAGATACGTTTCTTTTGCAGCACTTTCTTCTCACGGTGTGGTTTGCGTTGGTAGTACTCCTCGCCGATATGTTCACGGATACTAACCGTCACGTTCGGGTACACACCCGTGGAGTCGATGTATTTCTCCACGAAGGCGAAGTTCTTCCAGAATCCCTTCTTGAAGTTCATCTTGATATTATCCAGCGCAAACGACATACGGCTGTACGTCTTCGCGGTGTACTGCTCGGAAGTGGTCACGCAGTGTTTGTCTTTGTTGGCAATGACGTTCTTGATCAGCTCCACAGCAGGGTTACCTTTGCGTTTGTAATCCCGTTTGCTGTTCTTTGGCGTCACCACGATGTCCTGCAATCCATATACATCCGGATGCATCTTGATCTTCACGTCCTTACGGTTCTGACCGGGACGTAACGTCACCATCTCCGTCTTGTAACCCAACATCTGGAAGTTCAGACGGGTATAACCCGACGTGTTGCTCAGCGAGAAATTACCGTCTAAATCGGAGGAAGTACCGATGTCCGAAGGGATCATACCTCGGTTCTCTGTCGATTGCAGGAAGTAAATCTGCACGAACGGAAGAGTCTCTCCCGTGTCGCCGTCCACTACCGTTCCGGATATACCCGTCCGCGATGAGTTCTGTCCCATCGCCATCATCGCCATACTTATCAGGGCGAATAATATATATAGTTTTCTTTTCACCTTTGTTGTCTGAGACTCTCTTCGTGTATCATCTCCCAGATGTTGAGCATAAACTGCTCGCTGAGAGGGAGACCGTTCATTCTTAATTTTTCATTTTTAATCTTTAGTTCCTTCACAATCTCCTTATACCGTTCCGGCTGAAGAGGAGCTATGCCGTGTTCTTTTTTCCATTCTCCTATTCGCTTGCTCACGTCCATACGGGCTGCGATGGAGTCCCAAATCTGCTCGTCCAGCTCGTCTATCTCTGCCCGCAACCAGTTCAACTCTAACTCTGAATTCTGACCTCTGACCTCTGAATTCTGAACTCTGAACTCTGAACTCTGAACTCTGAATTCTGAATTCTGACCTCTGAAATCTGAAATCTGAAATCTGAACTCTGAAATCTCCTCTGGCCTGATCTGTTGCTTCCTATCGGAGAGTGCCTGTTCGGGACAGCAGTGTACCTCCACCATCGCGCCGTCCAGCGCCAAGGTCTCTATCTTCTCCATCAACTCCGGCACCTTGGCTGCCTTGCCGCTCATGTGACTCGGGTCTAAGAGCATCGGGATGTCCGGTCGTGCGTTGCGAACCGTGTGCGCCATAGACCAACAGGGACGGTGGTTGCATCCTCTGTGTACCGCTATCACCGGCACGCCGGTCTTCTCTAACCGCTCGATATTACCGATCCACAGCGCCGCATCCGCATTCACGGGATTCTTGATGAGGATGCCTTTCAAATCTGAAATCTGAAATCTGAAATCTGAAATCGCGGAGCAAATCGATTGTACAACAATCGGATTTGCGGAGCTTCTCGCTCCTATCCACAGGTAGTCGATCCCTGCCTGCAAAGCCGCTTCCACATGTTCCCGTGTCGCTACTTCCGTTGCTACCGGCACGCCGAACTGCGTCTTCACCTCTTGTAACCAACTCAACGCCGCTACTCCTGCGCCTTGAAACGTGTACGGACTCGTGCGCGGTTTCCACACGCCCGCGCGAAAAATAAAAGGCATCTCGCCGCATGCCGCTTGTATCCGGCGTGCGGTCTCTAATACCTGTTCGCGACTCTCCGCCGCACAAGGACCTAATATGTATGTTAGTCCATGCAAGGGCTGTCGATAGTCGTTAGTCCATCATCTGCATCCGGAAGAACATATCTTCGGGAACGAAGTTATCTACGATTCGTTTGCCGGTCGCAGGATCAATCGGGTAAGGAAAATCCGAATCCGTCACCTGTACATCTACGTACCCGACGCCTACGCGGTAGTCGATATGACGCGTGAAGTAAACCACCTCTCCGGTTCGGAGGGTGTCATGACCGAAAGTGCTCATCGGCAGCGCTACCTGATAGGCATCGTTGTAACCTTTGTTGTACTCACGGGAAATGCTCCAACTGCCATAGTTATAGACATGTGCGTCCAAGGTGGGCACCTTAAAACGGTAGTAGAACTGCAAAGTCTCTTGGTCGAAATTCCAATCTTTTTGCAGCACCGTCAGATCCAGCGTCTGGATATTCAGTTTCTGCACCGGATCTTTGTCATTACATCCTGTCAGACATCCCGCGCACAGCGCAATCAGTCCTATAAATAGATACTTTTTCATAATCGTCACAATTTACATATTGTTTACATCACAAATCAGGGCACAAAGGTACTACAAAAATTGCATATATGCAAATTTTCGGGTATTTTTCGTTCAATATAATGAAATTTTTAGTCTTATTCTTGCATATGTGCGGAAAAAGTCGTACCTTTGCACCATAATTCGTGAAATGAAGTAGATTATGATTAAAAAATGTCTCTTTGCGCTGGTATTGGCGTTTAGTATGTCTGCCTTCGCGCAGGTACAAAAACAGGCTTATCTGGATTACATCGATCGATGGAAAGGTACTGCTATTCAGCAGCAGGCGGACTACGGTATCCCCGCTTCTATCACCATGGCTCAGGCGCTCTTGGAGTCCGCTGCCGGAAAGAGCGAGTTAGCAGTCAATGCCAAGAACCATTTCGGTATCAAGTGTACGAGCGAATGGTTTGGCGGCGTCTATTACTACGACGATGACAGCAAAGGGGAGTGTTTCCGTCAGTACTACGATGCAGCCGAGAGTTTCAAGGATCACTCGGAGTTCCTCAAACGTCCGCGATATACGACCTGTTTTGAGATTGCGATAGAGGACTATGAGGGCTGGGCTTACAGGTTGCGTCAGTGCGGCTATGCGACCGACCCGCTGTATGCCTCTAAGCTCATCAAGCTCATCGAGGACTATCGTCTGGATACCTTAGCAGTCGGTGTGAAGCCGATCGTGCCCGCGGCTATGGTAGCCGGAGGTGCAGCCGAAGGGGCAGCAGAGGTCACCGAAGAGGCAGAGACACCGAAACCCGCTAAACGTCCGCTCAAAGCATCGGTGGTGCGCAAGTCGGAGCCGATCATGGTCATCAACAACGATCCCGAACCGCCGTATGTAGAGCCGCTGACGGCGAAGCAGGAGAGGGATAGTTTTCTGCTGATGCACCCCAAAAAGAAATGCAACGGTGTGAGCTACGTCACCGCCAAAGAAGGCGATACGTATGCCAATGTGGCGTTCCGTCTGAACGTGCGTGAGCGCGATCTGCGTGAGTACAACGACGCCCTCGGACGTGAGTTGCAGAAAGGTGACCGCATCTACCTCTCTGCCAAGAAAGCCACCGGCTCCGAGCCTTTCGTATGGTCGCATACCGGACAGTCCGTTTGGCAGTTGAGCCAAGAGAACGGCGTGCAGTTGGAGTCCATACAGAAACTCAACGGGCTGGATGTCAACATCCGAACTTTCCGTACACGGCAGAAGATCTATCTGAAGAAAGTGAAGGAAGAGGCGGTGTATCATTAAAAGTTGAGTGTTGAGAGTTGAGTGTTGAGTGTTGTTTAGTGTTGAGAGGTTAGAGTTTAGTGAAAGGCGAGGCGATGTCGATATCTCAGGCGCTGGTGGCGTACATCCGTGAGAGCGGTTTGGAGCAGTCGGTGCTGGATGTCCAGATAGAAGAGGTGTGGCCGAAGGTCATGGGCGAGACCGTCCGGAAACTCACGCGCAGCGTGGAGGTTCGGGACGGTGTCTTGTATGTCCGCGTCAACTCCGCCGCACTCAAGACCCAGCTCTTCGAGAACCGCTTCGAGCTCATCCGCAAACTCAACGAAGCCGTCGGTGCGCCGGCACTCAAAGATTGTCGAATACTGGGTTAGTCGTTACATCATACATCTTACATCTTACATTTTTAAATCATACATACATCTTACATCTTACATTTTTAAATCATACATACATCTTACATCTTACATTTTTAAATCATACATCCTTTGTTTTATCCCTCTAACATAGAATCGAAGATTGACTTCACGGTGATACGTGAAGAGTTGGTGCGTCGGTGTGCGTCGTCCTTAGGCCGCGAGCGGGTAGAGGCGATGCAGATGGAGACCGAGTATGAGAAGGTGCAGCATATGTTGCTGCTCACCGATCAGATGCGTCAGGTGCAAGCCGACCCGATGCTGAGTTTCCCGCGCGGCGAGATACGCGACATGCGCGAGGCGGTGGCACGTATCCGCATCGAAGGGCTGTTCCTCGACGAGGCGGAGTTGGACGACCTGCGCAAGACCCTCTCGTACGCCGTAGAGGTGGAGCAGTTCTTCGGTTCGCTTGATGAACTCAAGTACCCGCTATTAAAGGGATTAGGCGGCATAGGCGCTTTCGGAAACCTCGGGAACATCGTTCGTGAGATAGACCGGATCTTGGATCGTTACGGCAAACTGGCAGATCATGCTTCGCCCGAGTTAGCGCGTATCCGTCGTGAGATAAGCAACCTGCAGGGCAGCGTCGGACGCACGTTGGCGGCTATCCTCAGGCAAGCCAAGACCGACGGTTTGGTCGATTCGGACGCTACACCGACCCTCCGTGAGGGCAGGCTCGTGATACCCGTTCCGCCCGGCTACAAACGCAAGATAGGCGGTATCGTACACGATGAGTCGGCTACCGGCAAGACCGTCTATATCGAACCGCAACAGGTGGTGGACGCCAATAATCATATCCGTGAGTTAGAGGGTGCAGAGCGTCGGGAGAGAGTGCGTATCCTGCAAGCTATCACCGCCCTTCTGCGACCCGAGACGGAGTCAATCCTCGCCAGCCAGAAGATGCTTGCGGAGGTCGATTTCCTCAATGCCAAAGTGTCGCTGGCTCAGACCCTTCATGCGATCCGTCCGGAGCTGCTGAACGAGCCGTTGTTGGAGTGGTCGGAAGCCCGTCATCCGGTCTTGTGGCTCCATTATGCGCCGCAAGGCAAGACCGTCGTGCCGCTCTCGATCCGTCTGCAAGCCGACAAGAACCATGTGCTCGTCATCTCCGGTCCCAATGCGGGCGGTAAGTCCGTGTGCCTCAAGACCATTGCCTTGCTGCAATACATGCTCCAATGCGGTCTGCTGGTTCCCGTAGCGGAGCAGAGCAGGGCAGGGCTCTTTGACCAACTGATGATCGACATCGGCGACGAGCAATCGATACAGGACGAGCTCTCTACCTACTCGTCTCACCTGCGTAACATGCGTGCTTTCCTGCGTCAGGCGGACGAACGCACGCTCATCCTCATCGATGAGATGGGAACGGGTACCGAACCGCTGATAGGCGGAGCGATAGCAGAGGCTATCCTGCGCGAGTTGGTGCAGCGCGGTGTCTTCGGTATCATCACAACGCACTATACGAACCTCAAGCATTTTGCGGAGCAGACCCCCGGTGTCATCAACGGCGCGATGCTCTATGACCGAGGGGCGATGCGTCCGCTCTTCCAGCTCTCCATCGGGCAAGCCGGTAGCTCGTTTGCTATCGAGATAGCGCGTCAGATAGGTCTGGGCGAAGAGATCATCCGGTATGCTACCGACCTCGTGGGCGAGGAGCATATCGACTACGACAAACAGCTCCAAGACATCGCTCGGGACAAACGTTATTGGGAGAACAAACGGCAGGCTATCCGTCAGAAAGAGAAAGTCCTCGAAGAGCGTATCGCCCAATACGAGGAACAGATGAGCGGCATCAAAGCCAAGAAGAAAGAGATCCTCGACGAAGCCAAACAGCAGGCAGCCGACCTCTTGCAGCAATCGAACGCCACCATCGAGCGTACGATCCGTGAGATCAAAGAAGCGAAAGCTGAGAAGCTCAAGACCAAAGAGGCGCGTCAGAAAGTAGAAGCCCTCAAGGAGAAAGTGAACGGCACTCCCAAGAAAGACCGCCCTCAGGATAAGCCTAAGACCGATTCGCCGAAAGCGCCGAAGGTGCTGCGCGATTTCTCGGACTTGCGCAAACTCAGCAAGTCGATGTCTTCTGCACCGGAGAGTAAGAGCAACGTCTCTGTCCGCTCGACCGTTCGGCAACGCACCCTCTCTTTCGAACGCACGCTTGACCTGCGGGGTTACCGCGCAGACGAGGCCTTGGAGAAACTGATTGCGTACATGGACGATGCGCTGATGGTCGGAGCAGGCGAGGTCACTATCCTGCACGGTACCGGAACCGGTGCGCTCAAGCAACTGACGCGGGAGTACCTCAACGACCTCAACCGTCTTCGCCGTAAACGCGGACAGGTACCGCTCGACTTCGGGGACGGCGATGTCAACCACGGCGGAGCAGGTCTCACCGTCGTGCAACTCTGATTCTTTTACTCGTCAGCAGTGTTTAATGATGTAATAGGGAATATCCAGCGCTTGGATCTCGGATTCGTAGCGTTGGAAGAGCTCTTGGCGTATCTCGTCCGAACCATTGGAACGGGCAGGGTCGGGCACCCAAGGTAGATCAGGGTACGTCAGCAGATAGACGTCCATCGGGTATTGCCGGATCGCCTCTTCAAACCAAACCGGCACTTTCCCAAACGCATAATCGAACCACACTTTCGTTACGATCAGCTCGGTGTCGAAGAAGACCACTTCGCTGTTAGACCGCTGCGCTGACAGAGTACAGACCGGCTTCGCCTGACAGACCGCTTCGCTGTAAGACTTGATCTGCTCTATCTGGTAGCGGGCGATCTCGCAGAGCTCGTCGAAAGAGACCTCGGTCGTCCCTTTCTGCTCCACGTACGTACGCGCATACTCAGGCACGTACGTTCCTTTATATCTTTTCGCGAGATAGCGGGCTAATGAACTCTTACCCGTTGACTCCGGTCCTATGATACCGACTTTGTACATTGTGAATTAACGTGTCAGCATCAGCTTGATGTTAATACCCACATTATCCACCTTGACGGGGTACGAGGACGAGATAAGCGGTGTGGTACCTTGGTGGTCATAGAAGAGCTGGATGTTGATCTTCTGACTTAGGACGTAGTCCGCTGAGATCTTCACAGCGAAGACGCGGTTTCCGGACGAAGCCTGCGTGATACCCTCTTCGATCTTACGGAGGAGCATCTTCACATCCTTATAGGAGAAGTCCACTTGGAGCTTGAGGTCATTGCTTACTTTCTTCTGCGCACCGTCTTTGCGTTTGGTGATGAAGCTGAGGTTCTTGATGGTATAACCACCACCGATGACGAACTCGTTGGTATGACCTTCGGTCAGTTGGACAGAGGTCACGTTGAGCGTGAGGTTACGCTGCTTGCGGTACTCGGCTTTGAGATTGAGCGAGTTCTTCATCGTCAGGTTCAGACCGATGAGCGGCGAGAAAGCTTCCGTCAGCGACACATTGCTGATGTCGTACGCCGACGAAGGACGAGGCATGTCGGTCGTCACATCGCGTACGAAACCGACCTGTTTGTTCTTATCATCTACACCGACCCACGTAGAGTAGCTGCCGAACGAACCGATCGCGTACTTACAGGTATAAGCGTGCGTCAGGGTCACGGATTTGAAATGATCTTTCATCCACGGCAGACGACCCAAACCGTCAAAGGTCACCGACCAGTTCGGCAGGATATTAAGGATGCCGAGGAACGGATTGAGACCTATCTTGCTCGGACTTCTACCGGTATAAGCCGACAGGAACGCAGGTACGAGCACGTCGGCGGAGTTCTTATTGATACGTCCGTGTTTATTGGGGTCGTATTTCGTACCGGGCTGCACCGTTCCTTTGAGGAAGCCTGCATCGGGCAGAGTGACACCCGTGTATTGGTCTTGCACACGATCAGCAAGCACGTCACGGTTGTTCAGGAAGCGGTCAAAAGCTTTGTTGGCGAAGTTCTCATCCTGTTTGCCGACCTTCATAAACGCCGTTCCGATAGCACATTGGGTGATGTTAAACGAACCGGTCATGGTCTCCTGCGGATCGCCGTAACTCATGATGATCGAGGTCGAAGTCGCCATGTATCGCTTACCGCTGAGCTGGATCTTAAAGCCCGGTAGCGGTTCGAGCGTCAGTTTGATATCGAGATCGGAGGTGTGCGCACGGGTAGCAGGCTGAACGACGGTCGTATCGCCGCTGAGCCAGTTATGCTTCATCGCACGCTCCATCATGTTCTTGGGGATAAATCCGAAGGCGAAGTCAAAACCCGGCGCGTACGCGCCATCCACTCTGCGCTGTCCCATGAAACCTGCCTCCGGCATGAAGCCCGAGATGGTCATGGAGTTCGTCTCGCGGTACGTGATCTGCAGACGGCGGATCATCGTTCCGAGGTAAGCGAACATGTCTCCGGCTATCTGTTTCGGCGTCCGCTCGTTCGGGTCTTTGGTAGTGACGGTGATGATTGCCTGTGCGCAATCCGCTTTCGGCGTGATCGCCACTTTCGTGTTACCCACAGGACGGAAGGATACCGGCACTGCTTTTCCGGCGGAGTCCGCAACCGACACATTGAGCATCTCGCTGTTCAGACGGTGGGTGATCTCCGTCGCCTCGCCTTTCTTCAAAGCCACGGTCTGCGTATAAGTCTTGGGCTTGAATGCACGCCGAGCGCCTCCTCTGCCCGAGTATCGTTGCGACATCTGTTTCCAGTACTTGGATTTGTTGTACCACGTCTCGAAATTAAGACCTCCGTCGATCTGCCACGTCTGCAAACTGCTGACGGTGTTACCGAGGTCTTGACCTTGGGTCGTAGATGCCGTACGGGTCCAGTTATAGTTCGCACTATAGGAAGCGTTAGCGGTCAACGCATCGAGATACGGGATGCGGTTGAACGGCACGTTCCAGCTCGCGGTGAAGATCTGTTGGTACGAATACGGCTTACCGAAACGGGAGAGCGAACGCTGGATCGTATCTTTCCAAGCCTCGTATTTATCGTGGTTGAACTCCGGATCGAAGTACTTGTTCTTCAGGATCTCCGGCGTGTATTTACCTTCATCGATGATCGCGTTATAGGCGGATTGGAAGCTGAACTTCATGTTCTTGGTCAGGTCGTACTTGATATCGACATTACGATCCCATGTGAAGTCCTTGCTATACGTCAGATCGCGGTCCGGGTCAAACTCCAAGTTATTGGTCAGATCGCGCATCTTCATATGGCTGAAGGTACGGTGCATGTTCGTGTTGAACGACCATGATTGCGGCAGGTAGTAGAAGTTCAACTCCTTGAGTGCCTTTATTTTCTGCACTTTCTCCACCTTGCTGAACGGCTCCCACGGCTTCGGGTTGAAGTTATAAGCGTACTGGAAGCTTCCCTTATGGTCGGTCGTGTAGTTGGTCTCCAACTCCGGTGAGTGTTCGGACTGTTTGTTGTACGAAGCCGAGATACTGAAGTTAGCGGGATCCACGAACAAGTCGCGTTTCTTGGTGTAGTGGTGGTTCACCTTGAGGTTGCTTACCGAGAACGAGGTGGACTCATGGACCGTCTGCACGAGGTTCTTGATGGAGTCGCGTTCTGACTTCGTCTCGTATGTGCTGAGTGTCTCTTTGAGCTTGACATCGGTATCCAGCGGGTCGTACTCAGGGCTGATGACCTCTTTGCTGTACGCTACATAGAGCGGCATCTGAACCTTCGCTTTCTCCGGCAACAGACGACCTGCCTCCAACGCCGCACTCACGGACAACTGATAGAAATTGTCCATGTTACGATCCATCACGTTCGCTTCTATCGAACCGTAACCGGCGGTCTCCAACTGTCCGGCTACGTTCACCTGTGCGATGTCGCTGATCGCCAACGAAGCGTTGGCCATCGCTGCCACACCACCTTTCTCGTTGAACTGACTGAGCCGTAACTCGTTCACCCAGACCTCACCGCTGGCATCATGCTGACCGTTGTTACGCACACCGATCATGATCGTCTCGATCTCCTCCAAGGTCGGGTTACCCAATACCGTGATCTTGTTCATCGGCTTGTCGTTATCCACGTCGTATGTCACGTACGGGATCGTGTTTCCGACACCTTGGTTACCCGCTCTCTTGGCTTTGTTACGCGCGGTCTTAGCGTCCGTGAAGACCTTCAGCGGGAAGTCGAACATGTTATCCTCGGGCCAAACGATCTTACGGTCGTTCTCCGAGTCGTTGTTATAAAGCCCCGGAGGCGTCAGATGCAGCGGGATCTCGTATTCGTAGTAGTTGTTCTTGAGGTCGGTACCCATACGGATGAAGCAGGTCAGATCGCCGTCACGGAGGTTCGGATCGAGCTCGCTAAGCCGCTCGGCGTGAACGAACATCTGCAACTTCTTGTATTGGCGCATATCGTACGCGGTATTCTTATAGATCGCGCGCGCGTCGTGCGGACTGAGGTTGTTCACCCGCATGACCATCGCTTGCTCGTTCTGAGCAATGAGCTGAGCCTGTCCCGGGTCGGTCTGACGACTCACACCCGGAGGCAGTACGTAGTTGATCGGCTGACGAGTACTGTTCTCCTCGATATTCAGGGTCTGCACGTCAATCGAAGCACCCGGGTTCGTCGGAGTGCCGACCGGCGCTAAGTCACGCGTGTACTGTCTCCATTCGCCTCGTACGAGATCCATCGTAGCAAAACGCAGGAAGGTCTCATGCTCGAAGCCCGTCAGGTACAGACGCATGAAACGGATCGATTTCCAGTTACGGATACCGCCGCGTTTCTGAACCGTAGCGCTGTCACCACGAAGAGGTATCTTGAACTGATACCATGTCACATCGACCGTCTCGCCGTTACGAAGCGTCACTTGGCGCACTTTCTTCTCCGTGATATGCTGCCGTCCGACCTCCATCATGTCTTTGCGGAGGATGATTTTGTACTCGTAGTATTTCTCGTACTCGTTGAGTGTGTTATCGAGGTTGATGTCCTCTACATCCGGTGTCAGGGTCGATGCCGTTCCGTAGCTCTCGGTCTCCTGATCCGTGTCCGGCGAGTTGCCTTGCGTACCGTTATAGTGTTTGTAACGATCCAAGATCGACACCTGTTGGTCATCGAAATCCGAGCCTCGGTAGTAGTGGTAGTTATCACCGGCAGGGTCGTTGAGCGGAGAGAAACGGTCACGTGTCCAACGGCTGATCACATCCGGCGTGACGATCTTACGCAGCGAGTCCACGTAGCTCTTATAAGCAGGCCACTGACGCTCCTGATCATCGTTCAGACCGTTCAGACCGACATCCTGACGCTCACGCGAACCGGACTCGTTGCTGAAGGCAGTAACCGAACTGGTGGTTCGCGGTACACGTCCCCAGAAGGTGTTCTCTACTCGTCCTTCGTCCGCATCGGATACGGGCAGACCGTGCTCGAAGGATTTCTTGCCGTCTCGCAGAATATCCTCGCTCACGTCACCTAAGTTGATGTACATCACACCATCGTAGTCATCCGGATGATCGGGGTTCGTATGTCTCGGATCCATGATCCAGAACTGCAGGTACTCGATGTTCGCTCGCTCGAAGTCGGTGTTCTCTAACCGTCGCATCATACCGCCCCAACGGTTCTTCGGGTTCTTCAGCTTACCGTCCGGTCCGATCTCTCCGGCAGACACGTTGTACTGACCGCGCTCTTCAGGATAATAAGCGAGGTTCAGAACCGGCAACTTCGTATCTACGTTGCTGGCTTCCTGTTTGTTGGGGTAGATCTCTTCCTGATAGACGATACGCGTACGGTGGTCGCTGAGAGCTGCAAGGTCATTACGGATATGATCCGGCGTGTTCGTCTGCGGATAGCCGAAGATAGGATCAACGGCGTACCAAGCTAACAGCGCGCGGTTCTTGTTATAAGCCGCGGTATCGTGCGTCAAGTGGATCTGCGCTTCCGGCATCACCGAAGGCGTAGAAGCCAAGAACCAGTAATTAGGATAGTGAACGTCTATGTTCGTGGTTGTACTCTCGAAATCATCAATATACGCAGTTCCTGTACTACCCACATCACGTGTGTGACCCGGGATGAGGTGTGCGAACTCAGCGTTGATAGAGAAGGTCGAAGGAGCCGTTGCGGTGATCCAAGGGATCTTATCAATCGCGTTGGTGAGCCACTGCAGCTCGGTCTTCCAGCTCGCGTTCAGACCCCAGACGGTGTTCGCCAGCGGCTCCGAACCCATATTCACTTTCGTCGTCAACGGACGCTCACGAAGGTGCATGATCGTTCCGCCGATGACCAGATCCTTGCTGAACTCATATTCCAGATGCGCACCGAACAGCGACTTACGTTGCATCGAGAACGTGCTCTGGTTCTCCAACTTCACATCCACGTTCGTTCCCGACTCCAAGATCGAGGTGTTGAGGATCGTCACCGTTCCCATGGTGTAATCGACCGTATAATCGACGTTCTCAATGAGGGTAGCACCTCCGGCGGTCACCGTCACGCTACCTCGCGGTACGTTCATTGCGTTCAGGCGGATCTCGCTGCTGTTGGTACCTTTGTACTTACCGGTCAAGCGGAACTTATTCTTCTCACTCATCTCTTGTGCTACCACCAAGGTCGAGTCGTACAACTCTTGGAAACAGTATTTGGAGGTCAGCGCAGGGTCGTTGCCTAAAGCGTTGGCTAAGTGGCTACCGAACGGCTCCAAGACAGGGAAGATGATCTTACCCGTGCTTGCCTGTATCGTGATGCCCTCCAAGAAGTCGAATCGTCCATCGGGACTCACGTTGTGCTTCTGATCCAAACGGTCGAGGTTCATCACACGGATGAGCTGCTTGCCGTTGATCGGTCCTTCGGCAAGGTATTGCATGTCGGTGCCCACCGAGTCGTTACGATACGTCACATACAGCTCGAACTTATCGGCATTGATGCTCGTAGCGCCTAAGGCGTAGATATTCTTCAGCATCAGGTCCCATGTACCTTTGCCTTTGACGCTCGGCGCATTGGAGGTCGATTTCAGCATCTTCAAAGCCAGCGTGCTCGCTGCCTGCTGCGGGTCTTTGTTGAGCGTGTCGCGCACACCGTCGGTCGAGAACTCACCGACCTGATAGACCTGTCCGCCGTACGTATATTCGTACGCTACTGCCAAGACCTCATCTTGGTTCAATGCCGCTTTCAGAGAGATGAAACCCAAGGAACTATTGAGCGTATATTCACTGCTGTTGAGTAGTCGTGCGGACTCGATCTTGTCGTAATCGACACCGCCCTCCATGCCCAGCGCACCCAAGGCAGCACCGGTCTGATCTATCTGACGGAAAGGTGTTGCCGTGACCGTGCTATACAGACCGTTGGTCTTGTTGTCCGGACAGGGTTTCTGATCGGGACCCCAGTTCATCTGTGAGTGTTGCTTCGACTCACCAAGGTCGGCGAAGGCGACGATGTTACGGGCTTGGTCATAGTTGCCTTTTTTGTTGGTCACCCACACCTCGATCTTATTGATCGTCACACCGCTCGATATATACGGCACCGACGACATCGCTTTCTCGTAGTTGTCGCGGAAGAAATAGTTCAGGAAGAAGTGGCGGTTCTCATCGTAGTTATCGCCGCTGATGTCGAATCGCGTCATCTGCGCACCGCCCTTACTGCTCACCGTCTGTGCCTCGCTGTTCTGCTGACTCACCAAGGCTTGGATCTTGAACTTACCGAACTTCAGATTCGTCTTGATACCGAACAACGCCTTGCTGCCTCGGATCAACGAACTCGGCAGATCAAGCGACACATTACCCGCCTCAATACTCTGGATAATATCGTCCTCCTCGCCTTTGTAGTTCAATTTGATGTTCTGTTGGTCAAACGAGAAAGAAGCCTCGGTGTTGTAACTCAAGTTGAAGTTCAACTTCGTACCCACTTTTCCTTGCACGCTGGCTTGGATCTTCTCGTCGAAGTCGAATATATTATTGTTTCGCGCGCGTCGGGTCAACGATGGATTCGATATATGCTGATGTTTGAATCCGAACAGCAACTCCGCGCTTCCTTGCATCTTCAACTGTACACCGCCCGGACCGAACACCTTGTCCGCCGGACCGATGTTGAACTTCATGTCCGTGATGTCGAACTTACGCTCGTTGTTATGCTCTACTTCGCTGATTTTTTGCTGCCAATACTTATGCATGATCTGTCGCTCGGCGTACTGGTTGTACTCCTCCTGCGTCAGCATGTACGGCGTAGCTACATCCAAATCGCCTATCTTCGTACGGATGACGTACTGTCCTGTCTCCGGCTGATACTCTACGGTCGTCGTCACGTTCTCAGGATCCTGCAAGTCCATGGAGCTTTTCGGACTCGTCAACTCGCCGTAGTTCTGTGCACCCAGTTGCTTGACGTTCGTCGGTGCCCAGATAGTGCTGTCTGTGTCGGTCACATAATCGGCTACATCTTCCGGTATCGGTTCTCCGGCTTCTATGGCAGCATCGCGTTTGGCTTTCGCCTCTTCGCGTCTGGCTTTCGCTTCCTCCTGACGTTTCTTCTCCTCCTCTTGACGTTGTTTCTCTTCCTCTTTGGCTTTTTTCTCTGCGGCTTTCTGGGCTTTCTCTTCGGCTACCAGCTCTTTTAGCGTCTTCGGTTTAGTACGAACCGGTGCTACAGGCGTGTTCTCATCCTGCGCATACACCCCTCCTGCCACCATCGGCAGCAGGAACATCAGACTAACCAATAATATGTATCCTATTTTCTTTTTCAATTTCTTTCAGTAATTCAGTCTGTACTCTGTCAGCCCGAAGGGCGGTCTTACAGCATCTTTAGCGCTTCCCGTATCACCGCTTCCACTTTCATATCCGGCTGAGCTTTGAGGATCTTATCCACGGCTTTACCGCTGGCTGCGGAAGCAAAGCCAAGCATCGTCAGCGCGCTGATAGCTTCAGCCTTCACGCCGCTGTCGGCCTCTACATCTAACATCGGGATCTCCGTCGGGTCGCCGCCTAAGTCGATCTTCAGCGCTTTGTCTTTCAGATCCACGATGATACGTTGTGCGGTCTTGGGACCAAGTCCTTTCACTTTCGCCATACCTTTCGCGTTGCCGGTAGCAATCAGCATCCGCAGTTCCTCGGCGCTAAACGCACTCATGATCATCCGTGCGGTCGATGCGCCCACACCGCTCACCGTCAGCAGCAGTTCGAACAGCTCTCTCTCTGCTTTGGTCACAAACCCATATACCTCATGCGTATCTTCGCGAATGATCTCAGAGATGAATAACTTCACCGGTTCACCATTTGCACCATTTAGCGCAGCGTCACCATTAGCCTCTTTCCCCACCAATGCACTATACGTCGGCAGTGTGATAGCTATTCCGTATCCGACCCCTGCAGCCTCTATGACTGCCTCCGTCGGGTTCAATTCCGTCAATATTCCTTTTATGTATTCTATCATTGTTTTCTATTTATGTGCGCGTATATACACGAAAAAGCGTGCAAAGGTACTACAAAAATTTCACATATGCAAATAAAAATGGATTTTTTTGTAAAAAATAGAATAAATTCTATTATTTTAAGCGATATGAGTATGTGGGAGCTTGCTCACGGACATACTCGTAGTGATTAAAATAGAGGGCTTGCCCTTTTTACAAAAAAATCCTTTTATTTGCTTATGCACCGCAAGACGCGAACGTACGTTCGGAGGGAACCCGCCCTAAATTATATAAATAAATTTAGGGAAGGGGCGTGCCGAAGTACTACAAAAATTTCACATATGCAAACTTTTATTAAACTAATAAAAAAAACGTCCCCGAAAGGACGTTTGTGACCATTTCTGATTATTTGTCATGGTAGAGTGTGCTATTTCGCTTTGCGAATCTCAATGACCTCTCGGATGACAACCATCTGTTCGTCAGCGGTCTGAGCTTTGGTGAGCCATAATCAGTAGGGAAGTAGGACTACTGTACTAAACGAACGCTGAAGCGATAATACCATGGTCCGCTCGCCATCGGCCACAAATAGTGTCCGTAAAAATCTAAGATATAACTATCTGTCGGTCCCGATGTAAAATCTCTACTTGCAGACCAATAACTGACACAATCATCTACAACAGGAAGGAAAACTGCTCCTTTTAGTTCCATTTCATGCCACTTTTTCCCTTTGAAAGTGTTATGAGAATATTTATCATCTTTTGTTGTATAATAATAGTATCTCCGATGAACTACGCTGTCTCTATCTATCCATTCGTTATATTTCCATTCAAACCCTTTGTTAAGCGCAGAGTGAAAATCTGATGCTCCATTCCCATTATCGGGTAGAATGATTATGCCTTTCACTCCATTTACCTTTCCGAAGCCGAATAAATATCCAGCATTGGCTCTTCCGTGGAAAAGGTACATCCATTCATTCATGGTTAGTGTACGCCACTGATTATGTTGGTCTCCACCATTGGTAATGGGATGATAACCCCAGTCTATGAAAGAGCAATCCTCCGCGTGACTCCATTCGAAAAGATCGCCATTTTCCCATTGGTTTGTGGCAAAACTCCAAGTATGGTTGTCTGGATGTTTCAGATTTCCTTGCGAAAAATGCACCTTTTGGGTTTTGCTTACCGAAAACTCTCCGCTTAGAGCACCATTGACAGCGACAGTATCAATGGGCGATTCCTTTTTGCACGCAAAGAGAACCGCTAAAGTGAACAATAGGAAGGATATTTTCTTAACAATGTTCATATTTTTCAGATGTTTTTGTTTTGTTTTTATTAATGTATCGTTATAAAAAAGCGTGCGTTTTCGTTTGCTTCATTTGATCTTTTGAGGTCTTCGACTACCTTAACAATTCAAATTTACGCACAGAAAACTCACGCATTTACGTGAGCGTGCATAAACCAAGACTTGAATTGCTAATAGATTTTTTGAAGTTGTCGAAGTTTCAAAAGATCAAGTTGGGCTTATTACGCTTTTAGGGACGCACGTTTGCGTCATATGTTATTTTTGTTCTCCTTTTTACGCTGTGGAGTTCAGCGGATTTTATTTTTTTTACAACGCAACACCATACTCATAAATGGCATCGCTTGGTAAATCGATTTGGTCATTCCAATAGATACAGGTACGACTTGCATCTAATTGGGCATTTTCAAATAAGCCATGTTCCGTCTTGAGGTCATGAAAAGCAGGTAGCGTTTTGATGTCATCAGCTACATCATAACGAACCCTCCGCCCATCATCAAACGATACGAGCAGTTGAAAATCCGCAAGGGGTTGATATGACTTAATTCGTGGTATCATATTAGTCTCTCAAAGGTGGAAGTTTATATATTTTCTGCGTTTTCCACATTTCCTGTAGTTCATCTTTATGTTCGTTTAGCCATTCTTGAACCATCTTTTGAGCACGGTTAGGAAGATCTCCCTCTGTCATCTCAAAATTATTGATGTCGAACACGCCCATATATTCTTCATAAAGGGCATGGATATGTGCTGGTTCATGCTCTTTTGGCTTAAAGAACATCTTAATGATGATTCCATAAAAACGACTAACTTCTGGCATAATTGCTATTCCCTTTCATTTTGCGCTGCAAAATTACAAATAATTTTTGATATATGCAAATCTTAGGTCAAAATTTTATAAAATTCCTCTCTTTCCTCTCCCTTCTCCCCTCCTCCTTCAAGGGAAAGTCGGAGAAATCTCATATCAATCTCGAACCCGCGCCAAATGATACCCCAAACATACCCATAGGATACCCCAAGGATAGAAACCTATTTTTGTACAAAATCTCAAAAAAAGGCGCTTATACTATATAATACTATAGTATTATATACTTTTTGTTTCATTTTACTCAAAAATAACTCCAAACACCTTCCTTTTAAGCGTCGTTCATTTTGTCGGATACTATCCGGCGTTTCTCCTCTTCAAACCCCCAATGGCTGTTAAAATTCATTTTTTTTAATTTTTAATTCTTTTTTCTTGCATATATGCAAAAAAAAGTGTACCTTTGCACGCTAATTTGTTTTTATATGTCAAGAACAGAGATTTCAACGATGGGTGAGTTCGGGTTGATCAAACGGCTCACCAAAGATATAAAACCCGTTCAGCCCAGTACACAAAAGGCTGCAGGAGATGATTGCGCGGTCATGAACTTTGGGAAAACTAAAAATCTCAAATCCCCTCGTGTGCTGATGACGACCGATATGTTGCTGGAGGGCGTGCATTTCAATTTGGAGTACGTGCCCCTCAAGCACCTTGGTTACAAGGCAGCGGTGGTTAATTTCTCGGATATATACGCCATGAACGGTACGCCGACCCAGATCACGGTCGGTCTGGGTATCAGCAAACGGTTCTCGGTTGAGGAGATAGAGGAACTCTATTCCGGTATTCGCCTTGCGTGCGAGCGGTATGGGGTGGATCTTGTGGGCGGAGACACCTGTGCTTCCATGACCGGTCTGACGATCTCGATCACCTGTCTGGGCGTAGCGGACGAGAAGGATATCGTCTATCGTAACGGCGCCAAACTTAATGATCTCATCTGCGTCTCCGGCAACCTCGGAACGGCGTATATGGGGCTTCAACTGCTTGAAAGAGAACTGATGGTTCAGCGTTCCACTAACTATGGAAACAATCCCTCTACGGGAGAGACGGAGGGGACGTCTGCCTTTGAAGGCAAAGAGTACCTCTTGGAACGTCAGCTCAAACCCGAAGCAAGACGGGATATTTTGGAGGCCTTGCGCAAAGCAGGGGTCAAACCGACGGCGATGATGGACATCTCGGACGGCCTCTCGTCGGAGTTGATGCATATATGTTCGCAGTCGAATGTGGGTTGCTGCATCTACGAGGACAAGCTGCCGATCGATTATCAGGCGGCAGCTTTGGCGGAAGAGATGAACCTCAATATCGTCACTTGCGCTCTCAACGGCGGCGAGGACTACGAGCTGCTCTTTACCTGTTCGTTGGACGACTACGAGAAACTGATTCCGGTGGAGGATCTGTATATCATCGGGCATATTACAAAACCCGAATACGGCTGTAACCTCATCGGTCGTAACGGCGAAGAACTTGCCCTCAAGGCACAAGGATGGAACGCTTTTGAGAATTAAAAATTAAAAATTAAGAATGGAAAATCTCAAATCTCAATTCTCAAATCTCAAATTGTCGGTCAAGCTGTTCTTGACCGACGTGGATGGTTGCCTGACGGAGGGCGGAATGTATTACACCGCAGAAGGCGAGGTGATGAAGCGTTTCTGTGTCTATGACGGTATGGGCATGGTGTGTCTGCAGCAGGCAGGCATCCCTTGCGGCATCTTGACATCCGAGAACTCGATGGTCGTCAAAGCGCGTGCTGAGAAACTCCAACTGCGTTACCTCTATCTGGGCGTCGGCAGCAAGGTCAACCCCAAAGCCCAAAGCAAATTAGAGGCAGCGAAGGAGATCTGTGCGGAGTTAGGCATCGGGCTTGAGAGTGTGTGCTTCGTGGGCGATGACATCAACGATGTAGAGCTTCTTTCGGCAGTCGGTTATCCTTGTTGTCCGCCTAACGCACGTCCGGAAGTACTTGCTGTTCCGGGTATTCGGGTGCTTCAGACACCCGGAGGACAGGGTGCAATACGCGAGATCGCTGATGCGATACTCAACAATAACGACTAACGACCAATGACCAACGTAGCAGTCATATTAGCAGGCGGTATGGGGACACGTGTTGGAGGCAACACGCCGAAACAACTCTTGCCTCTCTCGGACGGGCGTTCGGTCTTGGAACACTCGGTCGATGCCTTTGAAGCGGCTTCGTGTATTGACGAGATCGTCATCGTCATGCACCCCGAATGGATGAAAGAGGCAGAAGAGCTTTGCCGCCGGAACACATGGCGTAAGGTGCGTCAGATCATCGCCGGAGGCTCCGAACGATGGGAGAGCTCGTGGCACGCCATACAAGCTTTCAGTGGTCAGTTATCAGATATCAGCCTTTGGCTGCACGATGCGGCACGACCGTTCGTCTCTCAGCGTATCTTGGCGGATGTAGCTAAGGCTCTGGAGACTCATGCGGCGGTGACGGTTGGCGTTCCTGTGACGGACACCTTATACAAAGTACGAAGGGACGATGTACGAGGCACCAAGGAGGTGGAGACGATTCCTTCAAGGGCGGATTTCATGCGTGCTCAGACGCCGCAGGCTTTTCATCTGGATGTGCTCAAAGAGGCGTTTGAACGAGCTTTAGCCCAAGGGCAAGTAGCTGTGACTGATGATGTGGGTATCGTACAAGCGTACATGCCCGAACAATCAATATTCATCGTTTCCGGAGAGGAAGCGAACCGCAAAATAACTTACGCAGAAGACTTATGAAAATCATCCTTTTAGGTACTACATATCCATACCGAGGCGGACTTGCAACGTTTAACGAGCGACTCGCACGGCAGTTCCAAGAAGAAGGACACGAGGTCGAACTTTGGACGTTCACGCTCCAGTATCCCTCTTTCCTCTTCCCGGGCAAGACGCAGTATTCGGCAGAGCAACCCCCTGTCGGACTTGCTATCCGTCGGGAACTGAACTCCTGCAATCCGTTTAACTGGATCCGTGTCGGTCATCAGATCCGCAAAGCGGCTCCGGACATGCTCATCTGCTGTTATTGGATGTCGTTCTTTGCTCCTTCGTACGGGCTGATCTCGCGCATCGCCAAACGAAACGGCAAGACGCGTTGCATAGCCCTTGTGCATAACATGATCCCGCATGAGCCTTCGATCCTTGACAAGCTCTTTGCACCTTATTTCGTGAAGTCGCAAGACGGTTTTGTGGCGCTCTCTGAGAGTGTGGTGAAAGACATAGAAAAAGTTGAAAGTTTAAAGTTGAAAGTTGAAAGAAGACCGAAGGTATCGTCCCCTCATCCTATCTATGACCATTACGGAGAGCGGATGTCCAAAGCTGCGGCTTGTCAGGCGCTAAATATCCCTGCCGACAAGCAATATATGCTTTTCTTCGGTTTGGTAAGAGCGTACAAAGGTTTGGATCTGTTGCTGGATGCGTTTGTACGTGTCAAAGACCAACTGCCTCATTTGCAGCTGATTATAGCCGGAGAGTTTTACGAAGATGAAGACAAATATCGCTCTCAGATAGCGGCGAACAAGCTCGAAGAGAGGGTGATCCTTAGGAATGAGTTTATCCCCGATGCTGATCTTCGTAAGTATTTCGGAGCAGCGGATCTCATCGTTCAGCCGTATAAATCGGCTACGCAGTCGGGTGTGACTCAGGTGGCTTTCCATTTCGAGAAACCGATGCTCGTGACGAACGTGGGAGGTCTGGGAGAGATCGTGCATGACCATCAGATGGGGTATGCCTGCGAACCGACTGCCGAATCCATCGCCGTAGACCTGCTCGATTATTTCACGAACGATAGGCAAGCGGCTTATACCGAGTATCTCCAAAAAGAAAAAACCAAGTACGCGTGGACGAATATCACCCGCGCGTTCACCAAAATAGTAAAACAATGATTGAACAATCTGTCATTACAAAAGCAAAAGAATGTCTCGAACAAGAGGCGAACGCTATCATGGCACTTATCCCGCGTCTGAACGCCGATTTCATCCGTGCTGTGCAACTCATCCATGACTGCAAAGGAAAAGTGGTGGTTACCGGTGTCGGCAAGTCGGGACATATAGGCTCGAAGATTGCAGCTACCCTTGCGAGTACAGGCACGCCCTCTTTCTTCCTTAATCCGCTGGACGCGTATCATGGCGATCTCGGTATGGTGGGCAACGACGACCTGCTGCTCGCTATCTCCTATTCGGGCGCTACCGAAGAGTTGCTGCGTTTCCTGCCGCTTATTCAAGATCGTCATATACCTATCATCGGTATGTCCGGCAACCCTAATTCGCTCTTGGCAAAAGGCTCGGATGTCCATCTGAGCATAGCGGTAGAGCGTGAGGCAGACCCCTTGAACCTCGTTCCGACCTCTTCGACGACGGTCACTTTGGCTCTCGGCGATGCGTTAGCTTGTGCCCTTATCGAGGCGGCACATTTTCAACCCACCGACTTCGCGATGCTGCATCCGGGAGGAGACCTCGGACGCAAACTCTTAGCGAAAGTGGAAGACTTTATGGTGTCGGAGAACTTACCTCTCCTCACGCCCGAAATGCTTATGAAAGAGGCGATTGAGATTGTCACCAACGGCAAGTTAGGTGTCGGCATCGTGGTGGAAAAAATGTCAAATGTCCAAGGTCAATTGTCAAATAAGCTTGTCGGTATCGTGACCGATGGAGACATTCGTCGTGCGATGTTGCGCCTCGGGCAGTCGTTCTTCGCTACGCCTGTATCGGAGATCATGTCCCGCAATCCTAAGACCATCAACCGCAATGCCAAGATCGTGGAGGCGGGTGAGACGATGAATCACTATTCGATTCACTCCCTTGTTGTCCTTGATACCGACTCCAAAGTCTGTGGCGTCATCGACTCCTTCTCCTGCCTCCCCGGCACACGCTTTTATCATTGAACGATAAGCTAATATGAGTACATTGATTCACATAGACTCCGAGTACAAACAGTGGATTCAGACCCTGAGTAAGCGTTACCGCCAAAGTCAGATTAAGGCAGCGGTGCATGTTAATCATGAGATGTTGGCTTATTATTGGGAATTAGGGCGCGATATTGTTCAGTTGCAAGCAGAGCAACGTTGGGGCAGCGGATTTATGCGCTCTTTGGCTCAAGATTTGCAGCAAGAATTGCCTGATGCAACGGGACTTACTCGTACAAATTTGTATTATTGTAAAAAGTTCTATTTGCTTTATAATGAGGATGTTATAAAATTCCCCCAAGTTGGGGGAAAATTAGAAAACCCAATTTTGCCCCAAGTTGTGGCACAAATTCAAAGCCACTTATTCGCTGTGCCTTGGGGACACCATAAATATATAATGGACAAGTGTGAGGGGAATACAGATAAGGCACTATTTTATGTGCGTCAGACCGTAGAAAACGGTTGGAGTCGTGCGACCTTGCTCAATTGGATAGACAGCAATTTGTATGAACGTCAAGGTAAGGCATTGACGAATTTTTCTGTAACTTTACCGGAAGAGACAAGCGATTTAGCGCGTGAGATAACCAAAGATCCGTATGATTTTGCATTCGCGGGAATCACTGGTCGGTATAATGAAAAGACGATGAAAGAGGCTCTGCTGAAAAACATGACAGATTTCTTGGTGGAGTTAGGAACCGGATTTGCTTACGTGGGAAAAGAATATCGCTTGCAGATCGGGGAGACGGAGAACTTTATTGATCTGCTTTTCTATAACCTCCAACTCCGTTGTTATGTGGCGATAGAGGTGAAGATTGATAAATTTGATGCGCGTGATATAGGGCAATTAGGAACGTATGTAACGGCGGTAAATCATATCCTGCGTGATCCGGAGAAAGATAATCCGACCATCGGACTATTGGTTTGTAAGAGTAGAGATAATACCTTGGCTCAATACGCTTTGGAATCCAGCAGTCAGCCTATTGGAATCTCAGAATACGAGCTGCAAAAACTCTATCCGACAAAGGTTGAAGGTACTATCCCAACGATTGCAGAGATCGAAAGTGTGCTGAGTGATACAAAGATAGCGGAAAGTGAGGAATAAGTTATGACCGCATGTCGGAAATTCCGACACATGGGGTCCACAGGGCAAGAATATGAGACAAAATATTACAACCTTGATGCTATCATCTCGGTCGGTTATCGTGTTAATTCGGTTCGTGCAACGCAGTTCTACTAATCCAGAACCGATAGTTTGAGTCTGATTTTGACCGTTTTGCGTTACCGACCTTGCCGTTTGAGGGAGAGGATAAGGAATAAATAGGTAATGGATAGGGAATGCGTAGCAGATACCCACGGTAATGATTAAGAATGACTAAGAATATACAAGAATAACTAACGACTTATCAGCTACACTTGGGTGATGCATGAAAAAATGACATTGCACTATTTGCACTATTTGCACTATCAAGCATAATCGACTAAAAACAAGCATAATACGAAATAATGAGACATCCTGAAAGTGCAAAAAGTGCAGAAAGTGCAAAGCAAAAAAATATAAGCAATGTCGAAAAAATGACATGACCATATTGACCATATTGACCGTTTGCATGAAATGGTCAAAACGGTCAAAACGGTCAGAGCAAATTTTTATAAGCCGGCAAAGAATGCCGGGGCAAAGGAAAAAGAAGAGAAATTTTAAATCACATTCATATGATTGACAAACAATTTTGCATGAGTTCATATCTTGCTTTTCGTTATATTGAGAAAGCAGATGTAGAATTCTATGAAGGAGTAAAACATAGAACAAATGTGTATATAAATCCGGCCGAGAAAGTACTAGTAAAGGATGCACAAGAAACGGATGTTGCTATTCAGAAAGTTTTTGATTCACTTAAGGGAGAACGGCTTGGATTACTGCTTTCAGGTGGAATGGACTCGGCTATTCTTGCTTCATATATGCATGGATGTGATGCTTATACGTTCCGTTTTCTCGGTGGAGAATTCCAAAAAGAAGAATTGAATCGGGCAGAGAAATTTGCCGCTTACTATGGTTTAACGCTTCATTATGTAGATATCAATTGGGATTCCGTATTAGAGGCATTGCCGCATGTGATAGCATCTAAGGGTGCACCTGTTCATAGCATTGAGCCACAATTATATGTAGCTGCTCAGCAAGCCAAACGCGATGGAGTGAGTCGTTTAATAATAGGAGATGGTAGCGATTATGTATTTGGTGGAATGGACAAATTAATGTCTCGCGATTGGAA
Source organism: uncultured Bacteroidales bacterium (assembly GCA_900319035.1). Lineage (GTDB taxonomy): Bacteria > Bacteroidota > Bacteroidia > Bacteroidales > Paludibacteraceae > Colicola. Next base: position 67,817 of record ONMU01000002.1, read on the forward strand.
TTATTCTGATTGGAAAGAGCGTTTTACGTACCTAAATCCGGCTTTAGTTTTGAAAGAACCCGTTGATATGGATTATTTGTTCCAACGATATAAGACGGATGAAAATGATATAGATTGGTTGAAAATGATGGATGAAGTAGCCACTGAGGAAAGTTATAGTTCTTATGAGAATGCTTTCTATGCTGCACAAATCCCTTATACTGATCCATATGATCATTTGCAATTAGCGGAGCCCTTAAATTTAAAGCGTATTCGAAACGGAGAGTCCAAATATGTAATACGTGCATTATTTAAGATGAAATACCCGGATTTACCTCTCCCCGAAAAGAATCCGATGCCTCGTCCGGTGGATGAGTATTTTAAGGATTGGCAAGGTCCGACGCGTCCGGAGTTCCGTAGAGATATAGATATGTCTGCGCTTACCGGAAACCAGAAATGGCAGTTGTATTGTTTGGAGCAGTTCCTCAATATGTATGAGCCACTTAAAATTGGTTATACAACGGGCGTTTATGACCTATTCCATATAGGACACCTCAATCTTCTCCGCAAAGCGAAAGCGCAATGCGACTACCTAATTGTGGGTGTCTCTACTGATGATTTAGTGGAATATAAAGGCAAACGTTCTGTCATTCCGTTCGAGGAACGCAAAGAGATAGTGGGTGCTATCAAGTATGTGGACGAGGTAGTGACGCAAGAGAATATGGATAAACTCGGTGCGTGGAAGAAATATCATTTTGATGTGATGTTCGTTGGGGATGATTGGAAAGGCACCGACAAATGGAATAAGATAGAAGCAGACCTCGCTCAAGTGGGTGCAAAAGTGGTCTATTTCCCATATACAAAAGGAACAAGCAGCACATTGATTAATGAGACGCTTATCCGTCTAAGAGAAGAAAATAAATAATGGAAGATTTGCGAAAATATAATCCGGAGGGATCAACACTCCGTAAGGCTCAAATGAAAATGTTGGAGATTTTGAAAGTAGTAGATGCTATTTGTCAAAAACACAACATTGCCTATACGCTTGACGGAGGCTCTTTACTTGGAGCTGTTCGTCATGGAGGATTCATTCCATGGGATGATGATTTGGATATTGCAGTAATGCGAGATGATTTCTTTAAACTGCGTAAAGTACTCCAACAGGAACTACCCGATTATTTGGTTTATCAGGATTATACAACCGAACATGATTATCCCTTGCTCATTGGAAAAGTAAGAGATATGCACTCTTATTTTGAAGAAGAATTTACCCATAAGTTGCATCATCAGGGCATATATATAGATATTATACCGATGGAAAAGGTGCCTTCCATGCGTTGGAAAGCTAAATTAGATTATTGGTATGGTCATTGTTTCAGAGCATGGCATAATTATACAAATAAGAAAGACAAATTACTATCTGCCTTCGTAATGCCCCTTGTGAGTGCCTTGGTACAGGTGACGCGTCTCTTTAACAGATGTAGTGCGAGCAAGCAGATAGCACATGTATATGGATGGAAAGCGTATAATGGTTTTTCCTCGGAAGACGTATTCCCCGTCCGTAGGATGCAGTTTGAGGATATTGAGGTGTCTGTTCCTAAGAATCCCGATGCGGTACTCAAGGCACTTTTTGGCGATTACATGCAGATTCCGCCGAAGGAAAAACGCATGACCCATACAGGACGTATTGAATTTTACGACGAATGAATCCCATCGTATCAATCATAGTGCCAGTTTATGGCGTAGAGCGGTATATCGAGCGCTGCGCGATTAGTTTGTTTGAACAAACCTATCCAAACATCGAATATATGTTTGTGAATGATGCTACTCCCGATAAATCCATCGATGTGTTACAATCGGTCATGGAGCGTTATCCCAAACGGAAGTCATCTGTGCATATTGTAAATCATCCTCACAACAAAGGTCTGTCTGCCGCTCGGAACACCGGAATTGCTGCCTCAACAGGCGAATATATACTTCATGTAGATTCAGATGATTATTTAGATATTGTTGCAATCGAACATTTAGTCATAGAGGCATTGAAAACAAACTCCGATATCCTACTTTTTGATACAAATGTAGTCACTAAAAACGGCGTGAGAGCCGAGCGGGTCACATATACGAATAAAATAAAATATATACGTCAACTGATACAACATACTGCCAAATGTGCGCATTGGAATAAATTCTATAGAGCTGATTTTGTTCGACAATCGGAAATCCGCAGCGATGAAAAAATCCGTATGGCAGAAGATTATGCTGTAACTCCCCGTTTAGTGCATCAGGCAGAGAAAATATCTGTACTACATGAACCTCTATATTTTTATGAAACGACGAATCAGTCTTCCTATGTTCATAATTTGACCAGAACTGCTATAGAGAGTCAACGACGTGCGGACTTAATCTTAATGAGGTATTTTAAACAAGTATCTGATGCCTATAATTATGCAGACGTCGTCAGCGCTATACCGCAACGTAGTATGACATCATTAATTAAGAATACGGATATAGAAACATGGCCTGAAATATTAGATGTATATCAACAATGCCTATCTCTGCCATTAGAAAAGGGTATGAGTCTCGTAAATCGCATAATCTTTTCTCTCGCCAAGAGTAGACGTTTGAAAACATTACAGGTATTTATGTGTTTTTATCACTTAGTAATGCGTAATGACAGATGATTCATCTTATTTTACAAGGAGGACTCGGTAACCAGATGTTCGAGTATGCGACTGCTTATGCATTGGCTCGCCACAAGAATACTTCTCTCGTTTTGGATATGTCATTCTTTGATGCTTATGGGCACAAGGAATGGTGTCGTCCCTATGAGTTGTCGGTGTTTAATCTCCACGAGAATGCGCAGTTCGAACATAATCATTCATTATCTGTACGAATCCTGCCTAAGATAGCTCGTATTTGCCGTCAGCATGAATGGAAACGATTTGGTTCTCTTGTCTTTACAATGCGCGATTTGGGCGATGCAGGTACGTCGTCTTCCAATTTGCTATATGGGTATTTCGCTAATTATCATACATTCTCTCCTTACCGAGACGATCTACTTAAGCAGTTTACTTTTGCAAAGCCTCTTGAAGAAAACAATAAACAGATATTCCTACAAATGCAATCGACTAACTCGGTAGCCGTTCATATACGCCGTGGGGATTATTTGAATAGCGTGAATAGAAACACATTCTATATACCTTCTGTTGATTGGTATAAGAGTGCTATAATGAAAATAAAGGAACATGTGCCTTCCCCAGTATTTTATTTCTTCTCTGATGATTTACAATGGGTGCAAGAGCAATTTTCAGACATGAGAGATGTGGTCTTTGTAGAAGGCAACAAAGGCAGCAACTCATATCGTGACATGCAACTGATGGCGGCGTGCAAGCATGCCATTATTGCTAATAGTACGTTTAGTTGGTGGGGCGCATGGCTGAACTCAAATAAACAGAAGGTGATTATTGCTCCCTCCAAGTACTATTTGGATGAGCAAGCTAATAGCCGTTACCGCCAATCGATGTTGCTACCCGAATGGATTCAATTATAGATGTATCATTTCCTCTGATCTATGTCCAGTTTTTTACGTAAAAAAACCGAACAATAAATGAAATTTTAAAGACGATATAAGCTATGCTAACAGCTATTATTTGTACATATAATCGGGCAAAGTATATCGGACCGCTATTGGAGAGTATTGCGGCGAATGATTTGCCAAAAGAGGAGTATGAAATACTACTCGTGGATAATAACTGCACGGATAATACCCGCGAGGTATGCGATGCATTTATGGTGAAACACCCGGATGTGAACTTTAGATATACAGTAGAGCCGGAACAGGGTTTGTCGGCAGCCAAGAACCGCGGTATAAAGGAGGCGAAAGGGGAGATAATCGTCTATATAGATGATGACACGTTGGTGGATCCGTGGTATTTGCGAACCTATTCCGAGTGGCTGGCAGCACACCCCGAAACAATGGCTTGCGGAGGACCGATCGAACCGCTCTACGAGACATCTGAACCCGAATGGATGACTCCTTATACGAAAGCCCTTTTGACCGCATGGATGAACTACGGTGACCATGTGCGTGAGTATCCGAGAGGACGATACCCCGGTGGCGGCAATGCGGCATATAGAAAGTCGGTTTTCGAGCAGGTCGGGCTCTTTAATACAGCGCTCGGACGCAAAGGAGGTAATCTTATGGGGTCTGAGGAAAAGGATATATTCGATAAGATGCATGCTTTGAAAATGCAGGTACTCTATCTGCCGTCTCCGATATTACATCATATCATACCGCAAGCAAAGTTAGAGCCTGATTATTTCAACCGACTAACCATCCAGATGGGTATTAGTGAACGTCAGCGAACTCTTGATATCAGTACGTTGAAATACCTTAAACGCCTTTTCTCGGAATGTGTCAAATGGGGTGGAACAATAGTATTGCTGTGTCTATATACAATCAGTTTCCACCCCGCTAAAGGATGGAAACTGATACAATTCCGCGCAAATGTAACCAAAGGGTTATTGGGCGTTGTTTCTGCGGCATAAGCAGTTCTGCCACAGAGGGTTGGTTATACATCCCAAAGCGATAAGCAATAGGAAGATTGTACATGCGTAGCTCCATTTATCTAATTTCAGCGCACTCGGAACAAACTCCATGTTTATACGATGTTCGCCAGCCGGAATAACCGCTGAGCGCAAGATATAGTTCACTCTACCGAGTGTTATCTCTTTACCGTCTATATAGATATGCCATCCTTCCGGATAATAGATCTCAGAGAATACGGCTACACGGTCGTTCGTAGTTTTGGTATGATACTCTAATTTATTCGGAGCATAGGATGTCATTACAATCTCGTCCTCATCACTGGGTGTACCTCTGCATGTCAATATCTCACGGAATTTCTCGTCCGCAACAGCGGTGGTGTGCAAATCCAATGTGTTGAGCGCTGCGCTCTCATCGTCCGGCGTAGGTACAAACTGGATATCGTTGACAAACCATGCATTACCCATAGCCTCGGGATTCGGCATTACTCCCTGACGGGTGACAATATACTTGGTGTTAAGCATATTGATCACATTCCAGTTCATTTTGCTGATATGTTCGTCTATCAGGTCTTGATAGCGACGCAGTTTTACAGCAGAATAACCTCCAATAGATTTCAGACGATAACTTGTGCGCGCGTCATTGAAGGTGTTGGTGTTCAGATTGAGCACGCGGTAGTCGAGGCTCTTGTCTTTCAAAATCTGTTCTTCCCAAGGCTGCATCTTGAAAAATGCCTCTGCATCTTTGGGCTTCACAAAGTTATTGTTGTTAAAGAAACGCTTGTTAACAGGAACCATGTCTAATAATATAAACATCGCTAAACCGCAATAAAATAGCAGATGTTTGATGTTTGATGTTTGATTTGTATTCTGTTTCCAAGCGTACCAGAACGTCAGTGAGCATCCCAAAACCACAAACAGCAGGCTTCTCCATGCGTCACTCTTGACCATCGATACACGCTGATCAAGGATCGCATCGTAGAGCCATTGGGGCACTTGTCCTTTCCATTGTGCATCGTATGAACTCGTCATGTCAAATCCACCGGCAAAGAGGGCTACAAAGAGACAGATACCGGCTGTTACGCCTCCTGCGACCATGATACTTCGACGGAGTTTAGACCATTCCACCTTGCCTTCTACGATCTGCTGTACGCCCAAGAAACCTAAGAGCGGCATGGTGATTTCGGCTACCACGAGGATAGATTCCACCGCGCGGAACTTATTGTACATCGGGAAATAGTTGAAGAAGAGCTCCGTGAGCCACATCATGTTCTTACCCCAAGCAAGGAAAATGGACATGAGTGTAGCGAAGAGCAATGCCCATTTATAGGGACCGGGCACAATGAGCAGGCCTAACAGGAACAGGAAGCATACTACTGCGCCCACGTAAACGGCTCCGCTGGTGAACATTTTCTCACCATGGTAAGTGGGGGCGTGAGAACAGAAGTTCTCCGCGTCACGTTTAGATATGCCTTGTTTGCGCATAGCCTGACTGAGTTGGCTGTCTTTGCCTAAGTCATATCCGCTTGCACCGCCTTCCCAGTTAGGAATAAGGAGCGTCATGGTTTCACCAATGCCGTAACTCCAATCGGTCGCATATTTGAGATCGAGTCCCTCAGCAGGTTTGTCTTGCGCTTGTTTGGTGAGTTCGCTATGTCCGCCGCGCATGGTTTGCTTGAGATACGATTGATTCATTTCCATCCAACTCAATTTCGAGCCATATATCAGCGAAGCGCAGATAATTAATATGCCTATATTGATGCCCAAGTATTTAAACTCTTTATCTCGAATATAGGTATAACATTCTGCAATCAGCAACGTACCTATCAGGAGCGCAACATAATAGGTCATTTGCGGATGTACTGAAATACTAATAAAGCCATAGATAAGGGTAATGGGAATTCCTAAAAAGTATTTCTTCCTGAAAATGGCATATATGCCTCCCACGAACGGTGCCAGGGCTCCTATCGCCAGGGCTTTTGTAACATGTCCCGCAGGAAGAATCAACATGTAATATGTGGATAATGTAAGCGCAAATGATCCTACGATAGAAAGCCACGGATTGATACCAAAGCAAATCAGCATAAGAAAGAACCCTATTAGGTATCCGCAGATAATTCCTATTGTGTTCCAATTGCCCGTGAAACCAAGATGAGTAATATTCTCAAGAGTCACTCGAATATCATTTGAAGGTAGTTTTCCTGTTATTTGATATGTAGGCATACCTCCAAACATAGAGTTAGTCCACCAACTTGTTTCCCCAGTTGTTTGATAATAAGCACGAGCCTCTTGTGCTGCACCTAACCAGTTGTTCGTGTCGCCTGCGTATAGCACTTTGCCGTCCAAGATAGGGCTGCAGTATAGCACCGCAAAGCCGATAAAGACTACTACTGCCACCAGATACGGGGCAATCTTTTTCCAATCGATATGTTTCATTATTTAATCATTTTACGTATTTCACATAACTCATCGCGTACCCTCAGCAGGATGTCGAGAGCGGCTTGACGTTCGTCGGAACGCTTGGTGTTGGAGGATAACTCCTTGCGGATAGCTTCGATGCGGGTGATCTTCAGCTCGTCACGTATGAAACGAATCCGTTTGATCAGTTCTTGATCCTCACGCGTGTAGTAACGGTTTCCATGACCGTCCTTACGAGGGGCGAGTTGCTCAAACTGCTTCTCCCAATACCGAAGCGTCGAAGCAGGAACACCTGTCTCGATCTCCGTCTCGCGTAACGAGTAATATTTTTTTTCACCGTCCATCATACATCTTACATCTTACATCTTACATCTTACATCTTACATCTTACATCTACTTACATATCTTCAGCTTCTTTCCCTCGCGTATATTATCGTTTTTCAGACCGTTCCATTGTCGGAGTTGTTTCACGGAGCAATGGAATTTCTTGGCAATACCGCCTAAGGTATCTCCTCGTTTGATGGTGTAATACGTGACACCGTTCACGCGGTAAGCACCCGTGATCGAGGTCACTTTCGCCATATCGATCTCCGCACGGCGGTTATTAATAAGACTGTCTGCTTTGTACGTCAGGATCGTGTCCTGCAGGTCGATGTACATACCCACTTTCTCGCTCGGCAGACAGAGCGCATAGACGCTCCCTCCGGGCAGAATATCACGCGAATACTGCGGGTTAAGACGACGCAGTTCGTTGATGTCTATTCCCAAGTTCTCACTCACCTGCTGTAAATGCAGTCGTTTGGTGGTACGAATGGTATCGGTCATCATCGCTTTCTCCACCGGTGCTTTGCAAATACCGTGTTCTTGACCGTAGTTCATCGCATAGTTGGCAGCAATGAAGATAGGCACGTAGTTACGCGTCTCGCGCGGCAGGTAAGGATAGATAGACCAGAAATCGCGTTTGCCTCCTGCTCTTCGGATTGCTTTATTCACATTGCCGCTTCCGCAGTTATAAGCAGCGATGACCAAGTTCCAATCATGATAGATCGTGTACATGCTACTGAGGAACCGGCAAGCTGCATCGGTTGCTTTGATCACATCCATACGTTCGTCCACCAGCGAGTTCACCTCCAGACCGAACAGTTTGCCGGTAGCAGGCATGAACTGCCAAAGACCTGCCGCTCCCGCATGAGAACGAGCCATAGGATTGAGAGCGGACTCAATGATCGGCAGACAGCAAAGCTCGTACGGCAGTTTATAACGGCAAAGGGCTTCCTCGAAGATCGGGAAGTAATAGTCGCTCATGCGCATCATACGCGCCACTTGTTTCGGGTTTCGCTTGACGTACCTTAATATAAACGCGCGCACGCGCTCGTTATAGGGCAACTCAATGACGCACGGCAGAGCCTGCAGACGTGCCTTATAAACGGAGTCGGGCAGGGTAGTGGTGTCATGCGTGAGCACGCAGCCGGTGGTGTCTAACCATTGTAGTGACAGATCGAGCGCACGCATCTCTATGTCGGTCAGTTCGCTGTCGTTCCATTGCGTGTAATACGGGATAAATGCCGGAACAGGCGCCATACTGTCCGTCACCAGACTGTCTGCCACTTGTAGCGGCACTAATTCCAGCGACTCTACGTCGGTGGAGTCGGTCGTGAGACTGTCGGGTTGATTGATTTCTTGTGCATAGGCAGTTCCAAACGCTGCCAGCACGCATAATAAAATAAGTATCTTTTTCAAAATCGTATAGCTAATTTGAGTTCTGTACTTTGACGGCGTTGTTCGTCAAAATTAATCTGCGGTTCTATATTCACGGACAAATCCGGAGAGATGTCATAATCGAAGAGCTGTGCATCCACGTACGCATCAATCAGCGAAAGGGTATAGACAATCACTGTAGCCAAGATCGAGTAATCCCTATAACGCCGATACATATCCTGATTGCTCTTGAGCGTCTTGAGCCATGTATCTTTACCTCCCACACGCGCTAGATCGTAGCCGTCGGGCAGGATCGCGATATAGCTCTTGCTCGCATCTTCAGTCACCGTCCCGGCTTCGTTGTCTTTGTAGAGATCCAGATAGGCATTCCGGTAACTCTGGTAGCGGTTTTGGTTAAAACTGATAGCATAGCCGCATCCCATGAAGGCGCCATAGACGATCGGGAGTTTCCAGTACGACTTATTGTATATCTGTCCCGCTCCGGGCAGGATAGCAGCTAACCAAGTTGCCTTGATAGCGTCGGGTTTCTTGGTCAGATCGATATAGTACTGGTACTCGTCCACCTTTGTGGTGTCCGTGTGATGATAAATGGTGTCCTGATTGGCATGTAGCGCAAGAGGAAGCCATAGTAATATGATCAATAGCAGTTTTTTCAACGTAGTTTGGCAGCTATTTGGTTCAATTCATTCTCGTTGGTATAAGCGATGATGACCTTACCGTCTTGTATCTTCACTTTCAGTCCGGTTGCCTCGCTTAGCTCTTGTTGCAAAGCCTCATAAGGATTCGTTCCTTTTTCTTTGGTCTTCTTCACTTCGCTCTTGTCTTCTTGCGCCAACTGCTCCACTTTGCGAACGGATAATCCTTCGCGCAGTATCCGCTGGTACAACGCCAACTGCCTTTCGGCAGAAGGAGTAGCAAGAATCGCACGGGCATGTCCCATATCGATCTTCTTCTCTTTGATGCCCACTTGAATCTCTGCGGGCAGTTTGAGCAAACGAAGATAGTTGGCTACCGTCGCGCGTTTCTTACCCACGCGCTCAGACATCCTTTCCTGCGTCAGGTTGTAGTCATCCATCAGACGCTGATAAGCCAGTGCTATCTCAATGGCATCGAGGTCTTCACGCTGAATATTCTCGATGAGGGCCCATTCCATCACTTGCTCGTCTTTGGCAGTACGGATATACGCAGGGATACGCTCCAGACCGGCTATCTTGCTAGCTCTGAAACGCCGTTCACCGGCGATGATCATATACGTACCGTCTCCATTGTCACGCAAGGTGATCGGAGAGATGACCCCATGTTCGCGGATAGAGTCTGCCAATTCCTGCAAAGCTTCTTCGTCAAACGTACGACGCGGCTGATCGGGATTAGCGACGATCTTCTCCAGCTCGATCTCCGAGATCGAACTACCGCCGTTCGTATCTACATGCGAGGTGTCGATGAGTGCATCGAGTCCTCGTCCAAGTCCTGTAAACTTTTTCATTTATTTCGTGTAATCAATTCTTTGGCTAATGCTATATAATTCTGTGCTCCCTTGGAAGAAGGATCGTACTCCAATACGGAAACGCCGTGGGAAGGAGCCTCGCTCAGACGTACGTTACGGGCAATGACGGTGTTGAAAACAAGGTCGCCGAAGTGACGTTTCACCTCTTCGTACACCTGATTGCTCAACCTCAGACGGTTGTCGAACATCGTCAGCAGGAATCCCTCTACCTTGAGACTCGGGTTCAGTTTCGATTTGATGATCTTGATCGTATTGAGCAGTTTGGCGATACCTTCGAGAGCGAAGAACTCGCATTGCACCGGGATGATCACACTGTCGCTGGCTGTCAGCGCATTGACGGTGATCAGTCCCAACGACGGACTGCAGTCAATCAGTATATAGTCGTATTCGTCACGTACTTGTGCAAGCACGTTCTTGAGTAGCTGTTCGCGGTGCTCCATATTGAGCATCTCTATCTCTGCTCCCACGAGGTCGATATGACTCGGAATAAGGTACAAGTTCTTGGTATTGGTCTCCACCACAGCCGAATGCGGATCTACACCGTTCACCAGACACTCATAGATGGTGTTGTCCAACTCTTGTATCTCTACGCCCAAACCCGACGAGGTGTTCGCCTGCGGGTCTGCGTCAATGAGCAGCACACGCTTACCTTGGGTTGCCAAAGCTGCGGCTAAGTTGATAGAGGTGGTGGTTTTACCAACGCCTCCTTTTTGGTTCGCTAATGAAATAACTTTACTCATATCTGTTGTATTATTGTTTCTGCTTGTATTTCGCGGCAGGCATAATTACCATACCGGCAATGATTCGTACCATGACAGGTGCATGGTCGGCAACGCAGGTCGTTGCGTTGAATGATGTCTTCTGCCTTCTGTTTCCAGCCCGCAAAGCCGATGATAGGATGTGTGGCGCACCATACACTGATGGCTCGTAGTCCGACCAGACTTGACAAATGCTGGTTTGCGCTATGCATACAGATCATCACATCCAATGACCGCATCAGTTCCAGTTCTTGCTCCAACGGCAGTTGTCCGGCTACGCTGATGGTTCTGGGATAAACACTTGCCCATTGCCGTAACATCTCACATTCGATTGCTCCTGCTCCGAAGAGAAAAACGTGCGTCTGTTCGTCTGCTGTCAGTCTGGCAAGCACCTCTTTGGAGATGCGGTAAGGCAGCATGTTCGATTTCGATTTGGCGAAAGGTGCGATACCTATCCATCGTCCTTCTTTGGTACCGAAGAGTTTCTGCACGGCGTTCGCAGCACGTTTGTTAACCGGCAGTGCAGTAAAGTCCGTGTCGGTCTCTAATCCTGCACGACGGAAGGTGTCGCGGTAACGCTCAAACTCACTCGGCAGGCTTTTCTTTCCGATGCCCCAAACGGTAATCAGGTGTTTGCGAATCCGTCCGTAACGAACACGTGTCACCTTTTTGCCGCTCAGCCACATCAGTACTCCCAACACGCGCGTACGCGGTATGTTCTGTAGATCAATGACTGCATCGACCTGACCTCGCAACTCTTTCCATAAGGCAAACACCCCTTTCCAATTCAGACGATTATCCACCTCATGGTACGTCACGTTGGGGAACGAGGCGAACATCGCGCTCAGCTCTTTCTTACCTGCTATGATGAACCGGTCATTCGGATACCGACGGCTCAGCGATGCAATCACCGGAACGGTCATTGCCACATTACCCAATGTCGCCAAACGAATTACCAAGTACGTCATATAAGCATTCAGTTTTCAGAATTCAGCATTCAGTTTTTAGGTCCGTTCCATTCGCTCCATGTGGCACCGAAATAATAGGTCAGCGTGTCGCCAAGTACATACGGACGAACGGCAACGAGGTTGCCATCCACCGTGTCCGTCAGAGTAGCATCCGGTGTGCGGACAGTAAGGCGGATTCGACCTTGCGAAGTAGAACCGTTGTAGTCATAGTTCATCTGTGCAGCCGTCTTGTCGCTCAGTGCATCTTCCGTATATTGTACGGTGAACAGGTCATAGGACACTTGGTCGATCGTATCGTGCATGTAGATACCGCCTCCGGCAAGAAGTTGCAGGTTCGCTGCCTGCGGATCATCGCTTGTCAGTACTACATCCGCTTGATTAAGAGGCTCGTTTGCCTTGGCGGTGATGGTGATTGACTCTTGCAAAATATGTCCTGCTACCAGCAGACTGTCGTACTCCAAACGGAAAACGAACTTGTCCGGTGTTTGCTCCAGTATCTCCCAACGGTCATACGCGCCGCCGATCCAAGTCTTGCCTTCAGCGATAACCACCAGACCACCGGCTCCGCAGGTATGTCCCACTTTATAGCAGTCCAGACCCTTACCGTAGTTAATATGGTAAGGCAGACCTAACACATGCTCGCGGTAGTAGAAACTATCTACCACCAACTCGGGACTTGCCTTTAGCCACAGATCCACGCCGTTACTCGGGTTCTCCGGTCTCAATGCCGGTCCGTACATGCGGAATGCAGCATACTCGTTTTCCCACGCAAAGTCATCCTTGCGTTCCGGAACAAAACGTCCGTACACTTTCGGCTGTACTGCCTCTTTCTGACATGCACTCAGCGTGAGCACCATCAATGCAAAAAATACTATCTTTTTCATTTCGGTTGTCTGCCAATATACGCGAGAATTCCGCCATCGACATAAATAATCTGACCGTTCACAGCGTCCGAAGCGTGTGAAGCGAGGAACACAGCTGTGCCGCCTAACTCATCTGCCTCTAACCAACGACCCGCAGGAGTCTTCGCGCAGATGAACGCATCGAACGGATGCTTGCTGCCGTCCGGCTGCGGCTCACGAAGCGGAGCTGTCTGCGGTGTAGCGATATAACCCGGGCCAAGACCGTTGCACTGGATATTGTACTCGCCGTACTCCGAGCAGATATTACGGGTTAACATCTTCAATCCGCCCTTAGCAGCGGCATACGCGCTGACAGTCTCACGACCAAGTTCCGACATCATCGAGCAGATATTGATGATCTTTCCTTCGCGTCTCTCCATCATCTCCGGCAGAACCGCTGCTGCTACGATATATGGAGCCACGAGGTCGATGTCAATCACTTGTTGGAACTCCTCACGCTTCATCTCGTGCATCGGGATGCGTTTGATGATACCGGCGTTGTTCACAAGGATATCTATCTGTCCCACTTCGGTGTGGATCTGCTCCACGAGAGCCTTAACGGCTTTCTCGTCCGTCACGTCACACACATAACCATGTACGTTCGTGATACCTTCTGCGCGGTATAGCTCGTACGCTTTCTCAATCGCCTCCTGACTGCGGGCATTGAAGATGATGTGACTTGCTCCTGCTTGTGCAAAAGCTTTCGCAATCGCGAATCCTATTCCGTAGCAACCGCCTGTAACCCAAGCGTTCTTGCCTTCCAAAGAAAATAAATTTTTCATAAATCGTCCATTTAAATCAATCGTCAATCAATCGTACCTCGTCAATTGTTCAATCGTCAATTACTTGAGGTCCGTGATTTTTGAGAAGTCCTGATCTCCGTAATCGAGGTTCTCTCCTCCCATACCCCAGATGAAGGTGTAGTTATGGGTAGCAGCGGCGGAGTGAATAGACCATTCCGGCGAAAGAACCGCCTGATTGCCTTTCATCCAGATGTGACGAGTCTCTTCTACCTCGCCCATGAAGTGACAAACGGCTTGCTCTTCGGGTACCTCGAAATAGAAATACGCCTCCATACGACGGCTGTGAACGTGTGCCGGCATGGTGTTCCAAACGCTACCCGGAGCCAGTTCGGTCATACCCATTTGCAGTTGGCAGGTCGGCAGCACTTGGTTAACCAACATCTTATTGATGTTACGCTCGTTCGACATCTCCAAGCTGCCCATATGAGCTACTACCGCATCGGCTTTGGTCACTTTCTTGTCGGGATACGTGCAATGAGCGGTAGTGGAGTTGAAATAGAAGAGTGCCGGTTTGTTGGCATCTACGCTCTCGAACTTCACCTCACGGTCACCACGACCGAGGTACAATGCCTCTTTGTAATCGAGTTCAAACACTTGGTCTCCTGCGATCACACGACCTTTGCCTCCGACGTTGAAGATACCCATCTCGCGGCGGGTGAGGAAGAAAGGAGCCTTGAGCGGATCAATCGCTTCAAGCAGCAAACTCTCACCAACAGGCATAGCGCCACCGACAATCATGCGGTCGTACATGGAGTATACCATGTTCACTTCGTTCTTCACAAACACGTTCTCGATCAGGAAATCCTTACGCAGACGAGTAGTGTCATAACTCTTGGCGTCAATAGGGTTTGACGCGTACCGTACTTCATAATTTGTTTTCATATCGCTTTAAACTATTAACTTTCATCTAACGACTAACGACCAACGACCTTTCCCTTAATCGGCATCAGCCAAGCAAGGTTGATACTCAGATCAATAGGACTTGCCATGTCGAAATGGTCGGTGGCGTTCGTGCTGAAGATACCGCCGAACGAGTAGTCGAAACGGATCTCCAATTGGTATAAACCGGCGTTCTTGGACTGAATATAAAATCCTGTACCAACGAGCAAACCCCAGTCAAACCTGCTTTTGAGCGGACCGTATTGTTCAGCAGCTTCTCCGTTTACCAAATCGCCGTGATTGCCTTCATCTTTGATGCAATAACCGATTTGCGGACCGAGGTTGAAGATCCAACGCGCTTTCTCGCTACCGAAGTTCAGATGCATCAACAGCGGAATCTCAATATAGTGCAGGCTGCGGCTGTATTTGCCGATGGAGTCGTTCTTCTCCGCCCAGCCTCGATGAACATAGTTCAGCTCGGTCTGCAAAGCGCAGTACTTATGTCCGGCGTAACGGAAGACGAGTCCGCCGTTTCCGCCTAAGACGCAGGCTTTGGTTATAGGCGACATGTTATTCACTCTCGGAGTGAAGATCACGCTGCTGGCACTCACACCGCCATGAAAACCGATGTAGTACTCCGGTCTCCGCAAACGAGGTTGAGCCTGTATTGCACCCACTACGCCGCATAACAGACATAGGGCTAATATGTATCTTCTAACTTTCAACTTTAAAACTTCTTTCAACTATCAACTTTCAACTATTTTCACAGTGCTGTTCTGCCAACCGCTCTTCTCGCCGATTTGTATCCAGCGGATGTCTGATTGCAGTCCTTCGATCTCTTTCTGACCATTGAGCCAAGCGATGAGTGCCTGCATCAGGTCGTAACCCAACAAATCATACCGCGGCACTTCGCTCACGTGCGTAGCATTGAAATAGGTGTTCCAAAGCGCATCGTATTCCTCACGCTGCATCGGATCGTCGAACATCGACAGATAAACCTGCGGCAGATGGATATCCTCTTTCTGCCAGCTGTACTGACTGACGATACGAACGGAGTAACCTTCTTCTTGCAGTTTCTGCAGATGTGGCAGAAGGATACGCACATGCTGGTATTTATCGCTATGCAGGATGATGAGGTTCTCCTTGGCACTGTCCATCGCATAAGCGGCGGAGTCGTTAATCAGATCGCGCAGCGGAAGGGTAGTGCAGGAGATCTCCTGTTTCTGCATCCGTTGACGCAGCGTACGAACCGAACCTGCCAAATCTGCCTCACGCACATCGATTGCTACGCAATGGGCGTCATGACTCTTGATCCATGCGCAGAGACTGTCCGCTTCCTGCTCGTCAGTGGAGTTGAACTGCAGCACGTTCGGACGGTTAGCAAGGTTGATGTCATCGCTGAAAGGCAACATCAGCGGCACGTTATGTTCTTCACACCATTGTGCCATCCGCTCTATCTGAATCGGATAGACGAGACCGAGGATCGCTTGTACATGATCCAGCTCATGCGTCTCGCAAAGGGCGTTCACACGTCTCTCGCTACGTTCGGTGTCGTACACACGGAGACGATACCGCACGCTATCGTTCTGCAGACGATACATAGCCAACAAAGCGCCCTGATAGAACTCCAACAGACGGTCAGCATTCGTACTGCGTTTGGTCTGCTTGCTCTCAAACGGTAACATCAGCGCAATCTCAACCACCTTTCCGCTGTCCGCAGCAGGGCTTGCGGCTTCTTCGATAACCGGCACAACCGGCAGATCCTCGCGAACGAAGAACTCTCTCTGCGGCTGCTCTTTAACAGTCATCTCTTTGACTTCGGTCTTCACCACCGTAGCCTGTGTCTCTTTGACCTGCGGCTCTCCTTTCACCTTTACCTTTTCGCCTTTCACCTTTACGATCTTGCGTCCTGTCGGAATAAGCAGCGTGTCGCCGTAACGCACACCATGTTCGTTCAGCTGTGGGTTGAGACGAACGATCTCGGACTGCGACACATGGAAATTGACGCCAATACGATACAGACCTATACTCTTCTCCACATCGTATCGGTACACCTCTTCGCCGTTCACGGTGTCCAAGGGGTAATTGAGCAGCTCTTGAGCTGTCGCAATTGAAAATTGAAAATTGAAAATTGAAAGGACAATCAGTCCTAACCATCTTCCGCAAATATTCCTTTTACCTTTCATCTTTCAGTTTATTTCGTATTTTCTTTTTCTCACTATCCAAACGATGCCTCCGATGAGTGCTAAGATAGCTATCGGACTGATGGTACTCACTAATTGTACCTGCATCCGGTTCTCGTGTGCGCGTCGGTCGTTGAGCAAACGCAGCGCTACGCTCTTCTCACGCAGACCGATGAGGCCTTCTTCGTCGGTGAGCCACAGAACGGCGTTCACCGCAAAATCTCTGTTGGAGAACTGCATCTGGCTGTATCGGTCATACCCCATCGGCAGCGGTTGTCCTTTCTGCACTTCGTTCAGCAGGATACTACCGCTGGCTATCACGATCTGCCGGGTGCGTCGGCTCTGTTTGATAATCGGCTCGTGGGTCTCTATCCCTTCGGGTGCTATACGATGCGCATACACACTCGGAAACACCCCTTCAAGCGACACCGCAACCGGTATATACTGATACCGGAACGTGTTCATGTCGGGATTGAGGTCACTCAGATCCACTTCTGCCGGAGCAGCTGTCACACGGCTGGCTGTGCTGGTAGCGAGCAGAATACGTTTCTCAATACCATCTTCTCCGCCCACCGCATCTATCGGACTGACAAACGTGCTCATGATCTGTCCTAAGCTCTTGGTCACCGGCGATCCTTCGCTCGTCAGCAGCAGCGGAGCATACGTCCACGGCATCGGCTGTAAGTTCGGCTGCGAAGGGTCATTGCTCACGTTCACCGGAATAGGCAGACACTGGATATCCTGCACAAGGGCAGGGTTGATACGTATGCCGTACCGGAAAAGCATCTCCGTCAGTCCTAACTCACGTGCTACCACAGGCGTGAAGCCGTCGGACTGCAACACCTGTTCGCTGAACTGCACGCCGTCCATGGCCCATAAAACCGTTCCGCCTCGCATGAGGTATTGGTCAATGATGAACCGCTCTACGTCGCTGAAAGCACTCTGCGGACTGATCACCAACACCGCCTTGTATCCGTCCAGCATATGCGTCTGAATGCTACCTTCTGAATTCTGAATTCTGACATCTGAATTCTCAATGCTTCCTCTATCCACTTGGAAGTACTTACTCAGCGCGGTCATCAGATCGTACGTGTGTGCCTCGTCGGGTTCACCGTGTCCCTCTAAGATAGCTATTCGCGGTGTCTCCCGTTGGGTCAGCAGATGAAGGGCTTCCATGAAAGCAAACTCCAACTGCTCGATGCTGGCATTCAGGTTCTCTTCTCCGCTCAGTCCACGGGTGTTCTTGAGCAGCGTCACCACTGCTTTGCGACCTTTGTAACGCATCAGTGCGTACGGATAAACGGTCGTCTGTGCAGTCTTGCCGTTCTGTTCCCGCTCATGTATGACGATCGGTCTTAGACCCAACGAATCAGCTTCTTTGGTACTTTGTACATTGTTCCTTCGTACATCGCCGAAAACATCCATTTCGTCCAATGTCTCTTCCGTGGCTTTCTTGAGTCGTCGGAATCCGGCATTGAGGTCGCCGTCCAAGAGCAGCGTCACCTCGATCGGTTCATCCGTCTGACGAAGCAAGCTCTTCGATGCCTCGCTGAGGCTGTAGTGCTTATCGTCCGTCATGTCCCACCGAACAGGCACAAAGTATATAGCGGCGTTTATCGCCACCAACACAATCAGCACTATGTACGTTTTAACGTTCACGGAGTGAACCATTTTAACTATTTAACGTTTTTCGCAGAAAAACCATTTTAACGTTTAATTCTCTCCCAAACCTCTTGGTTGATCACAACCGGGTATTTCTCACGCAGTTTCTTGATCCACGCTGCCTCGAGGAAATCCTGATAATCGGTTGTCACTTTGCCTTTCTCGTCGTCCCAAGAAGCAGGAGCTTTGAGTTTCTTACCCACACAAACGACTACCGGCAGCTGCTCGTTCGGAGTGAACTCAGCGCCTTTGATCTTCAGACCAAACTTATCCACCGCTGCGTTCTTGCCTTGCTCCCACAGACCGTACTGCATCTTCACGCAGTTCAGGCTGTCTTGGTTCACACGATGCGCAATATAACTCTTAATGGAATCGGGATGCGCATTCTTAATGATAGCTTGTGCTGCCTTGGCGCTCTGTGCGTCTTTGCATTGCAGCAGATAGCCTTTCCAATGCGGTTTCTCCCAAACGTATTTCTTCTTGTTGGCTTTGAAGAACGCCTCAAGACCGGCAGTGTCTTTCGCTGCTTTGTCCCACACCTCGCGGAGCGAAACCTCAAACAACAGAATACCATCATGGTACTCCTGAACGAGGTTCTTGAGATCCACATACTTATCCTCCAAGTGCTCGTCTGCGTATGCTTTCACCTCTGCATCGCTCATTGAAGCAGGCAGCTTGTACTCGGCGCGCGTCTTGCGAATGAAACTCTTGTCTGCCTCTTTCGCACGCTCGTCACGTTGCACTTGACGGCTGATCTGAGTACGCATCGAGTCAAGCGGCTGAATACCACGTTCATCCTCTTTGTAGAGAATATGCCATCCGTATTGGGTACGCAGCGGAGCACTGATCTCTCCGGCTTTCATGCTGAATGCGGCATCCTCGAACGGCTTCACCATCATTCCCTTACCAAACCAACCTAACTCACCGCCACGCATACTGCTGCCACGGTCATCCGATTCAGCACGGGCTACCTCGGCGAAGTTCTCCGGCGTCACGATCTTGGCAATACTGTCAATCAGCACTTTCTGCGATGCCTCAAGGCTGTCAGCAGGTACCATCTTCATAATATGACTTGCCTTCACCTCCATGTGGTCACGCTCCTCTTCCACCTTCACGATATGAAAACCGTACTGTGTACGGAAGACCGGACTGATACCGCCCACCGGTGTGTTATATACTGCCTCTTCGAGCGGATAGACGTAACGGAACGGAGTGATCCATCCCAACTCACCGCCGGTCTGTTGTACCTGCGGGTCGGTGCTCAACTCACGCGCTACCACATCAAACGGCTCTACCGGTTGACGTTTCTCTATCTCACGCCATTTGCCTTTCACCTTCTTCTTCTCAATTTTCATCTTGCCGATCGTCACGCGCTCATAGGCCTCGTTGATCTTCGCCAATGCCTCTGCCTCGGCAGTACTGTCTGCCGTTCCCGGACACTGGATAGCGATATGCGCTGCACGACGGTCTTTGGACATATGCCGCCAACTCATCTCGATGAGGCTGTCCATCGCTGCCTCGTCCTGCAGGTACTTCGGCGTAGCCTGTGCACGATAACCCTTCAGCTCTTTCTTGAACGCCTCGGTGGTGTCAATACCTTGTGCCTCGGCTTCCGCTACTTTGAGTTTGAAATTGATGAACATGTCGAGGTACTCAGTCATGGTCTTGGGATCGAGAGCACCTGCTTGGTTGTTTTTCTCATAGATGTACAGAAACTCCTCAGCCGTCACGGGTTTGCCGTTGATGGTCATCAGTTCCTCTGCTGCAAAAGCGGTCACACTCATCGCCGCCAATGCACAAATAAGAAAGCTTTTTTTCATTATATTTTTCATTATATTAATTGTTAATTTTTTCAATCATTCTGCCCTTTGCCCACAAAAAGCGTGCAAAGGTACAAAAAAAATCGGACATATACAAATAAATTTGGCTTTTTTGCAAAAAAATACATGAAATTATGAATGAACAGACATTTTTGTGTGAATCTGTGATTCATGTGAAAGTAAAACCCACCCGGATTGCCGAGTGGGTTTCTTCTTACAGTTTTCTCCATGTAGTTTCGGAGATCTTCTCTATTCGGTGGTTGTTGCGCCATCGGTTGAGAACCATGCTGATGGATGAACCTTTGACGGACTGCCCTTTGCGCGCACGGAGTTTGATGAGGTCTGCGGCGGTGAACTCCGATGGAAGCGAATCCAACAGGGAGCGAACACTACCTCTGTCGCTGGCGATTACTTCCAAAGCACCGGATAACTCTTGCTCCATCTGTTCGCCCCAGAGTTCCATCTGGTTACGGAACACATATTCCGCTACCCATTCCGCAAACTCGCCCACAACATCGGTATATTTGTGATCTTCCAAGAGATAGCACAACATGCCTGCACGGAAGCCGATTACGGCAGAACGTCTGCGGAGAATATCCATTGCGTGACTGTCTGCATCAATCGCTTGTTGGCGTTTCTTCTCCAGCCAACCCGCAATGACTTTTCCGACTTCGGGACATACGATAGTGCCTTTCTCTGCATCCAAACGACGCGCCCAACGGATGATTTCCTCTTTCTCCTCGTCCGTGTAAGGAGCGAAAACAGGGATTTCAGTAAAGCTTGTGTCCGGCAGTTGAGCAAAGCAAACACGTGTTGCAAGACCATTCTCCAAGTCCTTAAAGAACCGCTTCATAGAGTTGGGTGTGCCGGTCAGAAGCAAGTTGTAGTACACATGGATATGTGCGTTGAAACTTGAATCAGACATGTATGCTTGACCATACTCAGCATTGTCGAACGCGAGACGATAAATATCGCTCTTTTGGCTCCAAACACCGGCGCGCTCCGATTTCACCAACGTATCCATTTCTTCACCGATGCCGATGAGGTGCTTGCCTTCTGCATAGGTCAGCAGTTGCAGCAGCTTGGCGATACTAATGGCGATACCATTATTACGCGGACATGCGTGCGGGTCTTCGGGTTGGTTCTTGCTGTTCTTGCTGGCACGGAGTTTTTCCTTGTAGGCTTGTTCTTTCTCGCGCTCAATCGCATCTTGCTCATTGATGGGTGTGAGCAGCAGATCAATCGGTTTGCGGATGAACGATTTACCTGATGCAGCCGGAGCCGTTATACACGAGAAGAACGAAAGCGACTGCACTTGACGATCCAGATACTCGAATCGGATGTCGGTTGCAAGCGTACCGAGTACAGGTAGCGAAGCAACGACCATAGCGGGACGATAATCAGCAGGCAGTCTGCGGCACACCAACTTCAACAGTCTCGGCAACTCCGGGAGGGGCAGTGCGGTGGATTTAGCTCCCTTCCCTTCAGGGGAGGGTTGGGAAGAGGCTTCTATCTCTCTCTCGCACATGGCGATTACTCCCTCCAAAATCATCGGTGTTTGGCTCTTACGCGGACGACCGATAGCGGAACTGATCACGCCTTTGCGCTCACTCTCTGACAGCCCGAAATCAGGCAGCACTCTCAGCAGCAAATCGGCATTAAAATCGCAGATATAGCGCATGTAGTTCGCCATCGTGAAATACACCGTATTCCTTTCACCCTGCACTGCTCCGCCACCATTTCCCGTCGCGATCATCAACTGCTCCACGATCTCTTTATATGGTATCCCTCTGTAGGTCAGACTTTCCTCGTCTTCCGTATGCGGCGGCAGTGCCAATAGACTGCGTTCATTTTGCCGGATAGTATCCGGCTTCTCTCCGTCCGTTAGCCCGGCATCGAATGCCGGTGTCTCTTCTTTGTCAGGTGCTCCGAACGTCAGGTCGGAGAACAATCCCTCCCTGTCTTCGTAGAGTATATACTCCCTCGGCACCACATAGCTTGCCCGTGCCAAATCTTTCGTCACCGCGTCGTACTCCTTTATCCCGAGCACCTGCGCCATCCGCATCTGTGCCGCCTCAATGCTCTCTCCCTGCTCTCTCTTTCCAATCACTCGCAACCCATGTCCGCTCGCCGTGATAGCCACCAGCACAATCCCGTTCTCTTCAAAAAAGTCTTTCAGTCCGTAGGACGGTCTTTCAGCGTAAGCGGTCTTTACTCTTTCAGCGCAGCGGTCAAACCAGTCTTTAGGCTGGTTTATGTGATCCACATCTAACATCGCCAATCCGCTCGGCACAGCATCCGCGCTCACGCGCTTCCCGTTCTTGAAAGAGGCGGCGTGCGGGATGATGATAGGCAACCGCTTCTTCAATGCCTGTTTGCGTTCCGCGTAGTCCGCTGCTTTCTCATCCAGCCCTGCGATACGCTTACAGATGTTCGTCACTGCGGGCGAGTCAATCAGCTCGTCCCATTTCTCTTTAGTACATAATTGCGGTACTCCCGCATTCACTTTTTCTTGATATTGAAACATAATTCGTAATTTTTAATTTTTAATTCCACTTGATTTGGTGGCGTTCCATCTACCCTTGTCGCCGCATGGCTGGCTTGCTCCGGTTCTAAACCGGCGAGTCCATTCACATCCGACGGCGTGTATCTCCTCGTGCTCCTCGGGATAGAGTTTCCGTTGCCGGATAGCCTTTTTGCGTACAGCTCTCTGCATCGCTTTCCACTCTTCCTCGCTCACTTCCATCTTGTCGATGCACCGGACGTTATAGACATCACAATCTGCCATCCATGGGTTCATCGTCATGCGGCAATGGGTCTTGAGTGGCACACCTCGTACACCGGTCACTTTGCCTGTCTCGGTGTAGAAGGGGCAGTCCGTGCTACACGGACTACCACCTTCCCGCAAAGCTACGATCACCATACTTCCTCCTCCTTCTTGAGCGCACGGATACTTCGTACCACTTGCTCCATATCCATCTCACCGAGGTTGTCGCCCATCTGCTCCACTTGCTGTGCAAGGATATCCGCCAGATCACGACCATTCTCGTAATCCCCATGCGGGATATACAACTCCAACTTGACATGTGCATTGTTGGCACTCACCTTGCCATAGCGGCATTTGTCCAACACTCGCCAGTGCAGTTCCGGATGTACCTCGCGCGGCAACGCGCCTTTTTCGGTAAAAGTGAACTTGTCATCCTCGTTACGGAAGAGTGTTCCTTTACGGCTGTCCAACACTTGGAGATCTCCTTTTTTCATTCGCGTGATCAGATCCACGCATAAGATAATTTGCTTTTTCATTTTGCGAAATGTTTGTGCTCAGTTGGTGAAGCGCTTCTCGGGTACCCAAGCCCAAACTTCGCGGTTAATAAAAAAATCACAGCGCCAAACCTTTTTTCGTTTGACGCTGCAAAAGTACTGCTTTTTCTTCGGATACGTTCGGAAATTTTTCCGAATCGTTATTTTTCTGCTTTTCTTAGACCACTTTCATCCACTTCCCATCCAAAGATCTTACTTAATTTCCTGCATAACTCGCTGCGGTTGTAACCGCAACCTGCATATAAATCTTCGCCTTTCTGCTTCTTTTTCTCCAGCCATTCCACTACCTCTTGGTATTTTCCCTTGCGCGGATATATGGAATTCACGTGCTCGCGCGAGCCCTCCTGACCATAGATGATGTTCTGGGTCTCGATCTTCTGTTCGGCTATGTAATTGCCGCTGATGTAAAAATTATTCGTCACCTCGCTCATTGTTCAATGGAATTATTTGTTGTTGGTTTATATAATCGCCTTCTATGTTATACGTGTATTCCACTTTCTGATTCGCGCGCAAATCTTCATTCTCACGTTGCATCTCCTCCATCGCATCCAATAGCAAACGCTTCTCGGCTGCATTTGCCAAGATTAGCTTGCCCATCGCCTCGTCATGTTCGATACTGGTGCGGACTTGAGACATTATATGTTGTAGTTGGCTCGAACTCATAGGGGTGATAATCCCATCATCAACAGATTGTAGTGACTGCTGATGTTGTTCAAAAAGTGGTTTCCTTTGTATATCAATCAGTTGGATTTTTTCCTCTCTTTTCGACTGCAAAGATACTACAAATATTTCATATCTCCAAATCTTTTTGAATAAAAATCTTTTTTGCTAAACCCGACTTTACAATCAGCCTAAAACCATCGTTCACACTTCACACTTTCACACATCCCATGTACCCCATCAAAACGGTCATAATATAAATATATAATATATATATTATTATATTATATTATGGCATATTTCAGAACCCACACTGCGTATGTGAATCTGTGATTTGTGAATTTATCGTGCCCTTGCGGCTAAGAAAATGCCTGCATAATCGTGCCCATTGTGGGCTAAGAACCCCCTTTGTCCCTTGCGTCCGGATCTGATCCGGACATCTTATCTTTCTTCTTTTGCAGGGCAATTTGATTGCCCGCTCCCTCACTTTGCATTTTTTTTGAATTTTTTTGCGCAAAAAATTTGCAAAACCCAATTTGTTCATCGTACCTTTGCATCGGATTTCGGAAACACCCCGTTCCCTCCTCCCAACCCCTGTAAAATTAGCGCGCATTTTTAACAAGGTTTTAACAAGGTTTTAACGAGGTTTTCAAAATCCCTTTTGCTTTCCGCATCTGTCCACTTTTCGGGGCTGTCTCCCCGAACCGACACCCTGCCGAAAGTAGCTGTGCATTTTGCATCTTTCGCGCATAATTGCGCGAACAACACCCGCCGCATAATCTCTACGGCGTTAAAGAAAAGAGATATTCATTATTAATTATTAATTATTCATTATTCATTAAACCTAAACATTATGGGAAAAGTAACCTATGCTCCGGGTATCGAGTATGTGCAAGGCGCACTCGCTAAACCCAAAAAGAAAGACGGACACAAGTGTGGTGATTACCTCATCGGTACCCACCGAACCGCCGCAACCACCAACCCCAATTGCACTCGCATCTATCTCCGCAAGGCGGATTCGTACGAGCGCTCGACTCCGGTAACCACCAACGAGGTAAGACAGCGTAACCGCTTCTCGGCGGTGGCAGCAGCAGTAGCCGCTCGTGCCAAGGACCTCTCGAAGATTTCTGCCGACCAGATGGCGTTCGCTGCTCAGAAGGATCAGCCGGATGGTGTAAAAACCATGAAAGCCTTCCTCTGGAAGCTGGAGAAAGAGGCGTACGATACCGAGCACAACGGCTAAGGAGGTGAGCCATGAAACTTAGTATCCAACTCATCACAGCAGCGATACTGGCGATTGGCGGATTAGTGCTCTTGTTCTGCGGAGTGTACATCGCTCCGCAGGGCGAGATCCACGAGAGCCTCTTAGTCGGCTTTTGGAATTGATTACACGTATAAATTCAAGCAGTATGGCAACCATCCACCTAACGAGAATCAGCCGAAAGAATAATGCGGTACGTGGAACGATGCGAGTGGGAGAACGAGACATCGCAACGCTCGAAAATGCGGACTACATCATACCGGTAGGAACTTATCCGGTCTCGATCACATTCTCACCGCGGTTCAAGAAGATGATGCCGCTTATCGGCAACGTGCCCGGACGGAGCGGGATTAGGATTCATGGAGGAACCAAGCCCGAACATTCGAAAGGGTGCGTGCTCGTAAGCAATCCGAAAGACCGCGAGAAAATCACGGAATTTATTAACCAAAACAAAAAGAAAGATGAAAAAACTTTTATTCATATCGGTAGTTGCGATTAGCCTCGCCTTTGGCATGACCTCGTGCAAAGCATGGCGAACGATCTCTACTACGGCGACGTACACGCAGGTATCGGATAGCACCAAGAACGCAACGACCATCACCACCAAGACCGTCGAGGAGTACCAAAGCGTGAAGAAACAATGAAAAAAGGAGCGAGTTTTTCGCTCCTTTTTTTATTACATACCACATAGATAGAGTATTCACTCTATCACAAATTCACACAAAAATGTGGGTTGATTGTAAGATTTATCAAATAAAATTTGCATATGTCAAAAAAAAGTTGTACCTTTGCGCAACTTTTACGCAGTCTTTGCGTAAAATTGTGACATAATACATAAATTTTACACTTTAAGTTTGTAAAGTTTCCCACATCCCTCTGTGAAGACCGATGTGGGTTTTCTTTTACTATATTCTATTCTAATTGTTTATTTTAACGTATTCTTAATCCACAATGCAATCTGTTCTGCCAATCGTGGTGGGACAGCATTTCCTACCATCTTATAGCCATCCAGTATGTTTGAATACACAAAGCGGAAACTATCCGGAAATGTTTGTATTCTCGCACACTCTCTGACACTTAACCGTCTATACAGATGCTCTGAACCTTTTGCAAATATGCGTTTATCGGCAGACACAAACTGCATCTTCGGCGCTTGTGGATGCAGTGGCTCATTCTTTGCTTGTGCTTGTATGGTAAACGAAACTTCATCCCAACTACGCACACGATTACGCGCCATGAAACGAGCATCGTATGTGCCATTATAGACATCGTGATTTAGAACACTTGTGTACTGCTGATTTACTACATCTTTCTCAGAATAGAATTGAGGTTGTTCTTTTATATCTCCAATCGCTTGTCGAAGCGTAATGGGATGATCTGTAGTAGGATTCGGCAGCAAACATGCCTTATTGAGTTCTTGACGAATACCGACCACAAACACTCGTTTCCGGTCTTGTGGTATTTTGTAATCCTTGGCATCAAGTAGTGCATAAGTCACAACATATCCGGCTGAATATAATGAGGTAATAAATGAATTGAAAGCAGCTATGTGCGTATCTGACAAAATGCCCTCTACATTCTCAATTACAAAGAATTTGGGTTTCTTTGCTTGGATGATGCGTATATATTCCAGGAACACGCGACCACGCTCGTCTTTCAATCCTAAATTACGACCGCCTTCACTCCATGCTTGGCAGGGAGGACCACCGATAAAACCGTCACACTCTGGAATATCATCTGCTGATAGTTTGCATATATCTTCTAACACAAATTGCGTCTTCGGATGGTTCAGTTTGTACGTCTCGGCAACACTTAGTTCAAAATCATTTGCCCAAACAACATTAAAACCAACTTTTTCGAAACCTAAATCCAGTCCGCCACAACCTGCGAAAAAAGATACTACATTCATAGTGCGTGATGTTGTTGCAATGCGGTTTTTACTGATGTGGCTACATGATATGCCAACTCTACAGGCACGGCATTACCAATCATCTTGTAACCATAATCTACTTCGTCATAGATGAATACAAAGTCATCCGGGAAACTCTGCACACGAGCCACTTCACGTACAGACATACGACGATACAAATCTTCTTTACCGGGAACAAAAATCTGCTTGTTCGTTTCCACCTTAATCATCTTCGGTGCCTGTGGATGCAACTGACATTGTCGGCCACTCGCTTGCACCGTAAAGCCCGGTTCATCCCAACTGCGAACACGATTACGCGACATGAAGATGGGTGAATATGCTCCTGTAAAATACTCGTGATTAGGAACTGCACACGCGCTTCCATTGGTCTTATTGTGTGGCAAAGCAGGTATTGCGTTATCTTTCAAATCCCATATTGCTTCACGCAATGTCGGTTTATGTTCCAATGGAGTTGGGTACTTAAAATCATGTATCTCAAGATCCTTCCTAAAACCAATATAGAAAACTCTATCACGGTCTTCCGGCACACCAAAATCATTTGCGTTCAGCATTTTGAGATTAACATCATATCCCGCTTCATCGAACAACTGCATAAAACCGCTAACGGCAGCAGAATGCCGTGAAGCTAACATACCAGATACGTTCTCTGCTACGAAAAATAGTGGTTGCGTTGCTTTTAAGATTCGGATGTATTCAAAGAATAACTGTCCGCGTGCATCCTCAATGCCACGCAGAGTACCGGCTTCACTCCATGATTGACACGGAGGACCACCGATGATACCTGTTACATGTTTAGGGAATACGCTCTCATCTACTTTACGTATATCGCCCTCTATTAAATGTGTCTCAGGGAAATTTGCTTTGAATGTAGGGCAAATCTTCGCATCGTATTCATTGGCAACAACAGTGCGAAATCCTGCTTTATGGAAACCGAGATCGAGACCACCGGCTCCACTAAATAGACTAATTAGAGTCATAGAACGTACGTTATCAATTTTACGTTAATCAATTCTGCCGTGTTGTTAGGATTTTTCACCTGTTTATCCTCAATTTTTAATGCAGCTATTTGTTGCGCTTCTTGTTCAAAGGAATGCAAATTTGCGAAGCTATTATATTTGTCTGCTGGTATAATAGCCACCAACTCAAAATGATTTTGTGTATTGTGTTGGAATAAATATTTAAAGACTTTAAGAGGATGTTCTATACCCCACATGCCTCGTGCTCGAAAATAAGTAATTCCAAGAGGATCAACAGCATTTATATGTGCTAATTCATTTGTGGATTCCAGTTCCAAATCTACACTCTTTAATATGCCTTCCTTTATTGCATTAAATGTCTTCTCATAACATTCTTTACTTGCGCAATATATATTGCCATATACGAATGTAATTGCATTGATATTTGCTCCATTTACATTGCCTACGGCATAGATAATATCTCGTTCAGACCAAGTACCTCCTTCTATATTCCTACAGTCAGAGGAAATGCGTGGATCGTCGTGGTATAGTTTTGCTTTAGGATAACTGCTATTAAGTGGTATTCCGCCGATAGATTCTACCTTCTTAACCTCGATAGCATCTCCGTTTCTAATAATGGCATCAGGTGGATTATTCTTTCCACCACCGTAAGAAAACACTTGAGATTGTTTAGAATTTTTTGTGGTGGTATCAAGATTAAATGTACCTGCAAACGCATCTTTGATATAGTCCTCCAATGGTTCACCTGCTGCATGTAAACGATTATGCGTATTCGTAGATGCACTTAACTTTTGACTACTGTCTTTTGCAATATTGAGAATCGCGTCTAAAATATTTGCCATAGCTTACTTATTTAATTTCTTCTTAAAAGGCAACACCCGGCAGATGCCACAGGCCGACCAAAGCCACCACCTGCTGGGATTCTCGTTGCCATAGTTCTGTTGTTTACGCTCATTGTTGGTCGTTTGTGGTTGAGCGGTTTGGTTAATCGAGGAATATCCAACTATTTGCAATGTCACTTGCGCGATCGTTATCCGGCTCTAAGCCATCATCGCCCTCGCGCACGAGTGTTTCAATAGAATAGATGCCATCATCTTCAGATCCTTGCAGATTGTCTTCCATTTCTGCTTGATACTCCATTTTATCGCGGTCTAAATAGACGTGCAATGTCGCATGTTCATACCCATTCGGGTTGTCGATGTACTCCTGTACTGCGTCATAGATCTTCTCCTCTAACGCATGGATGTCTTGAATACTTGCCATATTTTTTGGTCATTTGTGGTTAATACTATTGGGTCTTGCACTGGCTATGCACCCAAAAACGGGTGCAAAGATACTAAAAAAAATCGAGTTGTGCAAGTTTTTCTTCATTATTCACTTTTCTTTTCTATTTTTTCCATAAAAAACCGCCGATTCTCTAATAAAAATGCATTTTTCTCCTCTTTTCTCTTTTTTATCTTTTTTAGGGGAACAAATTCTTATCTCGCTTCGCTCGAATGATTGTTTCACACAAATCACAAATTCACATAAAATTGTCTGTTCATTGCACGATTTATCAAAAATAAATTTGCATATGTCCCATTTTTGTAGTACCTTTGCAAAGATTTTCTAAAGTATGAAAACAAGTAGTAAACAATTACCCAAACGCTCTAACGCGAGTAGCGGAAAGAAAGCACATAACGAAAGCCAATTCATTGCAGTGTGCAGTTGTGGAACTGAAAATAGAGTGGATGGGGCGTAAGAGAGTCTATGTAATAAAATCAGCCCGCCCGATGAATTGGGGCAGGCTGCGTAAAATTGAGTTGGTGTGTGTTAAACCCCGCTCTTAACATAAGACTTCCGTTCAGCCTTACCTCTGTGCCGCTGAATTGCAACGAGTAAAAACGGAATGCAACCAGACGCAGGTAGTGAGCCACACGCGCTCAATAAGCTTTTGCGACTGCAAAAGTACAACATTTTTTTGAATTGACCAAATTTTTTTTAAAAAAAGCGCATTTTTCTTTATTTTTCTCTATTTTTTATCTTTTGGGGGACGGATAAATCATAATTTTTCTATTTTTATTTGCATATGTCCCATTTTTGTAGTACCTTTGCAGCATGATTCAGCATTTTTTGGATTATATTGCTATCGAGCGGAAGTACTCGCCACGGACGGTGGAAGCCTACAGGGATGACCTGCGGGATTTCTGCACGTTCTTGGGTTTGGAGCCGGATGAGTTCCAGACCGATTTAGCCGGAGAGGACGATATCAAAGCATGGATGCTCTATCTCATCGAGGAACAGAAACAGTCGCCCAGATCCGTCAAACGCAAGCTTTCCGCCTTGCATAGCTTCTATAAATGGCTGTTGCGGCAGGGCTTGGTCAACAAAGATATCACCCGTCGTATAACGCCTCCGAAAGTGGACAAACCGCTGCCTGTTTTCTTCCGCGAGGAAGAGGTGAACCGTGCGCTCAATAGCACTCCGCAGGGTGTTCCGACCACCGAAACAGGTCGTTCTGCCAAGCACACGGATAGCACCAACGTTCTGCGGGATGAGCTGATCATCTCTCTGTTGTACCAAACAGGAATGCGTCAGGCGGAGTTGCTTGGTCTGACCGATGCGGACATCGACCTTGCGCAAGGACAGATCCGTATCTTCGGTAAACGCCGCAAAGAGCGCATCGTGCCCATCGGTCCATCTCTCGTGGAGCAGATCCAAACGTATATCCAATGGCGAGATGAGCAAACGGTAAATGAACAAATGGTAAATGACCAAATGATAAAATCCAAAACCGGCGCTTTCTTTCCCGGACTGACGAAATACACATTATATAATATCGTGCGCACGCGTATGGGAGAGGTCAGCACGCTCAAGAAACACTCACCGCATGTGCTTCGTCACACTTTCGCTACGACGATGTTGGATCATGGAGCGGATATCCGTACGATCCAGACGCTTCTCGGACATGCCTCTTTGAGCACGACGCAGGTCTATACGCATACCACTTTCGAACAGATAAAAAGGGTCTATATGGCGACACATCCCCGTGCAAAAGGGCAAAATGACGACCAAAAATGACAAAAATGACGTTTTTTTGCATTTTTTTTCAAAAATATTTTGCTATATCAAAAAAAAGCAGTACCTTTGCACCCGCTTTCGATCGAACGAATTACTTAGATGGTGCTCAGCGGAGTCAAAATCGTAAATCGTAAATCGTCAAATCGTAAATGCTTTTGCCTCTATAGCTCAGTTGGTAGAGCACTAGATTTGTAATCCAGCGGTCGTTGGTTCGAGTCCGACTAGAGGCTCTCGATTCAGAGAATCGAAATAGTTTGAAAGTTTGAAAGTTTGAGGGTTTGAAACAGTTGATAAACAAACGAAGTCAAACGCGAAGCGTCAAACAAGGTGAACATTGAAAATGGGTGTGTTCCAGAGTGGCCAAATGGGGCAGACTGTAAATCTGCTGTCTTCGACTTCGGTGGTTCGAATCCATCCGCACCCACACAACAACGCGGCAGTGCTGCTCGCGACGCGAAAGTAGCTCAGTCGATAGAGCACTAGCCTTCCAAGCTGGGGGTCGCGGGTTTGAGTCCCGTCTTTCGCTGGTAGAGCGCATCCTTGGTAAGGATGAGGTCCCGAGTTCAACTCTCGGAAGCAGCTCTCTCGCGTTCACGCGATTAAATAATAAGGTTGGTCAACGGTCAAACTTGACCGACCTTTTTTAAGTAAAACGACAATATTAAACAATTTTTGTTTATTAACGTTAATAAAAATTAAGAATTACTATGGCAAAAGAAAAATTTGACCGTTCGAAACCGCACGTTAACATCGGTACCATCGGTCACGTAGACCACGGAAAAACGACTCTGACCGCAGCTATTACTACTGTATTGGCAAAGAAGGGTCTGTCTGAGCAGCGTTCGTTCGATTCTATCGATAACGCTCCTGAGGAGAAAGAGCGTGGTATTACTATCAACACCGCTCACGTAGAGTATCAAACTGCTAACCGTCACTACGCACACGTAGACTGCCCGGGCCACGCTGACTATGTAAAGAACATGGTTACCGGTGC